>JAJTGP010000075.1 GCA_021299265.1 Hyphomonadaceae bacterium | reverse complement strand
ATCCATTTTGCGGCAAAACAGTGGCCTTGCGCTTCACGCAGGCGCGATTGCGTGAACTACGCGACAAGCGCACAATTAGTCCCTATGTTCGCTTATCGTTCTTATCTTAGCGAATCAACGCCATGTCCAGTGAGCCCAATTCTCCCCAGCCAGCCTTGACGATTTCTCAACGTGCGATGGCGCGTGCGCCAGGCACTATGGTTGGGCCTGCAGGCGGGCTTGATCACCCGTGGATGGTGGGCCTCAACGAGCAACAACGCGAGGCCGTCGAGGCGCTGGATGGGCCCGTGCTGGTGTTATCAGGGGCAGGTACAGGTAAAACCAAGGTGTTGACATCGCGATTGGCGCAATTGTTGGTGACTGGGCGGGCAAAGCCTTGGGAAATTCTTTCGGTAACCTTTACGAATAAAGCGGCACGCGAAATGCGCGATCGCACCCAGCTTCTCATTGGGCCGGCGGCTGAGGGTCTACGTTGGCTGGGCACTTTCCACTCAACCAGTGCGATGATCTTGCGCCGCCATGCAGAATTGGTCGGCCTCAAGCCCAGTTTCACCGTTCTCGATACCGATGATCAAATCCGCTTGATGAAGCAGGTGATTGACGCGGAAAACATCGACCAAAAGCGCTGGACGCCGCGCTTCCTCGCGAGCTTAATTGATGGCTGGAAGAACCGTGCGTTGACGCCCGATAAAGTGCCAGCCGACGAGTCTTTTCTGTTTGCCAATGGCAAGGGGGCGAAGCTCTATGCGCTGTACCAATCCCGCCTCAAAGTGCTCAATTGCGTCGATTTCGGTGATCTCTTGCTGGAGACGATCAGTCTTTTCTTGAAAGAGCCCGACCTGCTGGCGGAATATCACGACCGCTTCAAATATATTCTGGTCGACGAGTATCAGGATACCAATGTCGCTCAATATTTATGGTTGCGCCTCTTGGCACGCAAGCGCAAGAATATCTGCGTTGTTGGGGACGATGATCAGTCGATTTACGGCTGGCGTGGAGCGGAAGTCGACAATATTCTGCGGTTTGAGCATGACTTTCCTGGGACGAAAATCGTCCGGCTAGAACGCAATTACCGATCAACGCCTCATATTCTAGCCGCAGCCAGCTATCTGATCGCCAGCAACAAGAATCGCCTTGGAAAGACGCTTTGGACCGACATTCCAGACGGCGACCGCGTACTTGTGCGCGGCATTTGGGACGGGGAAGCCGAAGCGCGTTTGATCGCGGATGATATTGAGCAGTGGCGTCGCACTGGTCGCCGGTATGATGAAAGTGCCGTCTTGGTGCGTGCGTCGTGGCAGATGCGCGCATTTGAAGAGCGCTTCTTGATGTTGCAGATCCCCTATAAAGTCATTGGCGGGCCGCGCTTTTTTGAACGGGCGGAAATTCGCGATGCACATGCTTATTTGCGCCTGATCCGGTCTCTGGATGATGATTTAGCGTTTGAGCGGATCGTCAATGTGCCCAAGCGTGGGATTGGCGATACGAGTGTGCAGCGCTTGGGCACTGCCGCGCGTTTAGCTGGCGTTCCGTTGTTCACCATGGCGAGCCAATTATTGGGAAGTGATGAATTGAAGGGGCCTGCACGCACGGGTCTCACCCGTTTCATCCATCAGCTAGAGCATTGGCGCAAAAAGGCGCTGGAATTACCACACACGGAATTGGCTGAGCTTATTCTGGATGAGAGCGGCTATACCGACATGTTGAAAGCCGACAAAAATCCCCAGTCGGTCTCCAAGCTCGACAATTTGAAGGAATTGGTCCGCTCAATGGGCGAGTTCGGTACGCTGGCGGCCTATCTGGAACACATCGAATTGGTAATGGACCTCGACCGCACCGAAGATGGCGATGCGGTACAAATTCTGACGCTACATGCGGCAAAGGGTCTTGAGTGGCCTTTGGTCTTCCTGCCTGGATGGGAAGAAGAAGTGTTTCCGTCGAGACGCGCTTTGGATGAAAAAGGTGACAAAGCCTTAGAAGAAGAGCGTCGCCTTGCTTATGTCGGCATCACGCGGGCGCGGGAAAGTGCGCGCATCAGCTTTGCCGCTAATCGCCAGATTTATGGCAGATGGAACAGTGTCCTACCCAGCCGATTTGTCGATGAACTTCCTGATGGCCATGTCGATGCGGTTTCAGACACCGGCTATTTCAATCAAGGTACAGGTGGCGCAGCTGAGCGCTTTGCTGCCTATGGCCCGCTTTCAACCCAACCCGGCGATGGCTTTGGCACGGGCTATGAAAGCCCGGGCTGGAAGCGCGCGCAGGCTGCAGCGGCATTAAGCAAGCTGACGCCTAGCATGGCAAAAGGGTTTGGTGGGCCCATCATTGATGGCGAAGCAAAGCTTCTGGCGCGCACCGGGGCCAAGGATGCCACCTATGCCGTCGGCCAACGCATTTTCCACGATAAATTTGGCTATGGCGCAGTACGTCATGTTGAAGGGTCTAAATTGACCATTCAGTTTGAAAAATCTGGCGAAAAGAAAGTGCTCGACAGTTTCGTACGCCCTGCCTGAACCGAGCTTAGGGCGTGTTCCGATCAATTGGAATTGATTGATCGGTAAAATACGATCTAAATCAACCGCTTACTGACGGAACAAGCTCAGGATGCTTTGTGGGGCTTGGTTTGCAATCGACAGAGCTTGTGTGCCCAATTGTTGCTTAACTTGAGCCGCTTGCAAGCGTGCCGATTCCACCGCAAGGTCGGCGTCAACCAGATTACCAATCCCGCCCTTGATGCTGTCTTGCAGCTTGCCGACGAAAATCTCATGATTTTCAATCCGCTTGGCAGAAGCCCCAAGACGCGCCAACTCCGAGTTCACATATTCCAGTGAAGCCGCGATTCTGTCACGAACGGTTGCGGCATTGGCTGCGGTATCGAGCACGTCGGTGGTACCCAAATAGACATCTGCAGCAGGCGAAGCCACCGCGGTGCCCGCACCAGCGACCAATCGCAAGTCGATGATTGGCAAGGTCACCGTCAAGCT
>JAJTGP010000154.1 GCA_021299265.1 Hyphomonadaceae bacterium | reverse complement strand
GATGGAAAGGGCATGATCTGGGGCCTTTACGTACGAGGCGGAGGATACCAAACCACCTGCGGTGGGCTCGTTACCCACTCTTGGGCGTACAGACTTATCTAGCCGGGGCGCATGGTCAGCGTCGTATTCCGGGCCAGTCCGTTAATCTGGCCCACCTCATTTGGCGCAAACCCTGCGCCCCGGCCCCCTCGCCCTTCACCGGGCAGCCGGTCCATCCCCCCGGAGGTTTTCCTCGCGGGGCTATTGGTGTTGCTCTCCTCTCCCCCTCTCAGGGGGCAAGCAAAGGCCATAGGGGTCCCCGCTCGCAGCTCACGTGGCGACAGGGATGACAGGGCGCGTTGGAAGCCCCATCATGACCAATCACATAGAGATTGCTTGCGGCGAAACGGTGATGGAGTATGAAACATCTGCTATAGCCAAAGAGAGAGATCGTGCCGCCACTACCCCATCGTCGGACCCGCATGGTACCCGAGGCGCGTCGAGATCTGATCCTCGATGTGACCGCTCAGCTTGTGACGACTGAAGGCGTCAGCGCGGTGTCGATGGAACGCGTCGGTCGCGAAGCTCAAATTTCCAAAGCGCTGGTCTATAATTATTTCCCAAGCCGGAATCTCTTGCTGCAAGCGCTTCTGATGCGCGAGAATCGCGCCTATCAGATTCAACAAATTAAGGCGGCGGAAACCGCCACAGATCTTGAAACCATGGTGCGCGCCACCACGCGGGCCTATCTCGACCAAGTTGCAGCCAAAGGCGTCTTGATTGAGCGCTTGATGGGAGAGCCCGCCATTGCCGAAGCTATGGGCGAGATTGAGCTGATCGGCCGGCAGCAAGCGATCGATTACCTCTTGAGCCGCATTAATGCGGATAAAGCGCTGAGTGCGCCTTTGGCGCGGATGATGGTGGAAGTTGGCCTCGGGATCACCGGCGCAGGCGGTGCCTATTTGGACCGAACAGGCTGTGACATTGATCTTCTGGAAGACATGGTGGTGGATATGATCCTGGCCAGTCTCCGCGTGACGCAAGAGCGTCAGCATTTATGGCGCAAGGGTCCAGAATCGACCTAAGCGCATCTTGGGGCGAGAGGGTTCTGATATCCACCTTAAAGATGCGGCAGCTGAGTTGCTTGCCCCCTGACCCCTCTGCCACCAAGAAGCGTATCTATCAGGCCGATCACCCCCTGCCGTGACTTGGCGCAAAGTTTCGTCCACATCGCATGGAAGACTAGTTGGATTTACTAAATGTTCATCACAAAAATACTTAAGTGCGTGTTGAACAGGCAATGTTAGAAAATTTGATCTTTAATATTGTTGCGCTCTCCGCCTTTTTGCAAAGTCGCCCCGGATGTCTGACTCATATCGTTATGCCCAAGGACAAACGCATGAGGCAATTGCCTTCCTAATTCCGGCCGAGCTGCAACGCTTGATCCGCGATGCCTGTGTGGTGCTATTCTTTCTGATCCACTTGCAGGTATTTGTGAGTGTGCCGATCAAGCTGAATGGTGGACCTTTGCCAAGGCTCGGGTTTGTCTGGGCGATTGGGTCTATTCTTGGCCTAGGCTTGGCACTCACAAAACAATTGAGAACGGCAGCAATCGCCTTGGGCATTTTCCCCTTCATGGCCCTCTGCCTTTGGGCCTATGTGTCGTCGACTTGGACGGCTAACCCTGTCGACACGCTGCGGGCATCCACCTTCATGACCTGCAGCTTCCTTGGGGCCTGCGCAATCGCGGGTCATTTGACGTGGGAAGAAATCCTAGCGCGCCTGACGCTGTCGATTGGCAGCCTGATGATCGTGTCGGTGATCTTGGCGGTTGCAGTGCCATCGATTGGTCAGATGACCGACATTCTCCAAGGGGCTTGGTCTGGCGTTTGGGGTGAAAAGCAAGCCATGGGCATGTATGCCGCTCTGCTCATTCTGGCGTCCTTAGCCCTTGTCCTGTCCAATCGAAAATATTGGCCATGTCTGTTTCTGGTGCCGCTGTCGCTCCTGGCCATTATTGGCACCACGGGAAAGACTGCCATTCTCATGAGTTTAATGGGCATTGCGGTGTTGTCGGTTGGTTGGCTCGTCCAGAAGGATTTGCGGATTGCCATTGCAACCCTATGGACGTCAATTGTGGTTGGCTGTGTGGCGATCTACGGCCTGACACAAGGAAAAGAGCTTGTCTTCCGCCTGCTCGGCCGAACCCCAGATTTTACCGGACGGACAGAGGTCTGGCGGGAAGTTGAATATGTGGCAAGCAAAAGGCCGACGACCGGCTATGGCTTTCATGCCGTCTGGGAAGATCAAACCTCGGTCGCTGGGCCGTATCAATGGATCGCCGATGGCACGGGCTTTTACCCGCAAAATGCGCACTCGTCTTGGTTAGATGCGACCTTGCAACTTGGCACGCCGGGCTTAATGCTGTTGACCGCCTGCATGGTCTTGGCATGGTTGGCAGCTTTGATCGGATTGCGAAAAGGGGGACCGGGTGCCCTGTTTGCGCTCAGCGCCTTGGCCACCCTCACGATGATCTCCTTCACCGAGAGCATCCTCCTGTCCAGCATGGATATGCCTTGGTTGCTCGTCATGTTGATCGCCGCAAAGTCGATGCAGGAACTCTTGTTCCCGACATCTATCCCCATGCCGGGACCTTATCCAAATCGGGGCTATGTCCACGGGAGGTGGGACATAGCCCCCTTCCCGCCTAAAAGGCCTTTTCCAAGATGACACCGAAGGTTCGTGGTTCGAGTAGGCGTACATTGCGATAGCGGCCAATCAATGCATCCTCGATGATGATATTGGTGATATTATCCTCATCGGTCACATTCTTAACAAAGAAGCGGATGCTGATACCCTTGTCAGCGCGATCCAAGCGGGCTTGCACATCCAAGGTTCCCCATGAATCAATTACATCGGTTGGCGTATTATATTCGCGAGCAAAATACTTGTCCTGCCACAGGGCATCCATCCGCAAGGTCGACGTCCATCCCCCTGCAAAGGGCTGTGTGGTATATTGCGCACCCACTTTGACTTTGGCTTTTGGGGAATGGGGCAACTCATTGCCCGCCAGATTGACTTGGACAGGTGGGGTTGTCGCTGTGAGGCTTTGCGCGGGATTGGCTGCGTCTTCTGAGAGGAAGGTGCCAATTTCCGTATTCAAATAGGAGAGATTGGCATCAATCAACCATGGCTTGCTGGGCGCGTAGAGTAATTCCGCTTCTAGGCCCCAAATGTCGGCATCGGCGTTTTTCGTGACGACACCCCCATTAATCCGTTGGCCCAATTGCAGGCCAGAATAGTCATAAACGAAGCCCGCAAAATTGGCTTGTAATTTGCCATTTTGTAGGCTGTTTTTTGTCCCGATCTCGAAAGCGGTCACTTCTTCCGGGCCGTAAGTTGGGGCAGAATTGGAGTTGTTAAGGCCCCCGCCCTTATAGCCAGTGGCAACAGAGCCATAGACCAAAGTCTGATCGGTGAAGCTGAGATCTGGCGTCCAATCAAGCGCGATTTTGCCTGTGGCCTTGCTGCCCTTAAAGCTTGAGAAGACCCAAGGACCCAGTGGAGCCAGCACGATGGAGCGGGATTCCCCTGAGCGCTTCTCCTCGGTTTGACGGGCACCCAGTGTCAGGCGGAGGGTGTCGGCAAGCGTCACATAAAGCTCGCCGAACAAGGCTTGGGTGGTGTTCTTGCCATTGCGGCTGAGCGCCGAAACCCGCCAGGTTTCTTCTGGACGCCCATTGACCTTCTGGAAAGCTTCAATCGAGGGGTGCCACGTCTCAAACCCGCCAGAGCTTTCGCCCTCTAGATAGAAGGCGCCCATGAGGAAATTGATTTTGCCTTCATAGTCTGAGGCGAGGCGAAGTTCAGCGGTACGGGTTTCGGTTTTGCTGGTGAAGCTGTCGGTTGTGATCAATTGGTTCGTCGTGATGGTACGCCCACGAGCAGCCGTATAGGTGATGGGGGCGGTGAAGCGGAACGGCAGTGCCGCATTGTCCCAATCGGTGTTTTGCTCGGTTGATCCTTTTGACCAAGCCAAGACACCAGAAAGGGTCAAATCGCCAAAGCGGTGATCGCCATTAAGGGTCAAGAAGCTCTGGTCGAGCTGATAGCTTGGGTCGGTATCGGCAGCGACTTTGCGCAGATCGGTTGGATTAGGTGCCCCAGCATATATGTTGGTGCCAGCTGGAAAGGGGGTGAAGAAGCGCGCTAAGGTGTTCAAGATCGTGGTGTTGGCATCTGGGGAGTCAAAGCCTAATTGCCGGGGATCACAGCCCAAAACGGGATGGGCTTTGCACAAGCGCTTGCCTTCGCGGGCACGTGTGCTGTCCTCGTCATAATAGCCAAACATCAAGGTGAAGTCGGTCTGCTCGCTGACCTCAAAAATGGTTGTCGAGCGGAAGGCCCATTGATTTCGGCCATCGATCTGATTGCCGGTTGCGAGGTTGTCGGTATAGCCCTCACGGCTTAGTCCATAGGCTGAAAAACGGGTCGCAACTTTGTCACCGAATGGCAGGTCAAAGGCCAAGCCGACGCGGGCGCTGTCGAAATTGCCCAGTTGCAGGCTTGCCTCTCCGCCAAAGGTCCGGCCGGGCTTGCGGGTGATCACATTGATAGCACCGCCCGTAGTGTTGCGCCCGTATAAAGTGCCTTGTGGACCGCGCAGCACTTCGATGCGCGCCATGTCAAAGAGTTCATTCTGCGGCAGATAGCCGATCGCGGCACCATTAACGAAGGATTGCACGCCAAGGTCTGACGAGCCGAGCGCATTGGTGCCAATCCCGCGCAACGTGTAGCGGTCATTGCCAGTTAGAACGGCATTGGGGATGGAATATTGCAGATCGGTCGCATCTTCGATTTGCGCCCGATCGAGAGCGGCGGCGGAGAAGACCGAGAGCGCGATGGGAACATCTTGAGCCGCCTGTTCGCGCTTTTGTGCGACGACGACGACGGTTTCGAGCGCGGGCTTGTCATCCGCCGCCTGCGCCCAAACGGGGCTGGTCGCGGTTGCTGCTAAGGCAAAGGCCAAAGCTGAATAGCTAATGCGTTGAATGCTGGAGAACTGCCGAGTCATGTTCCTGCCCCTTTGGATCTGACAGCTTTGCGCCGTCTTATGATAACATTCGTCAATAAGTAATCTGAGGCCAAGGGGTGCGTCAAGTCTTATTGTATAGTTCGTCAACAAATCGGATGTGCCTCTGACAGGCAAACAGAAAAAAGCCCCACCCAACAGAGGTTGGATGAGGCTAAAGAGCTTGAATTTACGAGGCCTAGTGCGCGGTTGCCTCTTCCTTGCGTGCCGTCAGATAATACATCACCGGCGTGGCGATCCGCGACAGGAAGGTTGAACTGATCAGACCGCCAATGATGGCAATCGCCATGGGCGAATAGAGGCCGGACTGCTCCAAGGCCAAGGGGAGTAGACCTCCAATGGCGGTGACGCTGGTCAAAAGGACGGGTAAGAATCGTACTTCCCCTGCCCGCTCAATCGCTTCCATTAAACCAACACCTTCGCGTCGCAATTGCTCGGTGAAGTCGACTAAGAGGATCGAATTCTTGATCTCGATTCCGATCAAAGCAATGATGCCGATGGTGGCGGTAAAGCTTAATGAATTGCCGGTCACAGCCAAAGCCGCCACGGCACCAAAGATGCCCAAGGGGATAATGCCTGCAACCACAATCGCTGTCTTAAACTTACCAAACTCCAGCACCAGCACGGCTAGAATGCCGAAGGTCGCAATCATCGCTGCCACGCCCAGACCAGAGAAGCTCTCCGATTGTGCTTCGGCTTGGCCGCCCAGCTCCACGCGGAAACCTGGAGGCATCTTGATCTCGCGATTGACCTTGGCCAGAAGGTCGGCCGTTACATCGGCAGTCAAGAATCCATCTGACGTCTGTGCCGTCAGCGTGACGACGCGTTCACGGTCAACCCGCGTAATCGAAGCAGGTGTGGGGACCAATCTTGGATCGGCAAAGGAGGCAAGAGGCGCTGATCCGCCAGCACTCGTCGGCACATAGATCCTCTCAAGATCACTGACCACATTGCGCCCTTGGTTTGGCAATCTCACCACGACGGGAAAATCATCGCCGCGATCGTCACGAAAAGTCCCGGCGGTCTCTCCGGCCAAAGCCAGCCGAGCGATCCGCTTCTCAAGGCCTGCCGGAATGCCCAGAAGCGCGGCCTTCTGACCATTGATGCCGAGGTCAACATCGAGCCGATCGAGCCGCAAGGGGTTGACCACATCGCGCACCCCTTCGGTCTTCTCCATCAGGGTCATGACTTGGCGAGAAAGCCGCTGAAGCTCTTTGATGTCGTCGCCAAAAACACGCACCGCAATGGGGGCTTCAATGGGGGGACCATTGACGAAAACCTCTACGGTGAAACGGGCCCCTGGATAGCCCTCTAAATCCTTGCGCAGCTTCTCGACCCACTGCTCACTCTTTTTCCCCTTCCAATGCTCTTTCTGGACAAAGATTTCAGCATAATTGGTCGCGGTTTCACGTTGGAAGATATTGTAGAAAATCTGGGGATTGCCGCGTCCAAGATTGGACATGTACCAGTCGACTTCGCCATTCTTCTTGCGCGCCTCTAGCCGGTTCTCGGCAAAGTTCATCGCCTTCTGGGTGGATGCTAAGGAAGTGCCTTCAGGCGTCTCAACCCGAACCAAAAACTGGGGAACACCGGCGGGAGGGAACAAACTTTGTCCAATCATGCCGATGATGGGTATAAAAGTGAAGCAGATCGCAAAGATGATGCCGAGCGTGACCCAAGGCTTGGCCAGACCTTTGTGGAGGATTGGCGTGTAGAAGTCATGGATGCCGCTGTTGATGCGTCGCAGGAGTGGATTGCCTTCAGGGTCCTCATGCTTGTTCAGCATGCGGCTGGCCAAGAATGGGATGACCGTCAAGGAGACAAACAAGGATGCCGCAATGGTCAACAAAACCGTGACAGGCAGGGATTGGATGAATTTGCCAGATCCTTCGGGCAAGAACAACAACGGCAAGAATGCCAGCATCAAGGTTGCGGTACAGCCCAGGACCGCTACCGCGATCTGGCCGGTACCATTTATGGCTGCCGTCACGCGATCTTCGCCCTCTCGCATCCGCCGGGCGATGTTCTCCGTCACCACAATGGAATCGTCGACCAAAAGACCAAGGGAAAGCACAAAGCCCGCGATCGATAATTGGTTCAAGGTAAAGCCGGCGGTCTGGAGCCAGAAAATGCCAATCAACAAGGACATTGGAATGGAGAGCATAACGACAAAGCCCGCCCGAATACCCAGTGGCAGCAAGGTGATCAGGACAAGGCCTAAGGCAATGCCAAAGTCGCGATAAAGATTGCCAAGGCGATGGTTGACGTTGGAAGATTGATCAAAGGTACGCACCAGTTTCACACCGGCTGGGAGACGTTTCTCAAACGCCTGCAATCGCGTTTCCAGCCCATCGCGGACTTTTTGAACATCTACATTGTCGCGTTGCTTAACAGTGACGAACATCGCGCGCTTGCCATTGAGGAACGTTAAATGGCTTGCTTCCGCTGTATCCCAACTCACATCCGCAACATCGCGCACGCGAACAACGCGATTGCCGCTGGCAAATACCGGCACATCCTTGATCTGTTCCAGGCTTTTATAGGCACCCTTGGTTTTGACGTTAAACCGACGCTCGCCAGCGTGGACGGCACCAATCGGTGTGTCGATTCCAGCATTGCGCAGGGCATCGGCAACTTGGGTTGGCGAAAGCTGCATGGTGGCGAGCCTACCGGCATCAATAGAGACGCGCGCTTCAGTTCGCGGTGCGCCCCAATATTCGGACTTGCGAACTCCCGGCGAGCGAGCAAGCTCTTCGCGCAAGTCATCGGCAATCCGCTCCATCGACTTCCATGGTACGAGGTCAGAGACCAAAGCAACTTGCAGGATATTGGTTTCGGTAGTGCGGGCGCGGCGCGTTTCCAACCTTACAATGCCGCTGGGGAGCGTATTGCGGATGGCATTCACTTCGCGGATCACTTCATCATATTTGCGTTCAGGATTGGTGCTCCACTCAAACTCAACAATGATCGTGGCGACGCCATCGGCGGCAAAACTGCGCACTTCTTTGACGTCGTCCAAGCCATCCACGACATCTTCGATGGGCTTAACAAGAAGTTCTTCCACGTCTTTGGAATCAGCCCCCGGCAAGATCACATTGGTGATCACAATGGGGATCGGAAAGTGGGGGTCTTCAGATCGGGGGATCGACTGAAATGCGCTGAAACCCAACAATGCCAGCAACGCAAAAGCCAGAAGGGTGAATTGCCAACGCTCGACTGTGAATCGGGCGGGATTGAATCTGGTGATCACGATTTTGCCTCAACAACCGTCACCAGTACCTTATCACCCACATAGGCCCCGCCGGACGTCACAATGCCAACGCCCGCGGCGATGCCACGGACCAAGGCCAGATTGCCTTCCAAGCGAACGAAATCGACAGTCACAAGGCGTACCGTCTTCTGATCGCCGTTCAGAACGTAAAGAGATGCTTTGCCATTCGTCACCCCGATCAGGGCCTCGGTTGGCACAAGGACTTCATTGCTCGCCGCGACAGGTGCAGCACTTGTCTTGGCTTTGATGCGGGCCTCGGCAAAGAAACCAGTCTTCACCTCGCCGCCACCTTCAACGGCAATGTCAACATCAAAGGCCCCGGTGCGGGGGTCAGCGCGTTCTGCAACGCGCGTCACAACGCCTTTTAGATTCTTGCTTAAGGCCGAGACATAGACATCAACAGAATCGCCGACTTGGATCCGCGCGACATCCTTGTCCGAGACCGGTGTGCGCAAGATCAGTGGAGAATCCTCGTCTGCGACGGTCAAGATTGGTTGCCCAGGTGCGGTGATTTCGCCCGGTTCTGCAGCGCGGGTCAGCACGATCCCGCGCACGGGCGAGATTAGTCTGGCCCAGCGTCGGTCAAAGGCGGCAGCAGAAACAACCGCCTCTGCCGCGCGTGCTCTACCAGAGGCGGCTTGAACACCAGCTTGCGCGGCCCCCGCGCCTGCTTGTGCTTGGGTGATCCCAGCGTTTGCCGCAAGAGTTCCTTGGCGCGCAGCGCTTAGCCCGGCTTCGGCCGACCGAAGGGTGGCTTCCGCAACATCTAGACGGGTCTTGCGGGCATCTAGCCGCGCTTCTGAAACAAAGCCCTTCTGGACCAGCGTCGCATCGCGATCATAGTCACGCTTTGCGTTGGAAAGATCAGCTTGTGCTTGCGCAAGGGCGGCAGCTGCGCGGCTGGTATTGGCTTCGGCTTGCGCTTGCCCTGCCCGAGCCGATGTAATGGAGGAAGTTGCCGCACGGGCCTGCTCGACAGCTTGGCCTATCCCGGCCGTCGCCTGCATGGCTTGGGCTTGCGCTTGAATGATTTGGGCTTCGACTTGGGTTGGGTCAATGCTGGCGACCACACTGCCTTTGTCGACCAATTGCCCTTCGCGGAAACCAACTTCCCGCAGAACGCCACTGATGCGGAAGGATAGGTCAATTTCCTTTTCGCGCCGGAAGGATCCTGTAGCCACAATCTCGGTTTGCTCACTCACGCTTTGCGCGCGCTTGATTTCAACAAGGACTGGTTCAGCTGCCTTTGACTTATCCCCCCCATTGCCACAGGCTGATAAGATCAATGCAACGCCAGCCATGAGGATAAGACGTAGTTTAAGGTTTTGACCTCCCCTTTCGGGGAGGTCGCTTTTTTGTTTTTTTTGTTTGGTCATTTTTTGCCGTACTGGGGAGGAGAATTTCAGACTGGACTACTAACCTATCAGTGATAGGATGGAGCAAATTTCTGTGAGGTCAAGAGGAAAAGTGTCGATAAGTACAAAAGATCCTGCTTACGCTGCTAAAGCCAGCGAGCTTGACCGCGTGGTGGCGCAACGCGCGACGGGCGTTGTCCCCCGGCTGAAGAGTGCGGCTCGACGTGAGGAAATCCTCAATCATGCTTCGCGTCTGTTTTTGAACTATGGGATTGCTG
>JAJTGP010000152.1 GCA_021299265.1 Hyphomonadaceae bacterium | reverse complement strand
GTATTTGTAGGCCACTCAGAAGCTGTGCACATCGAGTTTGAAAACCCCATCAGTGATGATGAAGCCCGCGAAGCCTTGGAAGAAGCGCCAGGCGTGGTGGTGATGGATCGACGTGAGGCCGGTGGCTATATGACCCCGGTAGAAGCAGCCGGTGAATTCCCGGTCTATGTGTCGCGTATCCGTACCGACCCAACTGTCGAGAATGGTTTGGCAATGTGGGTTGTTGCAGACAATTTGCGCAAGGGTGCAGCCCTCAATGCCATCCAGATTGCCCAGCTTTTGGTCGAGCGCGGGGCGTTTGAGAAAAAGCTGACTGTGGCGGAAGCGAAATAAGAGAGTCTGACCTTACCCCTTCTGCTTTGCGCTTGGCGGGGTGACGCTAGGCAGCGAAGGGGGAAAGATGACAACGTTAGAACGAACAAAGCTGCCGCCAGCATTCTGGGCAGCATTGCCTGCTTATATCATGTGGGGCCTGCTACCGGCCTTTCTGCATCTATTTGCCAAAATCCCCCCTTTAGAAGTTACGGCCCAACGGATTGTTTGGACCCTGCCCTGCGCCTTTCTTGCCGCTCTGATGTTTGGCGGGCTTGCCTCATTGCGGATTCCGGCAAGACCCTTAGGGCTGTTGGCCCTATCTGCAGCTTTGATTGGCGGTAATTGGCTGCTTTATGTCTGGGCAGTTGGCCAAGATCGGATTGTGGAATCAAGCTTAGGCTATTTCATCAATCCGCTGATCAATGTTTGTATGGGCGTAGCTTTCTTTAAAGAGCGACTGACCAAGTGGCAGGTTGGCGCGTTGGCCTTGGCGCTCTTGGGCGTACTCAATCAGACCTTCCTTGTCGGTGCATTTCCCTATGTGGCTTTGGGCTTAGGGTTTTCATTTGCGCTTTATGGGCTGGTGCGCAAACTTGCGCCGGTGCAGCCAGCTGCAGGTCTATTCTGGGAATCGGCCATCCTGTTTCTGCCCGCTATCGCAGTTATTTTCTGGCACATTCAGAGCGGTGGCCCTGTAATGGGCGGCACTGCCGGCATGATGGGATTATTGATTCTTTTAGGCCCTGCGACAGCTATCCCGCTGATTTTGTTTGCGACTGGTGCACGAGGCCTTAAACTTACCACGTTGGGCCTGTTGCAGTATCTAGCCCCAACACTGCAATTCAGTACGGGCATTGCCTTGGGTGAGCATTTCACGCCTGCCCATGGTGTGACGTTCGCCCTCATCTGGGCAGGCCTCGCGCTTTATAGCGTCGCGACTTTCCAATCGAGCCGCAAAGCAGTTTGAAGACGGCTGTTGATCAAACAAGAAAAAAGGCCCCAGCTAAACAGCCGGGGCCCAAAAAGTATTTCGCATGCAGGGGACCTAAAAGAAGGTCATAATCCTGTTAGCAAGCAATGTGCCATGAATTGATTGGTTGCGAAAGAGGAAAAATTCGTGGTTGACAGTTTATTGATGTTTCAAAACGCTACAGCGGTTCCACAGCTGGACAGACGCGATCATTTTTCGCCCTGCCTGCGGAAACGTGCCTAATCCGGCATCATTTGGCCTTTGTTAGCTTTTTCTAACCATGTTTTACATGCAAACTATCTTCTAACGGGGTTAAGTTATGGCCATGCATCTGACGATCTTTGAAACTGGCCGCCCGCCGGAGCCCATTCGGGGGCATTTTGCTTCCTATCCTTCTATGCTGCAGGCTCTGCTGGCCCCTCATGTCCCGAGTCTCAGCTGCGAAGTGGTACAAGTTCTGGACGGGCAAAAGCAACCCGACCCAAGCGACGTCGAAGCCGCGCTGATTACCGGGTCACCCGCTGGCGTTTATGATGATTTTACTTGGATTGCTGACCTCAAAGATTGGATCCGACGCGCAGGTGACCAGCGCGTACCACAGGTCGGCATCTGCTTTGGTCATCAACTCATGGCCGAGGCCTTCGGTGGTCGCGCTCACAAAGCGCCGCAAGGCTGGGGGCTGGGCCGGCATACCTATCACGTCGCTGTGGATGAGCCATGGATGGGCGGAACCAAACAATGCTTGCATCTAGCAGTCAGCCATCAAGATCAAGTGCTGGAAGCCCCTTCCACAGCCCGCGTTTTGGCCCAATCTGATTTCACACCCTATGCGGCACTGGTCTATGACCATGTGCCAGCCCTGTCTTTTCAGGGCCATCCTGAATTCTGCCCAAGATTCGCAGATGCGTTGATCCGTTCGCGGCGCGGAACACGTTTCTCCGAAGAGATGGCTGACGCCGCGCTCGCAAGCCTAGAAGCTCCCTTGGATGGCGATGTGGTTGCTGCTTGGGTCGCTGGATTTTTCGCGCATACCCTTCGTGAGAAGTACGCCAATCTGGGTCGGGCAGCGGCCTAAAAAATAGTAGCGGCAAGGCTTGGGTCGCCCATCGCCATGAACCCGCAATTGCGGCATTCCTCTTGAATTTTTCCATAGAAGAAGGGCTGGCCATTTAAATTGAGCATGACACCGCCCGCTGCGGTTAGGACGCCATCGCCTGCTGCGGTGTCCCACTCCATCGTTGGCCCAAAGCGCGGGTAAAGATCGCCTTTCCCGGCTGCAATCAAGCAAAATTTGAGAGAAGAGCCGCGGCGTACCAGTTCTGAAACACTAATCTTTTGCAAAAAGGCTTCTGTGGCCGGGTCTTGATGGGAACGGGAAGTTAAAACAGCCAAAGTGTCTCCGGCTGCGCGAGTCTCGATTGGGCTCCAAATGCATTTATCATCAATCTGCCAAGCCGCACTAGGATCTGCTCTTGAATCCCCGACCCACGAAACGCCCTTTTCCGGCATATAGACGATGCCTACCACTGGCCTCCTGCCCCGCACATAGGCAATGTTGACGGTGTAATCTGGGTCACCAGAAACAAACTCTCGCGTGCCATCGAGTGGGTCTATCAGTAGGAAGTCACCTTCCGGATTGGCGAGTACTTTTGGACCATCCTCGCCTTCTTCGGTGATCACAGGAACCAGGGGTAATAATTGCGTGAGGCCCTCGAGAATGACACCGTTTGAGACTAAGTCTGCCGCCGTAACAGGCGAGCCATCTGACTTTGCTTCTGCATGAATTCCGCCACGTTTGACCTCCAAAATCGCCGCACCGGCGCGCCGCGCAAGTGCTTCAAGCGCGACTATCAACGCATCAGGTACGCTTGAAGCTGAGTTATCAGGACGTTGCATATCAACCGAAGGAAGGATGGTTAGGCGAAGGAACTTCGGTCATGGCAGGATTTTGCCCCCCTGAATACAGGTCCGTGTCAGAACCGCTTAGCTAGAGCTGCTACTTTGCCGATCAAAACGGAAGCTTCGTCGGGGCCGTAGGGTTTGGCGGGGCTGTGTCCCCACACGGGCCCCGGCCATGCAGGATCACCCTCGTGACGTCCGACGATATGGACATGAAGCTGGCGCACCATGTTCCCAAGCGCACCAATGTTAACCTTGCCGACTCCTGGTAGGCCGCCAACCAAGGCACCTAGCGCTTGAATTTCCGCCCAAGCCTGCTCCCCATCCTGCGATGCCAAGCCAAACAATTCCACTGCATCGGGCAAACGCGGCACTGCTACAAGCCAGGGATAGCGGGCCTCATTCATCACCCGCACCTCACACAACGGAAATTGCGCAGCAAACAACGTGTCAGCAGCTAAGCGGGGGTCGAGCGAAAAGTCCATTTAGCTGATGAAACTCGACCGCAAAGGGATCGCGGCCCAATAGTCAAATTCCAAAATCGCTTCGGGGCTGTCGGGGCCTTGGAAGTCATAGGCTGAGACATTTTTTGTTGCGATCAAGCGCAAGCGCAACCCACCATGACCATTACCCAGCAAAGCCTTATCAAGCACTTCGCTCCAAGCATAAATCGTATCGCCCGCAAACAGCGGATTGATATGTCGACCTGCATTGATAGCTAGAATTTCTGCGGCATTGGCCAAGCCATTAAAAGCCAAGGCACGAGCAATCGAGATCACAACCCCACCATAAATCAAGCGCTTGCCTTGTCGGGATTGGGCTTGGGCGACGGCATCGAAATGCACTTTGGCAGTGTTTTGATAGAGCCGCGTGGCGACCTGATGTTCGGCCTCTTCCACCGTCATGCCGTCGACATGATCAATGCATTCCCCGATCTGATAATCCTCAAATGCAAAAGGGGAACCAGCCAATTCAAAGTCATAGGTGCCCGACCAAGCTGGTGCCGGAACTGGTAAGTCTTGGGGGGCTACAAAGTCAGGCAATTTTGGAATGACCGCAGTTGGCGCAGGCGCGCTGGGGTCGCCTTTTTGAACCATCACCCACCGGACATAGCTGAGGATGGCTTCGCCTTGCTGATTGAAGCCGGTCGTGCGCACATAAACCACACCGGTCTTGCCATTGGAGTTTTCCTTGACGCCAATCACCTCAGAGATGGCGGACAGTGTGTCCCCCGGGAAAACAGGTGCGAGGAAGCGACCATCGGCATAGCCCAAGTTCGCGACTGCATTGAGACTTATGTCCGGCACCGTTTTGCCGAAGACCGTATGGAACACCAATAGGGGGTCGACAGGGGCGGCGTCCAAATCGCCATCACGGGCAAAAGCATCCGAGCTATACAGCGCATAACGCGACCCTGTCAGGGCTGTATAAAGCGCGACATCACCCTCGGTGACAGTCTTTGGCGTCGCATGCCTTAAGACCATGCCGACTTGGAAGTCTTCAAAATAAAGTCCCGGATTTGATTTAGTCATTAAGTTGCCTTTCTGCGTTTTGGTTAGCGAGCGAAGGGCCCGCCTGCAAGGCTTTGAAGCGCTTGTAGATGGCGACCAATGGTCACAAGTCTGACAACGCGTTGAGCAGTTCAATTCGGCAACAGATTGGCCAAAGCATGGCGGATCAACCCTTTGTGATAAGCAAACCTGCGGATGGCCACTCTAAAGCCGAGAATGGTCTTTTAAAGACATAGCGCGAGCACCGAAAACGCCCTATGATCGAGGCTCTGGGATCCTGTTTTGGGGGTAAAAGTTTGAGCTCTGGATTATTGGCGCTGTTGGACGACGTCACAGCGATCGCGAAAATAGCGGCAGCAAGTTTAGATGATGCAGCGGCCCAGGCCGTTAAGGCCGGTGGCAAAGCTGCAGGTAAGGCTGCCGGAATTGTGATTGACGACGCGGCCGTAACGCCGCGTTATGTCGTCGGTTTTGCTTCCGACCGCGAACTCCCGATCATCGGCAAGATCGCATGGGGCTCCCTCAAGAATAAAATGATCATTCTATTGCCAGGTGCGCTGTTTCTCAGCTTCTTTGCGCCTTGGACCATCACCCCACTCTTAATGCTGGGTGGCGCTTATCTGTGCATGGAAGGCTATGAGAAGGTCATGGACATTGTCCGCCCTCATGATGGCCATGGTGAGAATGATGCGGCTGATGACGGGGACAAATCTTCCCTCGAGTTAGAAGACGAAAAAGTCGCAAGTGCCATTCGGACCGACTTTATCCTTTCGGCAGAGATTATGGCGATTACACTTTCCACCGTCGCCACAGCACCCTTGTGGCTGCAGGGCGGCGTTCTGGCGGTCGTTGGGATTGGTATGACCACCTTAGTCTATGGGGCAGTTGCTTTGATTGTGAAGGCCGATGATGCGGGGGCTGCGATGGCGCGCTCCGCCAATGGAGCTGTTGCGGCCTTTGGGCGCGGCCTTGTCCTTGGTATGCCGGTTTTCCTGAAAGCCTTGAGCTGGGCCGGCATGGTCGCCATGCTCTGGGTCGGCGGCGGGATTATGGTGCATGGCCTCTATGAATTGGGCTATCCCGCCCCAGAAAAGACTATCCACCATTTGGCAACTTCGGTGTCAGCCGCAGTGCCTGCGGTGGCAGGCTTTGTGACCTGGCTGGTGAGTGCGGCGATCGCGGCGGTGATCGGCTTGGTCATTGGTGCGATCGTGGAGCCAATTGCCCACAAAGCGCTGGTTCCAGCTTTCAGTAGCCTAAAGGGCCTTTTCAAAGCGAAAGCGTGAACTGAAGTTCCTCTAATCCGCTTGACCTGAAGCCGATGATGGTTCATTTGTTATAACGAATGACAATCGTGCATTCTCCTTCGCGTCATGTCTGCTCCGCAGCCAGTGCGCCAACCACTTGGTATCACGCATCAGCAAAGCGCCCCTTTGCCCGGACCATTCCCCTGATAGGGGAGGTAAACGCAGACGTGGTTATCATTGGCGCAGGCTTTACAGGCGTTTCGGCCGCGCTTGATCTGGCAACCGCTGGTCTGAAAGTGGTCATTCTCGAAGCCAATGAGGTGGGAGCCGGGGCGTCTGGCCGAAACGGCGGCCTCGCGTGTTCTGGCTGGCGTCATGATCAAAAATGGCTGGAAGCGCGGATGGGGCGAGAGGATGCGCGCAGACTTTGGTTGCTAGCCGAAGATGCGAAATCGGATCTACTGAGCCGTATGCAGGATTTCCACATTGATGCGGATTGGACACCGGGGCAGATATTTGCCGCCCATACCCCCCGCTTGATGCAAGACCTTGATGAGGACGCAGACTTTATGGCTCGCGCTTACGGCCATGAACGTCCAAAACGCTTAGACCGCGAGGAAATTGCCCAGGCCCTTGGCACCTCTGCTTATCATGGGGGTTGGCGCGACCCTTCGGCCGGCCATATCCATCCCCTCAAGCTACTCTATGGCTTGATGCAAGCGGCGTTAAACGCAAAAGCCAACCTGCACGAGTACAGCCGCGTAACCGAAGTTGGGTCTGACCGGGGTAAGCATTTTGCAAAGACCCGGACGGGTCGGGTGCTAGCTGATCATATTCTTCTATGCGGGGATGGTTATCTCGATGGCATTGAGCCCGATGTCGAGGCCCGCGTCTTGCCGATTGGTAGCTTCGTCCTCGCAACAGAGCCTTTACCTAAAGACAGCGCGATCTTGCCCGAGCACGATTCCGTTATGGATACGCGCTTTGTTGTCAATTATTGGCGCAAGACCGCTGACAGACGTCTGATCTTTGGCGGCGGTGAGAAGTACACGCCAAACTGGCCCATCGATGTTGAGAGCTTCGTGCGGCGCAATCTGGTGAAAATTTATCCAGAACTCAGAAGCATCCAGGTCACCCATGCATGGGGCGGGGCCCTTGGCATCACGCCAACCCGTCTGCCCTACCTGCATCAAGTGCGTCCCGGCCTGCTGTCAGCGTCAGGATACTCTGGCCAAGGCGTTGTTCTAGCACCTTATTTCGGACGCATTTTGGCAGCCTGTGTCTTAAGCCAGCATCGCGACTATGACGTCTTAGCTCGTATGCCTGTGCCGCATTTTCCAGGCGGTCGCGCGCTTCGTTGGCCACTTTTGACCGCGGCCATGTCTTGGTATGCGCTTCGAGATAAACTACCCTGAGACGATGCAAAGGCTGAGGAGGCCAAGACGTGAAGCTTTCCGAACCCCGCCTATTCCGCGCCCAATGCCTGATCAATGGCGAATGGACCGGCACAGGCGACGAAGCGATTTACAACCCTGCAACTGGGGCCGTCTTAGGCAAAGTCCCAAGACTTGGACGGGAAGCGGCCGAACATGCCGTGGAGGCCGCCAATGCAGCATTACCTGCTTGGCGCGCCAAGACCGCTAAGGAAAGAAGTACGATCCTGCGGCGCTGGTTTGACCTAATCATGGTCCACCAAGAAGATTTGGCGCAAATCCTAACCGCGGAGCAAGGCAAACCAATCGCCGAGGCGCGCGGAGAAATCGCATACGCTGGTTCCTTCATTGAGTTTTACGCCGAAGAAGCCAAGCGCATCTATGGCGAGACTTTACCAGCGCCGAAGGCTGACGGTCGCATCATGGTTTTGCGGCAGCCGCTGGGCGTCGTCGCGGCCATAACGCCGTGGAACTTTCCAGCCGCCATGATTGCCCGAAAGGTCGGCCCGGCCTTAGCGGTGGGTTGCACCATGGTGCTAAAGCCAGCGCCTGAAACACCATTTACCGCGCTTGCTTTAGCAGAATTGGCATCTGAGGCGGGTGTGCCAGCTGGCGTGCTCAATGTCGTGACGGGCGACGCTGTCGCGATTGGTCAAGCTTGGTGTGCCAGCGACATTGTTCGGGGCCTGTCCTTTACGGGATCAACCCCCATCGGCAAACTCCTGATGCGCCAATGCGCCGATACAGTGAAGAAGCTTGGCCTAGAGCTTGGCGGCAATGCACCATTTATTGTGTTTGATGATGCCGATATGGATGCCGCTGTTGACGGGGCTATCGCATCCAAATTCCGCAATATGGGTCAAACCTGTGTGTGCGCGAACAGGATTTATGTGCAAGATCGCATTCATGATGCCTTTGTAGCCAAGCTGACAGCCAAAGTCGCTGCCATGAAAGTGGGCCCGGGAACCGACGAAGGCGTCACGCAGGGTCCTCTCATCAATCAGGCGGCACTTGCCAAAGTCCAAAGCCATGTCGCCGATGCCCTCAGCCAAGGTGCGACTATCCAAACCGGCGGTAAAATAAGCCACTTAGGCGGCACCTTCTTCGAGCCCACGGTGATAACAGGCGTCACCTCAAGCATGAAGTTTGCCCAAGAAGAAACCTTTGGCCCTATAGCGCCCATTTTCCGCTTCTATACCGAATCCGAAGTGATTGCGGCTGCTAATGACACGCCATTTGGCCTGCAAGCCTATTTCTATACCAAGGATTTGGCGCGCGCGTTCCGGGTAGCCGAAGCGCTGGAAACAGGGATAGTCGGGGTGAATTCAGGCCTGACCTCGTCGGAAGGCGTGCCTTTTGGCGGGATCAAACAAAGTGGATTGGGACGCGAGGGGTCCCACCATGGGGTCGAGGAATATCTTGAGCTCAAGTACGTCTATCTCGGCGGGATTGCTTGACCTAAAACTGTGCATAATTTGCCCCCTATTCCCTTGGCGTTAATCTTTGTTAACCAATCTTAGCTTAGATTTAACGAAGTGAATCAAAACGAGCGGATGCGTACAGAAAGTGCCATTAGACTTGTCAGCCTTTTTGGCCCAATGGGGGCGTGATGCCGTAACCGCGGGCGGTGCCGCTGTCGTGGCTGGCTATTTGGCGTATCGCTTTGGCAAGCAAAGGCGCGTCCCCATTTCAAGCCCACGCGCCAGTGCTGCGATTGCCGCCTCAGGCTCAGTTGCGCTTGTTTGGCCAGATCATGATGATGGAGGGGGCTGGGGCGAACCGGAAGAAGAGGCTGATGCCTCCACTCGGGCTACCCTTCTTAAGCGGCTCGACCTGACAGCCAAAAGCCCAACAGAAGAGCCAACGACCTTTGACATTCTCGAAGCTTTGGTTTCAGCGTCATCCGAACTTGGCACCCGCCTGACGCAATTACGCCAACGGGGCGAGGCCTTTACTCTATCGGTTTTAGGCCTCGAAGTTATGGGCAAGCCCCATGGCGCGAAAGCGATTGTCTGGCTTACACCGGGAGCGGCGGCAGGCGATCTTGCAGGTGCAGGGCAAGCAAGCTTCCCTGCGTGGCGGACAGATAGCCAAGGGGCCCTCTTGTGGGCTAATGCGTCCTATCTGAAAGCGGTTGAGGCGATTGACCTTGAAGACGCACGGGCACGCGATTGTGCCTTAGACCAAAAAGCCCGCGATGATGCAGCCCAAGCCGCCAAGGGCCAAGCCACAACCCATACACGGGCCATCACCATCGATGGCAAACGTCGCATGTTGCGGATAAGCCTCTTCCCGGCCGACGATGGGGCCTCTGGTATTGCGTTTGATGTCACCGAAGAAATTGAAGTGCGTGATACTCTGGCCCGTGAAGCCAAGGCACATGAAGAAACCTTGAACCATTTGACGGACGCGGTCGCGGTTTTTGACTCCAGCCGTCGTTTGACTACCCACAACAGTGCCTTCTCGAATTTGTGGGGGCTGGAGGATGCGTGGCTGAATGATGGGCCGACCCATGGGGAATGGCTGGACCGCCTACGACAGTCTGCCAAAATTGCTGCAACACGTGACTTTGCGGCTTGGAAGACGAAAGAACTCTCGCACTATCAAGAGCCGGGCCTGATCCCCGACGAGACCTGGACCATGCCCGATGGCCGCATCTTACGCGTGGCGCGGCAGCGCCAGCCGTCGGGTGGCCTCCTAATTCTGTTTGAGGATATTTCCGACAAAATGGGCTTGCAAGCGCGCTTCAAAACCTTGATCGAGGTTCAGCGCGCCACGCTGGACAAGCTAGGTGAAGGGGTGGCGGTGTTTACGGCTGACGGGCGGCTGTCCTTAGCCAACAGCGCTTTCGCTCGCATGTGGGGTCTCGACCAAAGCTTCCTTGAAGCGCTACCAGAATTTGATTTGGTTGCGGAGCGTGCGATCCTTGTGCATCGCGATCCCGCTTTTTGGAGTGAGTTGAAGGCACGAATCTCCGACCCGTCCCCGCGGTCGCGTCAGGAGAAGCAGGGTGAGTTTATCTGTGCCGATGGCACAAGCCTAACTTGGCTGACCCGACCTCTACCCGATGGCGCAACTTTGGCAGCCTTCGCCGATGTCACTGCTGCGCGCGAAGTGGAAACAGCGCTGCGCGATAAGGCCGCTGCTTTCCAAGATGCTGACCGCCTCAAGACTGAATTCGTGCGAAACGTGAGCTACCAATTGCGAACGCCACTTACGACTATTGGCGGCTATGCAGAGCTTCTGGCCGCAGGCGTGGGGGGCACGCTGACCGAATCCCAGTCAGATTATCTGAACGCTATCGGCTTGGCTTCCAGCCAATTGGAAAAGCTGATTGAGAATATTCTCGACCTCGCCATGATCGATGCAGGGCAAATGTCGCTTGATTTGGGTGATGTGAGTTTGGCGGAAACCTTAGAAGTCACGGCAGAGATTGCCCGCACCAATTCAGTGAATGACCAAGTTCGGATCGTGGTTGAATGCGATGATAGTGCCGGGATTATTCGAGCAGACAAGGCACGTATCCGGCAGATATTGTTCAATCTTGTGTCGAATGCGCTACGCTTTACGGGCAAAGGCGACATGATTACCATTGGCGCTCGCCGTTTTGACGATACGGTCCGTCTCTGGGTGAGTGATACGGGCCCCGGTATTGATATGGCGCGCCAAGCTTCTGCTTTTGAAGGATTTGCCGATGGCGACCGACGGGCAGGCGTTAGTCTCGCACTGGTCAAGCGCTTTGTGGAATTACATGGTGGCTGGGTGTCATTGGCTTCACCCAATGCCAAAGGCGTAACCGTATCCTGCTATCTGCCAGCTAAAGCCACGCACCTCCATGCCGCACCAGAGCTGGATTTGGTAAGTTAAATCGGGCTTCAAGCGCGCGCATAGGCGGGACTGCCGCTATGATGGCTCGCGACTGCGCTAGCCAAAGCGGCCTCAATGCCTTTGGCAAGGGATTCAGGGGTTACAGGCTTAGCGATATGTACGTCGCAGCCTGCCTCAAGCGCCTGCTCAACGTGTTCTTTCATCGCGTTGGCACTGAGCATGGCAATTGGGGTGCGGGGCAGTTGCGCCGTCAGCTCATAGGTACGGATGGCCTGCGTAGCCTTCAGGCCATCCATCTCTGGCATCTGCATGTCCATCAAGACAACATCAAACTTGCCAGCCTCAAAGGCCTCTATGGCTTTGACACCATTTTCGACAACTGTGAGATCGACGCCATAGGGCTGTAAGATCATCGCCACCACACGCTGATTTGTCGGATGATCTTCCGCCAACAATACCCGCAGAAGCCGCGACGACTCGCTTTCTTCAGGCATCCCTTGGTTTGAGGAGGTTGGCTGCATCGCGCGCAGAATATCAAAGGCATCCAAAGGCATAGACCGGCTCAGAGGCAATTTCACCATGAAGGTGGAGCCTTGGTCCGGGATCGACACAACGCTGATTGTGCCCCCCATCATTTCAGTCAGCGCCTTACAGATCGATAGACCCAGACCTGTACCGCCAAACTGGCGCGTAATGGACCCATCAGCTTGCTCGAACCGATTAAACAACCGAGCGCGCGCTTCTTTGTCAAAGCCAATACCTGTGTCGGAAACCTTGATGATGAGGGTTGCCATCTCCCCCTCAGTCTCAGGCTCATTGACCTCAATCTGAACCGTTACCCCACCTTCCTTCGTGAACTTCACTGCATTTGAGGCGAGGTTGGAAACAATCTGGCGAATGCGAACCACATCGCCTTTAAACAGGCCACGTGCATTGGTTCCAAAGGTTAGACTGAATTTGAGGAACTTCTCGGTCGCTGCAGCCTGCATCAGGTGCACAGCGGCCTCGATCGCTTCGTGCAAGTCAAACGTATCAACCTGCAAGGACAATTTGCCGGCTTCAATTTTTGACATGTCGAGAATGTCGGTGAGGAAGCGCTCGAGTGTCTGGCCCGATTGGCGGATCAAACTGACCATCTCAAACTGCTCATCACTCAGCGCCGTGCGACCAAGCGCACCGGCCAAGCCAATCACCCCGTTCAGCGGCGTGCGGATTTCATGGCTCATATTGGCGAGGAAAACGCTTTTGGCTCTACTGGCAGATTCCGCCGCGGCGCGGGCTTGGCGAATTGCGGCCTCCGAACGGCTGTTGCGCAGAACATAGGCCAATTGATGGGTAATCAAGCGCCAGTTGATCGGCTTCACAACGAAGGAAGTCGCCCCAGCCGCAAATGCCAAATCAATGGCTTCCATGTCGTCACGCCCGGTGATCACGACGACAGGCACGCTCATCAGGCGTGGATCGCGGGCCATGGCCTCCATGAGTTCGAAGCCGTTCATGTTTGGCATGTCAAGGTCCACGAGGGCGACATCAAAGTCGCCCTTACGCAGGGCCTCTAATGCAACCAAGCCATCTTCCGCAACGCTGACTTCCACGCTGGGGCTGACGAGGTGGGAAACGGCAAATTCGCGCAGAATGGGGTCGTCATCAACGACCAAGACCCGCGCGTAATCCGTTTTGACAAAATGGTCGATGCTGGCGGCGGGTATACTCATATGTCCACCCAACTTGATCGACGCACAACACCGCAATAGCGGTCGGTCGAGGGACACGGCTTTAGTAGCTGTGCGCTTCGTTCAGTCTCTACCATTTGGAGTGGCATAAAGCGCTGCACCATTGCGTTGATCAAACCCCACACCCAACAAATTTACCGGACTTTTTCGGTAAAATGTCGCATAAACTCCTTAACTTAGGGTCAAATGAACGCTGGCTTTTTTATTCAAGTCCTCCAAGTTTGCACAAATACCTAGGGTAAGAGGCGCAAACCCAGCCTGACAGCCGCAAAAGCGGGATCAAGTCTTGCAAAGCCTTCGCTTAATTCTCCAAAAAAGGGAATATTGCACTGTCTTTGATGGCTAAAATGCTACTCAACTGAGAACGTTGCGATTTCTTCTCGCAATTGGCTGATGCCAAGATTCTCGTGCGAAGAAATTGGCAAAACCTCAGGATGTGCAGCCGGACGTTTCTTTAAGCCCTCTTTTGTGGCCAGAAGAACGGCGTCGAGCTCCCCTTTCTTCAATTTATCAACTTTTGTGAGGATAATTTGATAGGACAAAGCGGACGTATCCAACATGCGCATGACTTCGAGGTCATTGGGCTTGAGACCATGACGGCTATCAACCAACACAAAGGCCCGCTTCAACGTCGCGCGGCCGCGCAAGAAGTCCCGCGTGGCCTCGTTCCAGCGTGCAATCTCTGTTTTAGAGGCCACCGCGTGGCCATAGCCGGGCAAGTCAACAATCCGGATACGCTCCACCTCGTCCTTGCCGGCGATGGCAAAGAAGATCAGTTCGCGCGTCCGCCCGGGCTCTGAAGATGCCCGTGCCAGCCCTTTGCGGCCAACCAAGGCATTCACGAGGCTGGATTTGCCGACGTTTGAACGCCCAGCAAAGCAGACTTCTGGTGCACCCATGGGAGGCAAGTCCGACATGGTCTTCGCCGCCCAGAGGAAACGCGGCTCCAAGCGAAACAGGCGCTCCCCCGGTGGGAGGTCACGCATTGGAGCCATGGGTTCAGACATGATCAGGCCGTTTTCTTCTTGCCAAGCTTGGCAAAGAACTCGTCAATCGGATTTGATGTCCCTGATCGCTTCGCGATCACATACTGCTGCACAATCGTCAGCAAGTTAGACCAAGTATAATAGATAACCAGACCTGAGCCAAAACCTGCGAAGACGAACACGAAGATCCACGGCATCAGCGCAAAAATTTGAGCTTGCATCGGATCGGTGGCCGTAGGCTGCATCTTCTGCAAAAGCCAGAACGAAACACCATACAAGATTGGCCAAGCACCAATCGCTAGGAACGTCCCGATTACGGGGATGACCGTTGGATCATAGGGAAGCAGGCCGAACAGGTTGAAGATTGTGGTTGGGTCCTTAGCCGACAAATCGGGAATCCAGCCGTAGAAAGGCGCATGGCGCAGTTCCAACGAGATCGAGAGCACTTTGAACAGCGCAAAGAAGATCGGCATTTGCAGCAAGGCTGGGATACAGCCCGCCACCGGATTGATCTTCTCCGTCTGATAAAGCTTCATGGTTTCTTGCTGCTGGCGCTGCACGTCGGCAGCAAAGCGTTCCTTAATCTCAGCCATTTTGGGCGCGAGATCGCGCAGTTTCGCAAAGCTCTTATAGCTTGTGTAAACCAGTGGAAATGTGACGACCTTGATAACAACCGTGACCATTAGGATGGCAATGCCAATATTGTTGCCAATTAAGCCATTGAAGAACATCAGCATGGCGTAAAACGGCTTGGTCAGGAACCAGAACATGCCCCAGTCCACCGCGTCCGCAAACTCGTGCAAGCCCAATTGCGCCCCAACGGCACGCAATTCCGACACCCGCTTCGATCCAGCATAGAGTTGCTGGGTTGTCGTCACGCTTTGGCCGACGCCTAGCGAGACAGGGGCAACCAAATAACTCGATTCAAACACCTCTTCATTCGGCAATTGGGTGACTTTGAACGCCCCCTCAATCTTGGCCTTTTGATCAGGGATAAGGGCTGCAAGCCAATACTTGTCTGTGAACCCAAGCCAACCGCCAATGGATGCTTGCTGAAGGGCTTCGCCCTTTTCAAGCTTCTGATACGTTATCTTTTTCAGCTTGTTGTCAAACATCCCCACCATGCCCTGGTGGTTGACGGGATCGGGTGGCTCTTTGGTTTTGGAATGGCGACGTATCGCGCCATAGGGCTGCAACGTAACGGGGGCTGCGCCTGCGTTTGCGACCGTGTCGGTGACCGTAAAGAGATAATTCTTATCGACCTTCACCACGCGCTTGAACGTTAGGCCTTGGCCGTTGTCATAGGTCAAGGTGATGGGGGTATCCGGGGTGAGCTTCTCACCCGGAATGGCCTTCCATACCGTGTTGGGGCCAGGAAGTGCCCCAGCGCTGCCATCGGGGGCCGTAAAACCAAAGAAGGCATAATAGCCGTCTGCCGTGCCTTGAGGGTGCAGCAAGGTGACCGCTTTGGAGTCTTTCTTGATCGTGTCCTGATAGCGCTTCAGGACCAAATCATCGAACCGCGCGCCCAAGGTGGAAACCGTCCCGCTGACGGCATCCGCATCAATATTGATGCGCTGGCTGAGACCCAAAGCATCCGGACGGCTTACCGGCTGTCCTGAAGATGCTGCGGCTTGAACAGGCGTAACAGCTGGTTGAGCGGCGGCCGTTTTTTGAGCAGCGGCCTGGGCCTCGCGCTTTTGCGCCATCTCTGCCATCCGGGCCTTCTCGCGTGGCACTTCATAGAAATATTGAAAGCCAAGCAGGATCGCCAAAGACAAGGCAATCGCGATCGCGAGGTTCTTCGTATCAGGCGCTGAGGGTGGTGGAGACATAGGAGACGGGGACATTGGGGTCCTTGCTATCAGCTTCTAAGATGTGGCTGTGGCGGTTGTAACAGGTGGAGGGGCAGACTTCGCCGACAGCCTTAAGAACTGGGTAGTCAGGTCGTCAAGCAATGCTGGCCATTCTGCTGTCACAGTTGCAGTACGCGCGACAGCTACATAGTCAAAACCGGAGCGTCCATGAAGTGGCAATAGCTGTAACATTGCTGCACGCAGACGGCGGCGCGCCCGATTACGTGTGACGGCGTTGCCGACTTTCTTGGAGGCTGTCAGGCCATAGCGGATCAGACCCTTCGTTTCAGCCGCCACGTCGGCAGTAGGCCGAGCCTGCAATAACACAAATCGCCCAGCGGCCTTACGACCCTGAGCGACATGCAAAAACTGACGACGAATAGTCAGCCGATCAATAATAGGAGGCGGACTAACGGACATAGAATTGCCCAGGCCGCCGATAATCCTAAGCGCTCAGACGCTTACGGCCCTTGGCGCGACGACGGGCCAAAACCAGACGGCCGCCTTTGGTTGCCATACGGGCGCGGAAACCATGGCGACGAGCGCGGACGAGGTTAGATGGTTGAAACGTGCGTTTCACGGCAGTTACTCCTGGCGGAGAACCGCCTTGATAGAGAAGAAATTTGAACGCGCGCTGTTACAGAGCGCTTGGCTAAGAGTCAATCTCTGCACGCAGGCAGAGACTGGGTTTGGCGGCCTAGAACTGCTTTCTAAAGCTCAGCTCCACAGAACGGCCGCGCGGCGCAAGCAAAGCCTTTTGATAGGCTTCAGGCGTATTGCCGGCAGAGTTGCGCACAGTTTGAGCGGAATCGGTCAGATTATCGACCCGCAGGATCAAACGAGAGCCCTTGAGGAAGGGCGCTTTCTTGACCCATTGAGGGCGCGCTTCGAAATTCAAGAAGCCGCGCAAGTTAAAGGTAAGCTGATCGTCGAAAAATAGATCCGTCGCACCAGGAACGCCGCTTGCACTGGCAATGATCTTGCTCTCGCCACGCCATTCACCAAAGGCCCGGAAGCCAATCCCCATATAGGACCAACCGCCATTAAACTCGACAGTGTGTCGGCGAGATCCGCCACTATCATCAATCGCTGCCCCTTCGAGCAAGTCCAACTTTGGCAAATTTGGAGCTAAGACAATGGTATCTTCCAGCTTGATGGAATGGAAAATGGAAATGCTCCAACGGCCAGCTTGACCACCTGGCCCGCCACCGGGGCCGCCACCAAATCCGCCGCCGCCAAAGAAGACTCCGGGAGGCGGACCGCCGCGTCCGCCACCAAAGCCACCCGGTGAACCCGCAGCTGGACGCTGATTGGTTGCTGGAGATGCTTGCCCAGTTGTCGGTGTTGTCGCTTGGCCTGCGCCCGCACCGGTGACCGCCCCATTCTCTTGTGGTCGGCTTGGCCGCTGGTTTGCTGGGCTAGCTTGGCCGTTAGCAGAGGTAGTAGCTGGCACAGGTGGTCGCTGGCCACCGCCAAATCCACTGGGACCGCCTTGGCCACCGGGGCCGCGCCCAATTTGGGGGCCAAAGCCCTTGGAGAAAGAAAAGCCATAGCGCAAAATCGTGCTGTCAGCGGAATCATAATTGATCGGGCGCTGATCAATCCCGGTGAGAACGCCTGCACTATTGCGTTCGAAGCGACGCGGATATGCGGCCTCCAATGCGGGCGTTAACAAGGGAAAGGACGCGACCGTATCTTCGCTGGTATTGATCGCATAGCTCAGCGTGAGGTCGAGGCCTTCAAACTTCGCAGGCGAATAATTGACGCTAAAGGTGGTGTCGGCGCGGCTTTCTGCTTTCAGGCTTGAATTGCCACCGCTGGTGCGGTTGACCAAAACAGTTTGGCCGCTTTGGAAATCGAACACCGCAGAACCCGGTGTCACAAGAACTGGATTGCCCAATTGCTGAATGCTGGGGGCGGCCTCTGAGGCATCATAAGCCACGGATAAACGCACCGTCGTGATTGGGGACCAATTTACCCCAAGTCCACCGCCCTGTAGACCGCCAAAATCCGACAAGTCGGTGTAGAAGCCATTCACGCTGAGACTCAAGTCGCCGAACTTTTCGCCAAAGCCCGAACGCCGACTGGTCACGGGGACCGACAGATTACCACGCGCTGTGACATCACCTCGGCTGAGATTGGTCAGCGTGACAAGTCCATTGCGTGTGGATTCTGAGTCGAGCTGGCGATCCTGATAGCCAAGGCGGAAGGATCCACGAATTGGTCCAGCTGGTACATCGATCAGCGGGCCGGTCGTGTTATAAATCGCCTCGAAGACGCTGGCCGTGGAATTGGCTGTCTGGGGCTGGGTCAAGGCAGAAAGTGTCTTAGTATCCGATTTGGTCTGATCGGCAGAGCCTGTGGCCGTCCATTGCCAGCCAGCGGTCGTGCCATTGACGGTGACAGCCGCACGCGATGTATCCACCTTTGAATTGCGCTCGATCGGCGCATTTGCAACTGGCAAACCTGTTGGACTGAGCGCCAGACCTAACAAGCTTTGGCTTTCATTTGAGTCAAACCGGAGATCGAACGTAGCACCCATCGACTTGCCGAAATTGCGATTATAGCTGATGCCTAGCTCTGCGGCGCTCGTCTCAGGCAAAAGCGTTCTGAAAGCAGAACTGGCGGGAGATGCAGCGCGGCGCACACCACGCTCGGCTTCGGTGACGCTATTCTGACTGGACACTTCACCATTAATCGACAACCGCCCTTTGGCGCCGATGTTCAATACGCCCAATTCGAGTTCACCGCGCGATTGTTCGCCCTCTGCAGCTGTTCCAGCCGTAATTTCAGTGGTGATGGCGCGAAATTTGTCTTTCAGAATGAAGTTGATGACGCGCTGATCTGCTGAATAACCATATTGTAGGGCGGTAGATTCCGGGAAGACCTCAACGCGCAGAATGGCCTCGGAAGCAAGGCCTTGAACCTCACGGAAGCTGCCGATGCGTCGCCCATTCAGCAGGATAACAGGCGGGCCACTTCCGCGCCCACGGCCCGAACCGGCGCGAGGGCCTAAAGCGGCGAGCACTTCGGCAACGTTGGACGCCCCCAAGGCAGTGATTTCAACGGTATCCAAAGTGGTTTCAGGGACCGCGTCACCTGGCACAGAATTTGGGCCGCGCTGGGCACGCACCACAATTTCCTCAACCGGCTGGTCATCTTGAACCTCTGAAGGCGGGTCGACAGGTTGGACGGTGACCGGAACCGCCATGGTTTTAGCTGGCTGTATCGGTGTAGTTTGTGCCAGTAGCGGCGCGGACACGCTCAAAGGCAAAAGCGCAGCCGCACTCCTTAAAAGTGCCAAACGAATGTACATCGGGGAGACCTATTTTTCTTGTTGGACAGCTGTAAGCCACCCAGATGGATTTTTGCTTAGCGTATTGAACGTAGCTATACGTCCATTCCGTCGCAGAAGATGATGACAAAGTTGTTATGGCTAAAATGGACCCCATTGACCCTTTCTGCCTGAGGCGCAGGCAGTGCTGGCTTCCCATATAGGACTTGAATTTCGGGCTGAAAGATGACGAGCACATTCCATCGACACCTCCTCATGATCGAAGGGCCCATCGGTGCCGGCAAGACAAGCCTAACGATGCGGCTTGCTGAGCACTTAGAGGCCAAGGGGCTTGAAGCGCGCGCGTTTCTGGAATTTGACCTAGACCACCCCATCAGAACCGAGCAAGTCGACCTTTTGGTGGGCCGCGAACCGGCACCCAAAGCTTATGGTCTCGACCCCTGGGCCCGGCTGGCTGCCCAATGTGTCGTCAATCGAGGGGTTGTGCTGCTGGATGCGACGTTGATCCAAAACACTTTATTACCCGCTTTTGCCAACGGTGCATCCGACGCGCAATTAGTGGACCTTGCGACAACGCGCTTGGCCGCTGTGGCTAAAGCCAACCCGCTGATCATATATCTTCGTGTGGACGACATGGCAGCACACCTCGAAAACCTCCACAAATCTAGCAGTCGAGATTGGTCGGCCCGTAATTTGGCTTGGATTGATGGGACTGAATGGACGCGGGCGAAGGGCAAAAAGGGCATGGCGGCGCTGATTGACTTTCATGAAGCCTGGCAGACTTGGATTGAGGCTTGGCTGGCACTGCAGGATGATAAAAGTCTGGTCCTTACTGCTCACAGCTTAGAGATCGGCCCCTTAAGCCAACTTGTTTTAAAACATGCAGCTAAACCCAGTTAAATGAAGCTCTTTTGCCACTTCACCTGACGAGAAACGTTGACGAAACGGTCGCTCTCTTCCATGTCACAGACAAGTAATTTGGGGATAAGCATGGCAGGCCCACAAGCAAACGATAAGCGACCTTTGTCGCCACACCTGCAAGTCTGGCGTTGGCACGTGACGATGGCGACATCGATTTTCCACCGGGCATCGGGCGTGGCCCTGTATCTGGGCGCAATGGTTCTAACCGCATGGGTCGTGGCTTTGGCCAGTGGCCCTGCGGCCTATGCCGATTTCATGAGCTTTCTGATGAGCCCGCTTTGCCTATTGATCCTTTTCGGCATCACCGCTGCGGCTTGCTACCACTTGGCCAATGGCATCCGTCACCTCGCGTGGGATGCTGGTAAAGGCTTTGATCCGAAAGTGTCGACTGCGACCGGTTGGGCGACCATTGTCGCCGGTGCTGTCGGGGCGGTTTTGGTTTTTGCACTCGCATTTTTGGCATAGGGGTAGACGATGAACCACTCTTTACGCACCCCGCTATCTCGCGCTCGCGGTCTTGGATCGGCCAAGCATGGCGTCGGTCACTTTATCCAGCAGCGTGCGACCGCGATTTTCCTCGCCGTCCTGCTACCTTGGTTTGCCTTGTCGATCCTACTAGGCACCGATGGCAGCTATGACAGTGTCATGGGTTGGATGAAGCACCCCGTAAATGCCGCAGGGACTGCCCTTCTGGTCCTGACGGGACTATTCCATATGCGCCTCGGCATGCAAGTGGTGATTGAGGACTATGTCACAGGCGCTGTTGCGCGCACTGTATCTTTGCTCGCCAACACGGCCATCCCCGCTATCTTAGCAGTCATCGCGATCCTTTCGGTCGCCAAAGTATTCGTTGGAGCTTAAGCCCATGACGGCCGACTATCAGTGGAATGACCATACCTTCGATGTTGTAGTGGTAGGTGCAGGCGGCTCTGGATTGCGCGCGGCCTTAGGTGCCGCACAAGCAGGCCTGAAAACGGCCTGTATCTCAAAGGTCTTCCCAACCCGGTCGCACACGGTGGCTGCGCAAGGCGGTATCTCAGCAGCTTTGGGCAATATGGGCGAAGATGACTGGCGCTGGCATATGTTTGACACCGTCAAGGGGTCGGACTGGCTGGGCGATCAAGACTCAATCGAATATCTGACCCGCAACGCACCTGCCGCCGTCTATGAACTAGAGCATTGGGGCGTGCCCTTCTCGCGCACCGAGGACGGAAAAATCTATCAGCGCGCCTTTGGTGGTATGACCCGCAATTATGGCGAAGCGCCTGTGCAGCGCACCTGTGCTGCCGCCGACCGGACCGGCCATGCCATCCTGCACACTTTGTATGGCAATTCGCTGAAATATGACGTGGAGTTCTTCATTGAGTATTTCGCCCTTGATCTGATCATGGACGAGACCGGTGCCTGCATCGGCGTCACCGCTTGGGAATTGGCGACCGGCAAGCTGCACCGCTTCCGCGCCCAGCGTACAGTTCTGGCCACTGGCGGTTATGGCCGCGCTTATTTCAGCTGCACCAGCGCCCACACCTGCACTGGTGACGGCAATGCGATGGTGCTGCGGGCGGGTCTACCCTTGCAGGATATGGAATTTGTTCAATTCCACCCAACCGGCATTTATGGCGCAGGCTGCTTGATCACTGAAGGCGCACGCGGAGAAGGCGGCTATCTGACCAATTCGGAAGGCGAACGCTTTATGGAGCGTTATGCACCGACCGTGAAAGACTTGGCCCCACGGGATATGGTCTCGCGCGCCATGACGATGGAGATCCGCGAAGGTCGTGGCGTTGGCCCCGGTAAGGACCACATCCACCTCCATCTCGACCATTTGGACCCAGCCATTCTGGCCCAGCGCCTGCCCGGCATCTCGGAAAGCGCCAAAGTGTTTGCTGGCGTCGATGTCACCAAAGAGCCGATCCCTGTTCTGCCAACCGTGCATTACAATATGGGCGGCATCCCGACCAATTATCATGGCGAAGTGCTGACCAAGGTCGGTGGCGACCCAGACCAAGTTGTTCGCGGCCTCATGGCTGTGGGCGAAGCGGCTTGCGTGTCGGTGCATGGGGCTAATCGTTTGGGCTCTAACTCCTTGATCGACTTGGTGGTGTTTGGCCGCGCTGTCGGGCTGCGCTGTGGCGAAACCGTGCAAACCGGTGCCCGTCAGCCAGAAATCACCGATGCGATGACCGACAGCCATCTGGCGCGTCTGGACCGCTTCCGCCAAGCCAAGGGCGGCACGCCCACGGCAGCGCTGCGCTTGCAAATGCAGAAGGTCATGCAGAACCATTGTGCGGTTTATCGGGAAGGGGAAACCTTGGACGAAGGCTGCAAGGAGATGGACAAAGTGTTCTCTGGCGCGCCAGACATCGCCATCACCGACCGCTCGATGATCTGGAACTCTGACCTCGCTGAAGCCATGGAATTCGACAATTTGTTGAGCCAAGCCATGGTGACCATGTATGGTGCCGCCAACCGGACCGAGAGCCGAGGTGCCCATGCCCGCGAAGATTATGCGGACCGCGACGACGTCAATTGGATGAAGCACACGCTGACTTGGTATGATGAAGCAACAGGCTCGGTCAAAATCGACTATCGCCCTGTGCATATGAACACTATGAGCAACGATGTGGCGACCATTCCACCAAAGCTACGGGTTTATTAGTCGATGGCGGGGGTTTACCCCCGCTCATCCTTGGGCGAGCCCATGACGATATAGCTGGTGATGGTGGAAACCTGTGGCAGAGCGCCGAGGACTTCGGTGTGGAAATGCTTGTAGGCAGGCAAGTCAGTCGTCTCAACCCGCAATAAATATTCTACCGTACCTGTAATATTGTGGCATTCCCGAACTTGGTGCGCGCGCTTTATGGCGGCTTCAAAATCTGCCTGCTCTTGCTTGGTATGACGCGAGAGACCTACCGTCACATAGGCCAGAAACCCGATGCCAAGGGCAGCGGCATTGAGTTGTGCGCGATAGCCTTGAATGATGTCCCGCCGCTCTAATTCCTGCACACGCCTGAGACAGGCTGAGGGTGATAAGCCCACTTTGCCGGCAAGTTCCACATTACTGATGCGCCCATCCTGAGAAAGCACATGCAAGATTCTTCGGTCAATATCATCCAATGTAGTCATAACATGTGATAATCTAGTCCATATTGCGTAATTTGCAAGGACATTCGAATGTACTTCGCATATTGTTGCGCCATGATGACACAAGAACTCTTCTTTGGCCTGTGTGGCTTTGCCCTCGTTTCCTCGATCACACCGGGGCCTAATAATCTGATGCTGATGGCATCTGGGACCAATTTCGGCTTTGCCCGCACCTTGCCCCACATGCTGGGCGTCTCGATTGGATTTGTCCTGATGACTGTCTTGATCGGCCTCGGATTGGCGCAAGTTTTTGTGCGCTTCCCCGTAGCCTATACCGTTCTAAAAGTCGGATCCGTCGTCTATTTGATCTATTTAGCGTGGAAGATTGCCACAGCTGCGGCTCCCAAGGCTGACGCCGCGGCGACGGCAAAGCCCTTCAGCTTCCTTCAAGCTTGCTTATTCCAATGGGTAAATCCGAAGGCTTGGACGATGGCTCTCATGTCTGTTACGGCCTATGTGCCAGCGGATCACCCGATGCTGGGTCTATTGGTTGTGGCGGCTGTAATTGGTGCCATTAATTTGCCTACCGTTGGCCTATGGGCGTTTCTAGGCATGCAGATGCGTCAATTTTTGCATGACCCGGTCAAACTTCGCGCCTTCAACGTCATCGCCGCTCTTACGCTGTTGGCCTCGCTCTATCCCGTCGTGACCCATGATTTGCTGGCCCACCCAAGCTTGGCGACGCCGTAACGCCTAGACTGCAGGCAACTCCAGAACAAAGCGTGCGCCGCTGCGATCTTCCCGATTCTCTGCCCAGACCGCGCCACCGTGACTTTCGGCAATTTGACGGGCAATCGCCAAGCCAAGGCCGGAGTGTTTGCCAAAAGCGGCTTGACCTTCTTCGCCGACACTGGTCGGACGGTGGGTATAGAAGCGGTTGAAGATACTTTGCAGGGATTCTTCGGGAATGCCGGGACCTTCATCTTCTATCGTGATCCGGATGACTTTGCCGTCCCGGATGCCGAATAAGCTAACCCTGCCGTCTGTCGGCGAGAAAGACAGCGCATTATCGAGCAGGTTCGTAAGGATGCGCGAGATGGCCTCTTCGCGGCCACTCACCGCCAAACGGTCGGTCTCATCTGGATGGCGCACGACAATTTCTACTTCGCGCGCATGACCAATCGACCCATAAGCTCTGGCTAGATCATCGATCATGTCCGCCATAAAGAACTTCTGCTGGCTGGCACGGGCGAGTTCGGCGTCCAATCGAGACGCATTGGCGATGTCAGTCACCAAGCGATCCACCCGGCGTGCATCGCTTAGGATGATGGATTCAAGCTTTGCTTTGCTTTCAGGCGTGGTCGCGCGGGGCAAAAGTTCGGCGGCATTGCGGATCGCGGCCAAGGGGTTCTTGATTTCGTGCGCGACATCGGCGGCAAAACTTTCATTGGCGTCAATTCTGTCTTGCAGCGTAGCCGTCATCGCAGCCAAGGCGTCTGCCAAGTCCCCGATTTCGTCAGGGCGCTTGCGTAAAGAATCTGCGTCCAAAGCTTGGGCACGCCCTCGCCGGACGTTGTCGGCAGCTGCAGCTAAACGGCGCAGCGGCACGGCGATCGACCAAGCCAACATACTGGCCGAAATCGCCGTCACCAAAATGGCCGAGAAGATGAAGGGGTAAAGGGCGCGTCGTTCTGCCTCCACGATCTCGCTGACATCCCCGCTTTCAAGGGTCAAAACCCCAACAACGGCGCGAATGCGCTGAATGGGGACGGTAACCGAGACTACCCGTCGACCTTCTTCATCAAAGCGCTCGCTTTGGACGACATTGCCCTGCAGAGCAGTGGACACTTCACGGATAAGCGCTTTTTTAGGGTCGTCGCTGGCACCTTGAATGAAGACCCGCACATTGGAGACAGCCTTGCCGGCCACCTCCCCAATGTCGGGTGCTGCAGGCCCTAAGGGCGGCAATTCACGCACATTGACGATATCGTCCAAGATTGTGCTGTCAGCGATGGGGCGGAGGTCTCGGCTGAATAGGCGCAGGCGTGCACCCGGCTCACGCGATAATCGCCGCAAAATCGCGCGGGCTCGGCCTTCATCCAAAACAGGCACCGCGTCAGCAGGGATGGCGGCCTCGGCCAAGACACTGGCGATGGTCGAACCCTGCGCCCGCAAAGCGTCCATACGCGCTTTAGTTAGGCCGGATCGTAATTCGTTGAACAGAAGTGAGCCCAGCACCAGAATGACGATGCCGGCAAAGTTCGCGATAAAGATAATGCCCGCAATGCCGCCACGACGGCGCTGCCTTCGGGTTTTGCCAAAGGGTTCAGTAGGCTTTTTTTTAGGATTCTTTGTAGCGATAGCCGACCCCATAAAGCGTCTCGATGGCATCAAACTCACCATCAACTTCACGGAATTTCTTGCGCACGCGCTTCACGTGGCTGTCAATGGTGCGGTCATCGACGTAGACGCTGTCGTCATAGGCAGCGTCCATAAGCTGGTCCCGACTCTTAACAAAGCCAGGGCGTTGGGCAAGGGCTTGCAGCAAGAGGAATTCTGTCACCGTCAGGCGGACGGGCTTTCCCTTCCAATAGGAAGCATGCCGATTTGGGTCCATGGTCAGCGAGCCCCGTGTAACGACCTTCTTGTCACCGTCGGAAGTGCTAGCCTCATCTTCAACGGCGTCGATTGGACGAGAACGGCGCAAAACGGCCTTCACCCGCTCTGATAACAAGCGAGTCGAGAACGGCTTGCGGATAAAGTCATCGGCACCGACTGAGAAGCCAATGACTTCGTCAATCTCATCATCTTTCGACGTCAGGAAAATGACTGGCACGTCGGAGCTTTCCCGAACGCGACGCAATAACTCCACCCCGTCCATACGTGGCATTTTGATATCTAGGATCGCAATATCTGGCGGGTCCGAGATCAAGGCAGGCAGCGCCGTGGCCCCGTCCGGATAAGTGCGCACGTCATAACCTTCGCTCTGGAAAAGGATTTCCAGGGAAGCGCGGATGTTTTCGTCGTCATCGACCAGAGCAATTGTCGTCATAAGCTTACTTATAAGGCGGTTTGTGGCCGCATGTTACCCCTCACAAGGCAAGATTATGGCGAATAAAGTGTTTATGAGACGCTAAGCTGCGCAAATAATAGGCTAACCAGCCTTGGCGCGCTCTTCGGTGTCGAGCATTTCGTCGAGATAGGCCATCGCCAAATCCGTCAGCTCAAACTGAGGCTCGGTCCAGAAATCCTCAACCCCGCTCGGAATAGCTGCATCCAAGACGGCATGAATCTCGCTCTCATCATCATTCCAGAGGATGGAGACATCGGCCAAGCGCACGGCCTCGCGACCAAGACTTTGTGTGATAACCGCATCATCCATGCGCTTGGCGCTAACACGCAACACGGTCAGCCCGCCACCAATCTCTTCGGAAATGTCGGCATAGGATAGGATGGCATTGAGTAGAGCACCCGAAGGTGGGGCGATTGGCACCGCCACTGGGGCAGTCTTTGGCTTGGCAACGCGACGACGGGACTTTGGGTAAGGAAGGATGGTCATATTGGGGTCTCACTCTGTGTGTGAGTTAGGTATGCACCCTTACTACGACAAAATCGGGCGTAGATTTTGACCACAATGAGTCTGCAATGAGTCCGCCGATTATTGAGGCACTGATTAGGGTGGAATAGGTGCCGTTTACCATTGTGACGCGGCGGCGAGTCCTATATGCGGTCCGTCATTCAGCCGACGAAAGTTTCCCCTCCCATGACCAGCCATACAGACCTCGCCAACGCCATCCGCTTCTTGTCGATGGATGCCGTTCAGGCCGCCAATTCTGGACATCCCGGCATGCCCATGGGCATGGCAGATGTGGCGACGGTCCTGTTTACCAAGTTTCTGAAATTCGACGCAAAGGCGCCAGAGTGGCAAGATCGGGACCGTTTTGTTTTGTCGGCTGGCCACGGCTCAATGCTGATCTACTCGCTGCTACATCTAACTGGCTATGAAGCCATGACGATGGACCAGTTGAAGAACTTCCGCCAAATGGGTGCCCTCACCGCTGGCCACCCTGAATATGGTCATGTGCCCGGCGTTGAAACCACGACCGGTCCTTTGGGCCAAGGCATTTCCACGGCTGTCGGCATGGCGATGGCTGAAGCCCATTTACGGGCCACTTTGGGCGCAGATGTTTGCGACCACCACACTTGGGTTATCGCATCAGACGGCGACTTGATGGAAGGGATCAGCCACGAGGCGATTTCCTTGGCAGGTCACCTGCGGCTGAACCGTTTAATCGTCCTGTGGGATGATAATGAGATTTCCATCGACGGGGCTTTGTCGGTTGCCGAGACTGGCGACCAGCTCCAGCGCTTTGATGCAGCTGGGTGGCAAACATGCCGCGTTGACGGCCATGATCCCGTCGCACTGGAAGCGGCGATGACTTCGGCTTTATCCTCTGACCGTCCAGTTTTGATCGCCTGCCGCACGCAAATTGGCTTTGGCTCCCCCAATCTGGCTGGGACCGCCAAGACACACGGCTCGCCGCTCGGAGCTTCCGAGATTGAAGCCACGCGCAAAGCTCTCAATTGGCCACATGCACCCTTCGTCGTGCCAGACGCGATTGTCGCCGATTGGCGCGCCGCCGGCAGTCGCGGAGCGAAAGCCCATTCTGAATGGCAAGCACGAATGGCCAAGCGTTCCGACCATGCAGCAATCGAAGACCTCCTGAACTCAAAGATCGACCCGGCGAAATTGCGCGCCCTCACCGAAGCCCATTGCGCTGCCATGGCCGAGAAGTCGCCGTCCTTGGCGACCCGCGAAAGCTCTGGTGCCGCATTGGAAGTCTTGGTCCCGGCCTTTGATCTTCTTATGGGCGGTTCGGCTGATTTAACCGGTTCGGTGAACACCAAAGTGACCGGCATGAAAGGCTTTGGCGCAAACGCCTATCAGGAGCGTTACATCCATTACGGTGTTCGCGAACACGGGATGGCGGCGGCCATGAATGGCATGGCGTTGCATGGCGGCGTGGTGCCCTATTCCGGCACGTTCCTCGTGTTTGCCGATTATCTGCGTCCAGCTCTGCGCCTGGGCGCCCTGATGGAAGTCCGCACCATCCACGTCTTGACCCATGACAGCATTGGTTTGGGCGAAGATGGACCAACCCACCAGCCGGTTGAGACTTTGGCGTCGTTGCGCGCCATTCCCAACGTCAATGTGTTCCGCCCTTGTGACCCGGTTGAAGTCGCCGAATGTTGGGAGTTGGCGCTGCTCGCGCCGAAGACGCCATCTGTACTGTCCTTGACCCGCCAGAAGCTCGCCTTCCAACGCAAAGATGGGTCACCAACCAATCGCAGCGCGCAGGGTGCTTATGTCTTGTCACCTTCGAGCCTGCCAGAAAAAGCCGTCTTGATTGCCACCGGGTCAGAAGTTGAAATTGCCATGGCAGCCCAAGCCAAACTGGCCGAAGCCGGTTTAGGTGTGCGTGTCGTCTCAGCTCCCTGCCTCGAATTGTTTGAGGCCCAGTCGACAGCCTATCAACAAGAAGTCTTGGGCGGCGACCTGCCTAAGATCGCGATTGAAGCAGCTGTGCGTTATGGCTGGGACCGCTGGATTGGCCCGACAGGCACCTTCATTGGCATGAAGGGCTTTGGCGCATCTGGGCCTTATCAAGCCCTTTACGCGCACTTTGGCATCACCAGCGAAGCCGTCTGTGCAGCCGTTGAGGCTCTTGGCTGATCTTGGCAGACCCACGCGTCTCGATCCTAATTGTTGCCTACAAGAGCCGGGCGCATTTACCGCGCTTGTTTGACTGTCTTGATGCGCAGACTTGCCGCGACTTTGAGACCATTCTGATTGATAATGCCTCGCCCGGCGGGACGGATCCGGACGTAGCGACCCAAGCGCGGGCGACGCAATTTGTGGCCAACGCAACTAATACAGGCTTTGCTGCAGCGAATAATCAGGCTGCCAACCTAGCAAGCGGCCAGT
>JAJTGP010000089.1 GCA_021299265.1 Hyphomonadaceae bacterium | reverse complement strand
TACCTCCATCCTAACAGATGGAAAGGGCATGATCTGGGGCCTTTACGTACGAGGCGGAGGATACCAAACCACCTGCGGTGGGCTCGTTACCCACTCTTGGGCGTACAGACTTATCTACCCGGGGCGCATGGTCAGCGTCGTATTCCGGGCCAGTCCGTTAATCTGGCCCACCTCATTTGGCGCAAACCCTGCGCCCCGGTACCTCTTCTGATGTACCCCCGGTGGTTTTCCATGCGGGGCTATTGGTGTTGCTCCCCTCTCACAGCGGGAGAGGGGAGTGCGCATGCGCCGATGTCCGGCGAAGCCGGTGAAGGGGTGTTTGCAGCAGCGGGTATGACAGGGTGGAGATTAAACGTCGACTTCGGCTTCCAATGCGAATTCTTGGATGAATTCACGGCGGGGCTCAACAATATCGCCCATCAGGCGGGTGAACATACCATCGGCAGTATCGGCATGATCGACAAACACGCGCAGAAGCGAGCGAGCCTCTTTATCCAAAGTGGTTTCCCACAATTGGTCGGCATTCATTTCGCCCAAGCCCTTATAGCGTTGGATGGTGATGCCCTTTCGCCCTGCCGCACGCACGGCCTCTAGCAAAGCCAAAGGACCATGGATTTCGGTTTCGACTTCGCGACGCTTGATCTTGGCCAAGCCGTCATAGGCCCCTGTCATTGCGGCCGCACGTTCGGCCAAGCGGCGGGCATCGGACGAGCCCAGCACGTTTTGATCCAATTTGATGGTCTCGGCCACGCCGCGCACTTCGCGCGTCATTTCAAGGCCGGAAGCGTCAATCTTGACGGTCCAAGTGTCTTCGCCTTCATCCGCCAGTTCGTTCAAGCGCACGGCCAAGCGGTCGCCCGCATCTTGCCCAGCCCCGATCACCAAGGCACCCGCAATGGCCGCCTGCTCAATCGCAAAGGCCGGGAAGCGGGTCGCCAAACGGCGGACCGAGCCTTCAAATCCTTCAGCATCCTTCACGGTGGCGACCAGATCAGCGCCAAGGCGACCTTCGCCACTGGCCAAAGTCAGAATGGCGTCCGTTGTGCCTTCCTCGATCAGATAGGCCTCAAGCGCTGCATCATCTTTCAAATAACGCTCCGACCGGCCTTTGGATGCCTTGTACAAAGGCGGCTGGGCGATGAACAAATGCCCACGCTCAATCAACTCTGGCATTTGGCGGTAGAAGAAGGTCAAAAGCAGGGTGCGGATATGCGCCCCGTCGACGTCTGCGTCCGTCATGATGACAATCTTGTGGTAGCGCAATTTGTCGGGATTAAAGTCATCACGACCAATCCCCGTGCCCAATGCGGTGATCAGGGTGCCGATTTCCTGGCTCGACAGCATCTTGTCAAAGCGCGCACGCTCAACATTCAAAATCTTACCGCGCAAGGGCAAGACCGCTTGGAACCCACGATCCCGACCTTGTTTGGCCGAGCCACCTGCCGAGTCACCCTCGACGATGAAGAGTTCGGATTTGGCGGGGTCACGTTCTTGGCAATCTGCCAATTTGCCGGGCAAGGACGCGATATCGAGCGCGCTCTTGCGGCGGGTCAATTCGCGCGCCTTCTTGGCCGCCTCACGGGCAGCGGCGGCTTCCACGATCTTGGCCATGACCACTTTGGCAAGGCTTGGATTTTCCTCAAACCACTCAGCCAAGGTTTCGCCAACCGTGTTCTCCACCGCTGGGCGGACTTCGGACGACACAAGCTTGTCCTTGGTTTGGCTGGAGAATTTCGGGTCGGGCACCTTAATCGACAAGACGCAGGTCAGGCCTTCGCGGGCATCATCGCCAGTAATGTCGACTTTCTCGCGCTTGGAAATGCCCGACTTCTCGCCATAGGCATTGATGACGCGGGTCAGGGCACCCCGGAAACCCGCCAAGTGCGTGCCGCCATCGCGCTGAGGGATGTTATTGGTAAAGCACAGCATATTCTCGTGATAGCTGTCGTTCCATTGCAGAGCGGCCTCCACCACAATGCCATCCTTTTCGCCCTTCACAAAGATGGGCTTCTCGGTGACGCTGACGCGGTTGCGGTCAATATGCTGGACGAAGGCTTCCACGCCGCCGTCATAGCGCATGATTTCTTCATAAGGCTCTGGCCCGCGCAAGTCGCGGAAACGCACCGTGACGCCCGAATTCAGGAAGGCCAATTCGCGCAAGCGATGCTCCAAGGTCTTCCGATCAAACTCCACCATGGTGAAGATGGTGGGCGAGGGCCAGAAACGCACGCGCGTGCCCTTCTTGCCCGCGTCTACTGGGCCAACGAGACGCAAGGGCGCTTTGGCTTCGCCCAGAGCAAAGCTCATAGTGTGTTCAAGGCCATTGCGGAAAATCGTCAATTCCAACAGGTCCGACAAGGCGTTCACAACCGAAACGCCCACGCCGTGCAGGCCGCCAGACACTTTGTAAGAATTCTGGTCGAACTTACCGCCCGCGTGCAATTGGGTCATGATGACTTCCGCGGCCGACACGCCTTCTTCGCTGTGAATATCGGTCGGGATGCCGCGCCCATCATCTTCCACTTCGGCCGAGCCGTCAGGATAGAGCGTAACATTACAGATGGTTGCGTGGCCCGCGAGCGCTTCATCGATCGCATTATCGACGACTTCATAGACCATGTGGTGCAAGCCAGAGCCATCATCGGTGTCGCCAATATACATGCCAGGGCGCTTGCGCACCGCATCCAAGCCTTTCAAGACCTTGATGGAATCTGCGCCATAAGAGGCCTGTCCATTGGCATCACGGCCATTCTCGTCAAAGCCTTCGGCATCAAAGACGCGACTATCTTCGACTTCGGGTGCAGTTGGCTTGGCTTCTGGCTCGTTATTGCTGGGAAGATCGCTCATGTGGCGTCACACTTCTTTCACTGCATCAACCGGACTGATCCCGGTGAGACTTCAAACTGGGTTGCACGCGAACCAAACTCTTCAAACAGATTTTGGTCCGTGCCGGTTAGCCAAGATTGCCCCGGAAGCGCCAAGAGTTCCGCACAGAGTGCGGCACGTCGGGCAGGGTCAAAATGGGCTGCGGCCTCGTCCAATAAGACTAGCGGATTCGGCCCGGAAAAGCCCGCACTTTTTGCCGTTGGCAAGCCAGATGCAATCCGTCGCGCTTGGGCTAAAATCAGTGTAACTACAAGGGCTTTCTGCTCGCCTGTGGAGCATTTTTGCGCGGGCATGCCAGAGGGGGTATGGATCGCAGTTAAATCTGAGCGATGTGGGCCATCCAAGGCCCGTCCCGCCGCCGAATCACGAGCCCGGCAATCGTGTAGCAGGCGTGCATATTCGGCTTCGGCCTGTGCGGCGTGGCCCGTCTCGCGAAGGCTCGTTTCAAACAAACCTTCTAGGGCAAGGGTCGCTTTGGGAAAAGCGCCATCCGGCCGCTGGGCGATTTCGGTCTGCAGGGCATCGACAGCTTCGAGCCGCGCCAGACCCAGCGCGACCCCTGCGGCGGCGACTTCGGCCTCAATGACGCTCAGCCAGCGGGTGTCAGGCTTTGGCTCCTCCAAGAGGCGCGATCGTTCGCGCAGCGCCTTTTCAAACTGGCTGGCCTGCTGGGCATGTTCTGGGGCCACCGCAAACACCAAGCGGTCGAGGAATTTACGTCGCTCTCCGGCTGGGCCCGCAAACAACCGGTCATATGCCGGGGTGAGCCAGAGGAGGCGCACTGTCTCCGCCAAATCCTTTGGGCCTGCATCCTTACCATCAATGCGCGCAACCCGCCTCTGGCCGGTCGCGGTGCGTTCCAAGCCTACGCCAATACGCCGTGCCTCGTCGCCCAGTTGGATCAGGCCTGTCACGGCAAAGGGGCCACCATCTGGACCCTGCCGCGCCATCTCATCAAGGTCTGCCCCTCGCAGGCCCCGACCTGGACCTAGAAGGGAGAGAGCCTCGAGAATATTGGTCTTGCCGGCACCATTGGGGCCGAACAAGCAAACAGGCCCATCGCTTGTCTCTAGATCAAGGCGGGGATGGTTCCTGAATTGCGTTAAATTAAGCCGCCGCACAAAGGCGCGCGGGGCCGCCATTGGGTCAGTCGTCACACGCGCAGCGGCATCAGCACAAAGAGCGCATTGGGATCATTGCCATCTCGTACCAACGTAGGCGAAGCGGCATCGGCGAACTCAAACCGCGCTTCGCCCGTGCCAATCTGGCCCGCGATATCCAAGAGATATTTGGCATTAAAGCCAATCTCCATCGTGTCAGAGCTATAGTCGGCCTCGACCTCTTCGGTCGCCGCACCGGTTTCAGGGCTGTTCACGGCCAAGATGACTTTGGCATCGCTGATGGTCAGCTTGATCGAGCGTGAACGCTCTGCCGCCATGGTGGCAACCCGGTCTACCGCGCGGGAGAACTCGTCATTTCGCACGGTCATGATCCGCGAATTCCCCTTCGGAATAACGCGGGTATAATCTGGGAAAGTGCCGTCAATCAGCTTGGATGTCAGCGTGGTGCGGCCAAAGGAGAATTGGATTTTGGCGTCAGAAACCGCGATCTCAACATCGTCTGCCGCGTCATCCAACAAGCGACGCAGCTCTTGCACCGTCTTGCGCGGAATAATGACGCCACGAACGGCTGTTGCACCTTCTGGCTGCGGATAGTCGGCAAGTGCCAAGCGGTGACCATCGGTGGCAACGGCGCGCAGGGCAGGGCCTGAGTCACCCGTTGCGGAATGCAGATAAACGCCATTGAGATAATAGCGGGTCTCTTCGGTCGAGATAGCAAAGCGCGTGCGGTCAATCAGACGGGCAAGGGCTGCGCGCTCAAGCGTAAAACGGGAGTCAAAGCTGCCACTCGACATGGCAGGGAAGTCGCCAGCGGCGAGGACGGGCAGATTATAGCGGCCACGGCCTGCGGTGATGGTCACGCGGGGGTCGTCTGGCGACAGGTCTAGGCGTACTTGCGAGCCATCGGGCAATTTCCGGACGATCTCATAGAGTAGGTGAGCCGGAACGGTAATTGCGCCCTGACGCTCGACATCGGCTTCTGCGCCATCGACGATCTCAATATCAAGGTCGGTTGCCGCAAAGGTCACACTGCCATCGCGCGCTTCGATCAAGACGTTCGACAAAATGGGGATGGTATTGCGCCGCTCAACGACACTTTGCACATGGCCCAGAGCTTTCAAAAGCGCTCCACGTTCGATCGTTAGACGCATACCCGAACCCGCTCCCCGAGAAAATCTTCAGTCAATGGCACTCGACATTCCATCCGCCGGCTACAAACGCAACAGAAGGGCAGAACCATTTTGATTCTGGCCAAGTTGAAGATTCATTTTGCCCGATGTTTGCCGACTTGCGCAATGACTTTAGGCGCTATTCGGTGATCTTACGGCCAATTTCCTGCAATTCTGCTGCAAAGGTCACATCCTGAGCTGCCAATTCCTCGATCCGCTTCACCGCATGCATGACGGTCGTGTGATCGCGCCCGCCAAATCTCTGGC
>JAJTGP010000149.1 GCA_021299265.1 Hyphomonadaceae bacterium | reverse complement strand
CATCACCCAACTCAACGCCATGATGCGCGATCAAACCGACTGGGCAAAAAACACATCCTCTTAAACACGGTTGCTCTCCCCACTGGGAGAGGGGAGGGCGCATGCGCCGATGTGTGCCGGAGGGACCGAAGGGGTGGTTTTGGTCTAGACCGTCTCTGCCGTAGGATGGGGCATGAAAAGGCCGTGCGCCGCCACCGCCTAATACCCTAAGCGACCACTCAAAGTGCCGATCAGATCCACAACGGCTTCGCCGATCACGGTGCCTGGCAGATAGACAGCACTTGCGCCCATTTGTTTGAGGACGGGCACATCATCTGGCGGGATCACGCCGCCGATGACGATCATGATGTCGCTGCGGCCTTCCGCCGATAGCGCTTGGCGTAGAGCGGGCAGCAGCGTCAAATGGCCGGCTGCGAGCGAGGAGAAGCCGATGACATGGACATTATTCTCCACGGCTTGGCGCGCGGCCTCTTCCGGTGTGGCGAACAAGGGGCCGATATCGACGTCAAAGCCCAGATCGCTAAAGGCCGTGGCGATCACCTTTTGGCCGCGGTCATGGCCATCTTGGCCCATTTTGGCGACGAGGATTTTAGGCGCGCGACCATCGGCCTTGGCAAAGGCGGCAATCGCCTCGCGGGCCTGTAGCAGCACAGGATTTGAGGGGTCAGCTTCGCGGGCGTAGACGCCAGAATTGATCCGGATCTCTGCCTTGTGGCGGCCATAGACATCTTCCAGAGCCAGCGAGATTTCGCCCACGGTCGCTTTGGCCCGGGCGGCCTTGATGGCGAGGTCGAGAAGATTGCCAGAGCCATCGCGCGCAGCAGCGGTCAAAGCAGCACAGGCCGCATCCACATCGGCTTGGTTGCGTTCGGCCTTCAAGCGCTTCAGCTTCTCCAACTGCTTCATGCGCACCGCCGTGTTGTCGACTTTAAGGACGGGCACGTCTTCGACTTCATCGAGCGGGAATTTATTGACGCCCACGACGGTCTGCATGCCCGTATCGATGCGCGCTTGGGTCTTGGCTGCGGCTTCTTCAATGCGCAGTTTGGGCAGGCCCTGTTCGATGGCTTTAGCCATGCCGCCCAAGGCTTCGACTTCTTCAATATGCTTCCAAGCCCGCTCGGCGAGATCAGCCGTCAGCTTCTCGACATAATAGCTGCCGCCCCAAGGATCGATGGGGCGAGAGAAACCGGCTTCTTCTTGCAAGACCAATTGGGTGTTGCGGGCGATGCGGGCGGAGAAGTCGGTTGGCAGGGCCAGCGCCTCGTCCAAGCTATTGGTGTGCAAGCTTTGGGTGTGGCCATGGGTGGCGGCCATGGCTTCGACGCAGGTGCGCACGGCATTGTTGAACACGTCTTGCGCAGTCAGGCTCCAGCCAGAGGTCTGGCTGTGGGTGCGCAGGGCCAAGGACTTCTCGCTCTTAGGATTGAACTGCTGGACCAAGCGCGCCCATAAGGCCCGCCCTGCCCGCATCTTGGCGACTTCCATGAAGAAATTCATGCCAATCGCCCAGAAAAATGAGAGACGCGGGGCAAATGCATCAATATCTAATCCCACCTCCAGGCCAGCACGGATATAATCCAACCCGTCGGCAAGGGTGTAGGCGAGCTCTAAGTCTGCCGTCGCCCCGGCTTCTTGCATATGATAGCCGGAGATGGAGATGGAATTGAACTTCGGCATGTTTTGGCTGGTAAAGGCAAAAATGTCCGAAATGATCCGCATGCTGGGTCCGGGCGGGTAGATATAGGTGTTGCGGACCATGAATTCTTTGAGGATGTCGTTTTGAATGGTACCCGAAAGCTTTTCAGGGCTCACGCCTTGTTCTTCAGCTGCCACGACATAAAGCGCGAGGATGGGCAGAACCGCGCCATTCATGGTCATGGACACGCTCATTTGGTCGAGGGGAATGCCCTCAAACAAGGTGCGCATGTCGTAAATGCTGTCGATGGCAACGCCGGCCATGCCGACATCGCCCAGAACGCGGGGGTGGTCGCTGTCATAGCCGCGATGGGTCGCCAGATCGAAGGCAACCGACAAGCCTTTCTGACCCGCTGCCAGATTGCGGCGGTAAAAAGCGTTGGAATCTTCGGCCGTAGAAAAGCCCGCATATTGGCGGATCGTCCAAGGCTGTTGCACATACATGGTGGGATAGGGCCCACGAATATTGGGGGCGATACCGGGAAGCCCGCCCAAATGGTCCAGCCCTTTGAGGTCTTCCGGGCCATAAGACGGCTTGACCAGCACATCTTCTGGCGTCCGCCACATCTCAGCGCCGGCCGCGTTGGTGGATGCCGGCGCTAGGTTTGGCGTGCCAAGCGCTAACTGGGCGAAGTCAGGTAGCTTGCTCATGCGGGCTCCTCCAGAAGCGTGATGGCGTGGGTGAGTTCGGCCAATATGTCTGCCCCGGCAAAGAGGTTGCGATCGATGGCTGGGGCCTGGAATTTGCCGGCCAGCCAAATCTGCGTGGCGCCTGCTGCCTTGAGCGCAGCGGCAGCTTCGGCGGCCTGTGCCTCATAAGTCGCATCATCGCCGCACAGGCACACCAGCTGTGCGCCACTGGCCTTGAAAGCGGTAATGAGCGCCGCCTGATCGGCATGGGCGACATCGGTGCCCAAGGCCTTGATGCCGCCCGCTTCAAAGGCATTGCGGGCAAAGCCAGCGCGTGCACTGAACTTGGCGAGCGCGCCCAATGTCGCCAGGAAAATCTTAGGACTAAGGCTGTCTGCCCGGTCGCGCAGCGCTTCAAAATCTTGCGCCAAACGCATCGGTGGAATCGCGCCAGGCAAAGGTGTTGCGGGCGTCGAGGTCGCCGCGATGGCAGGCGTGGCGGGCAACACCTCATCCAGATTGGCAAAGATATTGATGCCAATGAGCTGCGTCTTGCGCTTGGCAATATCGCGAACCCGCGCAGCCCGCGTTTGGGCCACCCATGCTTGGACCAAGCCTTGATCCAAAGCAGCTGGTAGGCCCCCTGCCCGTTCAATCTCTTGCACCAAGGGCCAAGCCGCTTGGGCCAAATCCTCGGCCAAAGCTTCCATCGCCCAAGCCCCACCGGCAGGATCGGTAACGCGACCCAGATGGCTCTCTTCCTGTAAGATCAATTGTGTGTTGCGGGCAATACGGCGGGCGTTCTCGTCAGGCAGCCCTAAGGCACTGGAATAAGGAAGGACGGTAATGACATCGGCCCCACCGGCTGCGGCCCCAAAACAGGCACATGTGGCGCGCAAAATATTCGTCCACGGATCGCGCTTGGTCTGCATACGGCCAGAGGTCACAGCTTGCAGCCGCATGGGGGCCGCGACGCCACACGCATCCATAACCCGTGCCCACAGCCTGCGGGCTGCGCGCTGCTTGGCGATCTCGACCACCACATCAGGACCTGCAGCCAGCGTGAACAGCAAGGTTGAATTCACCGCCGCAGCAGACAGGCCCAGTGCCTCACCTGCCCGCAAATGGGCGATCCCAGAGGCAATTAACAATGCGAGCTCTTGTGCCTCAGAACCACCGCCTTCATGCACAGGCCGCGCATCAGCACGCAAGCAGGTCGCCATCGGAAACAAGCTTTGGGTCTGGGCGGCAAAGCCCGCTGCGGCTTCAAGGCTGCATCCGGTCTGGCCATTCATGCGGGCAGCTAGGGGGTCGAGATTGAAAGCAAGCTTTGCCGTCGCACGGTCAGCTTCGGGCACCGCATCAGCCAAAGCGCGCGCAGCACCCAAGGGATCTGCTGGCGCATCTAAGGCCACCGTCGCCAGCGCCACTATG
>JAJTGP010000258.1 GCA_021299265.1 Hyphomonadaceae bacterium | reverse complement strand
TACAAAGCGAGCAATTCTGGATTTTTCATGATCCAGAAGGCACCGATTGCTTCCGCATCTTTTCGCTCGGCACCAAAATGGGATGACTGGAAGAGGTAATCCTTGATCTTAAACGTGTCGCTGCTTTGCCACTCCAAGGGGTCTGATCCTATTGCGGCAATTGGTGGGGCGGCTGCAGTGGTTGACATAATTCACATCCTTAAACTCTTGGATTCTCTTTGGTTGATATAATGGGATATGATTTGACTGGTCAATTCCGTGCCATTCGCTTTGGCAGATAATTCGTAACTTTTGCCATTGGGGCCAAAGCCGTCAAACTAGACCTTGAGGTCTATGTTTTAGGCCTTGGCGGTGCTGATGAGGATGCAGATCAGGGTGGTGCGATCAACTCCACCCGACCGCAACACCCTAAACGCATACTCGCTTAAGTAAATCCTCTTAAGTTTATAACTCGCCTCAAAGTGGTTTGTAAAAAATCGCGACGAGCCGCCAAACGACGGTTGAACCATCTTCCAAAACATAGCCCATTTTTGCCGGGTTTTTCTCGGCGAATGAGATGATGCTTCTCTTCGTACCATTCGTTCGGGCATGTTCGACGCCATTTTTATCATAGACGTAGAATTGCCAAGCCAACACATAGTTTTTGGTTGGGTCTGTGCCAACTAACAGGCCATTTTTGAAGTCAACGGCATCATCATCATAGCGGTAGATGCCATCTGGATAGACCCGAGTTGCATCTTGTCGAGAGACGGCCGATCCGTTTTCATGGTCAATTCGAATGCCATTAAGCGAAAGAAAAGTTCCAATGGTTTCGGTCGTGTATCGAAAGCGTGGCCCTTTGTAGTCCGGCGCACGCGTTTTGACAGCGACATCATCCATAACATCCTTTACGCAAGCGCCGGCGGCAACGTTTGCCTCGAAGGAAAAATACATTCCAGCAATATCAAGTTTAATTTTTGGCATTTTGCTCTCCTATCTAAATCGAAGCCTCTGATAGGGACATCGATAATTCAACTTTAAGATAATTTAAGTTTAAATGATACTTAAAATTAATTCTCCTGAAGTGTATCCTTAGGGTGTCCTCAGCGTGGACAGCCGTCAAAGCCTCGCGCGCAAATTCTGAAACAGATTTCCGCGGCATGTAGGCTCAAAATTTTAAGGCTAGATCGACCTAATGGGCATCATTTCTAAAGCACGACGATCTAATGGCTTGGTGATTGAGAGCCACTTGCTGTGCCCGGCATAGACATCGCCGCCACATCGTGGCATAGCCGCGCACCTTTCGGGCTTAGGCCCCAGCGCTATCCCATCAACCCGCGTAATCCGCTTCCTTTTTAGGACATCATCATGCAAATCGTCGAAAAATCTGCTGAAGGCCTTAGCCGCGTCTATGGCGTCACCATTGCCGCCTCTATTATTGCTACGCGCACCGATGCCAAGATCGCGGAATTGGCCCCCCAATTGAACATCAAGGGCTTCCGCAAAGGTAAAGTGCCCGTCGTTCATGTGAAGCGCATGTATGGCAAGTCCATTATGGGCGATTTGTTGAACGAGCTGGTGCAAGAAGGCATTGAAGGCACCGTGTCGAACAACGGCATCCGCGCTGCTAGCCAGCCAGACGTGACCAATTTGGGCAATCTCGGCGATGTGATGGACGGCAAAGCCGACCTGACCTTTGATGTTGAACTCGACATCATGCCAGACTTCACCCCTGCGGATATCCAGACCCTGTCTGTGACCCGCCCTTTGGCGGAAGCAACCGAAGCTGAAATCGACGAAGCCTTGGCCGAGATCGCCAAGCAGTCGCAGTCCTTTGAAGTAAAGAAGGGCAAAGCAGCCAATGGCGATGCAGTTGTCTGCAACTTTGTGGGCAAATTGAACGGCGTTGAGTTTGACGGCGGCAAGGCCGATGGCTCCACCGTGGTTCTGGGCTCCAACACCTATATCCCAGGCTTTGAAGAGCAATTGGTCGGCGTGAAAGCTGGCGATGAAAAAGTCCTGAACGTGACTTTCCCCGCCGAATATGGCGTGGCGACTTTGGCCGGTCAGGCCGCAACTTTTGACGTCACCGTTGTTGAAGTCAAAAAGGCCGTTGAGACCAAGATTGACGATGACTTGGCCAAGAATATCGGCCTGTCGGACCTCGCGACCCTGAAGGATGCGATCAAGAAGAACATCGAAGATCAATTGGCTCAATTGTCGCGTCAGAAAGCCAAGCGCTCGTTGCTCGACGCTTTGGACGCCACCCACAGCTTCGACTTGCCACCGAAAATGTTGGCCGCTGAATTTGACGCCATCTGGGCGCAAGTGACGCAAGACAAGGCCGCTGGCAATGAAGATCCAGAAGATGCTGGCAAGTCGGAAGACGAACTGAAAGCGGAATACACCAAGATTGCTGAGCGTCGCGTGCGCTTGGGCCTCGTCTTGGCCGAACTCGGCCGCGTCAATGGCGTGGAAGTGAAAGACGAAGAAGTGGCGCGCGCCATCCAAGCCGAAGCCTCGCGCTACCCCGGCCAAGAGCGTCAAGTTTTTGAGTTCTTCCAAAAAAACCCAAATGCGGTCGCCAGCCTGCGTGCACCTTTGTACGAAGAAAAGGTCGTCGACTTCGTCCTGCAAATGGCCAAGGTTACCGATGTGACCGTCTCCCGTGTTGAGCTTGAAAGCGAAGATGAAGTGGCACCAGCCGCTGAAGCAAAGTCTGCCAAGAAGGCTCCAGCCAAGGCGAAAGCCAAGAAAGAAGCCGCTCCTGCCGAAGAAGCCCCAGCAGAGGCCGTTGCAGACGAAAAGCCAGCACCAAAGAAGAAGGCACCTGCCAAGAAAAAGGCTGACTAAGCCCTTTCTTCCTTCGCTCGAAATCAAGGCCCTGGTCGCAAGACTGGGGCCTTTTTGTTTGGCTGGGTCGAGAGGAACACCAAAAAGTTTCCGTGTGGAACCACCCCTTCACTGCCTTCGCCGGACATCGGCGCATGCGCACTCCCCT
>JAJTGP010000227.1 GCA_021299265.1 Hyphomonadaceae bacterium | reverse complement strand
CATGCCATAGAGCAGAACGTAAAACGCCCAGCCCACTGTCGCGAACTCTTGTGCATTTGCTGGCAGGCCAGAACCAATCTTGGTTCCCAGTGCCAAAGCGCCGATAGTCGCGAGGCCTTGGACGATGGTGCCCAAGATAATCACTATCACCAGCCACAACAAATAAGCGCCAAAATAGCGCCAGAACTTGCCATTTGTCTGCTCAAAGGATTCTCTAAGGCCTAATTTGCCCGTCACGACGCCCATCACGCCAAATTGGCTTAACCGCAAACCAAACCAGATCATCGCGCCAATAGATGCGAGAATCGCAAGGCTTCCCAGCGCCATGTGGATCGTGGCGATCAGGCTGGTGATAAACCCGATCACAAAAGCCGCGACAGAAATCACGGCAACAAAAGCTAAAGTTGCCAAGAGGAAGCGTCCTTCAATGGGTCCTGCCTGAAGCCCCCAGAAGCCTTCCTCGCGATCATGTAGGGTCTTGCGTAAAGCCATCCCAGTCAAGAAAGCACTCAAAATGGCACTGATCAGAAACGAGAAGAACAGCGATGGCATCGCGGGGCCCAGAATAGATTGCACCTGCTCCATCGTGGGCATTTGTTCCGACTGCGCCAGTACGGCATAACGTTGGAGCGCATCGCCTGCCCCCGTACTCGCCATAACAAACATGTAGATCGCCATAACCCCGGCTGAAAGCATGGCATAGCGCATCACAAATTGCGGCTGACGCTTCATCAATTCGAAAACCGAAAAAGCTGCTTCAGAGGGGGAAAAAGTCTTGGACATCGAAATTCCTCAAATAGGTACGCACGCCTGACGAGCCATGGGGCCCTTCAACCAACTCGCTTTCCCCTTCGGCTATATCCTGTTGGGGTGCAAGAGGGGGAATCAAACAAGTTTGATCGATAATCTCCATCACCGAGCCGATAGGAAAGACAGTATCGGACTGCGGCGACTGAGCCCGCCCCCTCCCCTCAGGGCCATGGCTGCGCTATTTGGCAGACCATGACTCAGGTAAAACCCATTCACATCATTGGCGGCGGCCTCGCGGGTAGCGAAGCAGCTTGGCAGATCAGCCGCGCGGGCGTGCCCGTTGTCCTCCATGAGATGCGCCCAATCCGTAAGACTGATGCCCATCATACAGATGGCTTGGCAGAGCTTGTTTGCTCCAATTCATTCCGTTCTGATGATTGGGAATTCAATGCGGTTGGCTTGATCCACGCGGAAATGCGCCGGGCTGGCTCGCTCATTATGGCTTGTGCCGACGCCCACAAAGTCCCAGCTGGCTCTGCCTTGGCAGTTGATCGCGACGGGTTTTCAGCCGCGGTGACGGAAGCCCTGACCCAAGAACCCCTGATCACCCTGGTGCGCGAAGAGGTAACTGAGCTGCCGCCGGAATCCTGGAGCAGCACCATTATCGCGACCGGGCCTTTGACGTCTGATCTGTTGGCACAGGCGGTGCAATCGGTGACGGGCGAGGATGAACTGGCCTTCTTTGATGCCATCGCACCTATCGTCCACCGCGAAAGCATAAATTTCGACATTGCTTGGTTCCAAAGCCGCTGGGACAAAGTAGGGCCAGAGGGTGACGGGGCCGATTACATCAACTGCCCGATGAATAAAGAAGAATATGAAGCCTTCATCGATGCTTTGTTGGCTGGCGAAAAGACGAGCTTCAAAGAATGGGAAAATACGCTCTATTTCGAAGGTTGTTTGCCGATCGAAGTAATGGCAGAGCGCGGACGTGAGACGTTGCGCTTTGGCCCCATGAAACCCGTTGGCCTCGTTGATCCGCGCACAGGCAAAAGACCTTGGGCCGTCGTACAATTGCGCCAAGACAATGCCCTAGGCACGTTGTTCAACATGGTTGGTTTTCAAACCAAGCTGAAACACGGCGCTCAATCCGACGTCATCCGCATGATCCCTGGCCTTGAGCAATCGCAATTTGCGCGCCTAGGCGGCATTCACCGCAATACCTTCCTCAATTCACCCAAATTGCTGGATGCAAGCCTGCGCCTGAAGTCCCGCCCTGACATTCGCTTTGCGGGGCAGATTACGGGCTGTGAAGGCTATGTTGAAAGTGCGGCAATTGGCCTGTTGGCTGGCCGGTTTGCGCGGGCAGAGCACCTTGGTGAAGCACCGCGTATTCCCCCCGGCACGACCGCGCTTGGCGCGCTCTTGAACCATGTAACTGGCGGGCATGTTGATGGTGGCAAGGGCAGTTTCCAGCCGATGAATGTCAATTTCGGTCTCTTCCCTGAATTGACCGAAGATGCGGGCGGAAAAGGCAAAGAACGCGGTCGCCTTCGCAAAAAGGCTTTGGCCGTTCGCGCTTTGGCTGATCTCGATAGGTGGCTTGGGCCCGCCGAGAAAGTGGAAGCTGCTTGACCATCCTCGTCTGGATCGCCCGGCTGGTCCTTGGGCTGGTCGGATTGGCAACCTTGGGCCTGTGCGGCCTTGCCTTGGCGGCACCTTATCACTGGATCTTGGCGCTGTTCGGCGCTTGGGACCGACTGATCATGGTCTTTGGACTGGTCGGACTTGCTGCCTTTTGGCTGGGCAAATGGCGAATGATGGCTGTGTTACAAACGCTCGCCCTACTTGCGCTTTTATTCTTCAATTTGCGCGTCCCGACGCTCTATCCACCGCTCACCAGCCATCAGGCGGATGCGACACGCGAAATGGTTTTGGCTTGGGCCAATATCCATGACAATCGCTTGGCTCTCAAGAGCTTTGCCCTACTGCCAGAAGTGAAAGAGGCTAAAGCGCTTGGTCTCGGCGAAGTGCCTGAGTTCAGCAATCTGCAAGACCTTTTCCCAAGCGTTGCAAATCCAGAATTTGCTACGCCGTCCAAGCAAACTTGGGGCGTCGAAACGCTGGGTTGCCGTGTGGTAGACCCGAATGACGATTTAACTGTGCGCGCAGGCCGCCATTTTGGCCTCAAGGCTCGCTGCTCGGGCTTCACGCTGTTTATTCTGCACTTGCAAAATCCAACCCGGGGGCGCGGTGAAGGCTTGCGCGTACGCAATCTAGAGCTGTTAGCCCTTGCTGGTGCAGTCGCCAAAGAGCCGGGCCCTGTCTTGGTCATGGGCGATTTCAATACGACCCCCAGCGCTGGACCACTCTATGACCTGCTTCAAACAGCCAATCTCAAACGGGTTGCGTGCGGTGGCCCGATTGCCGGGACGTGGCGCCCGATAGACTGGAGCGGGACGGCGTTTGACAGAATTCCGGGCCTAAAAGTCACGATTGATCATATCCTGGTGCGCGACATCGATGTCCGGGCCTGTAAGGTTGGCCCCGATGTCGGGTCCGATCATCTTCCGCTCATCGTCACGATCACCCAACCAAATTAGGCAAAAGCCATTGCCTTTTTTGAGCAGTGCTGAAACAAAGCCCGCTTAATCCGCTCGTGCCCCGCGCCTTAAAGGAAAATCCATGACCCTGACTGTTGAACGTCAAGAAGCCATCGCCATTGTGACCTTGAACCGGCCCGAAGCTATGAACGCAATGTCAAAAGCTATGCGCCAAGCGCTGTATGATGCGATCACAGAGTTGAATCAGGACGATGCCATCCGGGTGATTGTTTTGACCGGGGCCGGACGCGCCTTTACGGCAGGGCTTGATCTGAAAGAGTTATCGACTGACCCGCTCGCCATGGGCGATGCCACCGCTGAGAAGCCAGAAGCCAATCCCGTTCGCGCGATTGAGACCAGTGCAAAGCCCGTAATTGGGGCGATCAATGGGGTGGCCATTACGGGTGGCTTTGAAGTTGCCCTTGCTTGCGATGTCCTGATCGCTTCGACTGGCGCGCGCTTTGCCGATACACATGGGCGCGTTGGCATTATGCCCGGCTGGGGCCTGTCGCAGAAGTTATCGCGCCTGATCGGGATATATCGAGCAAAAGAACTCTCCCTCACCGGAAACTTTCTGGATGCTGAGACAGCGGAACGTTGGGGCTTGGTCAATCGGGTAGTCAGCCCAGAAGCCTTGATGCCGACCGCGCTGAAATTGGCTGCCGACATGGCCACCATGCCAGCTCAAGCACAGCAAGAATATAAGAAGCTGATCAATGATGGCTTTGCGATGACGTTTGGCGCAGGCCTGCTACATGAAACCGCCTTTTCGACCGAGCGCAACAACCAAGTCACGCCCGATAAGGTCGCGGCCAATCGCGAAGCCGTCCAAGCACGCGGGCGTGGGCAGGCTTAAACACCCACTACGAGGCTCAAGAAAGTCTGATCTGACCAATCGCCCGCGCCTCGACGGAGGGTATTGCGAATACCATCGGCTTGGCGAACGATAACCATGTCCTGATCTGGCAACAGATAAAGCCGCTGGTTTCCGGCCCCTGCTGCCATGTAAAGCGTGCCAAGGCCGGAGAGCGAGACCGCTTCCCCGGCGATACCAGACCGTGGCCCCGGACCAATCATGCCGGGGCGGGGGATCCACCAAGTCAAGCCATAGCCGGGATTGGCTGAGCTGGCTTCAAAATTGGCCTGCAGAGCAACAGGGTCGACCAAAGCCCTTCCTTGATGCACACCGCCGGCCAAAACAAATTGGCCAAACTTTGCCCAGTCGCGGGCGGTGATAGCTGCCCCCGATGGCAGATGCGGCAGGCCATCCTCGCCCCGCTGCCAGCGGATTGGCCGGATGCCGAGAGGGGTGAAGAGTCGCCGCGTTAAATAGGCTAAAGGGTCTGAATCGCCTGTCTTAGCGGCGACAAGTTTGCGCCGGACCAATTCCCCAAAAATCTGGAACGGCACAGGGCCATAGGAAAACTGACTGCCAGTCGCCCGCGTGGAAGGCACGGCTAAGGCTTCAACATAAGTCGGTACCTCGCCAAAATTACGACCACCCTTACCGTCAAGCCCACTCACCAAATGCAAGAGGTCAGTCACCCGAATAGCGCTGCGGTACCGATCAGACCAGAACTCAGTCAGCGTGTCTGCGCAATATTCGTCCAGCTTCAAAAGGCCATCTTGCACCAAAGCGGCGGCCATTACACCCGAAAAGCTCTTGGTTCCGCTGGCCAATTCCCACCCCTTAAGGCGCAGACCTTGACCTTGGTAATCTTCACAAAGGATTTTGCCCCGTTGCATCACGAGGAGAGAAATCCCGTTGCGGGCCGTGGAATAAGCCTTTGCGGCCTCAAAGCGCGACTGGGTAAAATGTGTTTGGGCAAAGGCGGGGGCTGCTGTCAGCGCGGAAAGGCCCACGAGGGCGGCGCGGCGAGAGAAAAGCGTCTGGTTCATGCTTGCTGAAACGATCAAGGGCGCGCATTCCGTCGCAATCGCATTAGCCCCTAGGTACAATGGGTGTCTTTGGCTCTGTCAGCCATAGATACAGGCGGCCTAACCCCACCAATAGAATTGTTGATGCGGCCAAGGTTACCAGAAAGGTCAAAGGGTCTGGGTGGCTGATCCCAATCACCAAAGGCAAGGCCCCTGCTGGCGCATGCAGAACGTCCAAAAGCACCATCGCAAAAATAGCCAGCCCAACCGCTAGACCAATGGCCCAAGGTGTAGGGCTAAGTAGGGCTAAAACTCCCAACCCAATCAGCGCAGAGATGAGGCTGCCTCCAATCACCGCGCGACCGCGAGCCAGCGGACTATTAGGAACCATCCAAACCAAAGTCGCAGACGCGCCTAATGGTGCAATAAGATAGGGAAAAAAGCCGATTTGTTTCAGACTTGCTAACAAGGCGATCGCCAGGCCCGCACCCAAGGCAGGTTTCCAAGGTTGGGAAGTCAAGCGGCTTTGAACTAAGGCATAAAAGTCCTGCATGTGGGCTGTCTTTCAGAAAACGAAGGACTTTCACACTGGTCCGGCCCGAAATATGTTAGAAATAATGCAGTTAATGCGATTGTTTTTACGTTAAGGTTAATGAAAACAGCCAGTTATAATCAGCTCCCATGCTCACTTCGTTAAGATTTTCGAAACAAGCCAACACTCAAGCCTAAAGCACTGAAAAACAGGGATAATCTAAACCAAGCTCATTTAGTACAAAAAGCCCTATCTGAATGAATACATAAATTAATCATAAGAATACTTATAAGTAAATCAAATTTATTTATTTCATTATCAATTTGAAAACTATTTATAGTTACAAAGAATTAACAATGCACTCCTAACTCGGGTCTGTACTTGCATGTCAGGGCTAAAGTTATGCGTACTTTTGAACAATATCGGCAAAAACTGGTTAAGTTGTCAGCACGGCTGAAAAACGAGCGCGGGACCATTGCACTTACTTTTGCCCTTTCAGCCGCAGCCCTCTTGATTATGGGCGTTGGCTCCATGCAATTGGCCATGATCTCCAGCGGAAAGTCAAAATATCAAGCCGCCGCCGATACTGCCGCCTTAGCCGCGATTGCGCCAACCACAGACGATGATGATATGGCGGAAGTGGCCGAAGAAACCTTTATGGCGAACCTGAGCGCAAGCGAGCGTGACGCAATCACCAATTTTAGCGTCGCAACTGAAACTGGGCGCGTGCGCAGTGCGCTCATTACTTATTCAGCCCATCAGCCATCGATCGCCCCCGGGCTCGTGGGCAACGCTTACACACCGATCTCTGGCGCAGCGCGGGCGCGCAATGCCGACTATCGCTATATTGATGTTGATCTGTGGCTTGATGGCTCTGCCTCCATGGGCGTAGCAGCCGATGAGGCAGGCCGTGACAAGTTGAGAGACTTGTCGAAGAACGACCCCGAACACAGTAATTGCGCGTTCGCCTGCCATATCCCAACGCATTTGAAGGAAAGCAACCTGTATTCAACGTCGGAACAGCGCGCCCATGCCAATGGCGTCAAACTGCGCCACGATATCATGAAGGAAAGCGTGCAAATCCTGATTGATGAGTTACACGACGCCTACCCACGCGGTCTGCGGGCTCGCTATGGCGTCGCCCGCATGGCGGCAACTTGGGAACGGCAGCTCCCATTTACGTCAGACATGGATACCGCACGCGATTTCGTGGGTACTTTTCAATTGAAGCCAGGTTGGAGTTCGTCGCGCTTGACACCCGCCCTGCAGGCGGGTCGCAATACTTTGACGTCAGGGGCTGGCGATGGCTCTCAAGCCAAGCCCGAGAAATTCATTATCATCGTGACCGACGGTATGCAGTTTGACTGGAACGCGATTGCGCCAGGCCCAATTGGCAGCACAGCTTGCCAGGAGCTTAAAGATAATGGCTACCGGGTTGGCGTGGTTCAATTGAAATATGTTCGCTTGGATGGCGATGGCGCTTTCGAGTATTGGGTAAAGCCCTATTATGACCAAATCACCCCTGCCCTCCAAGCTTGTGCGTCGGCTGGCTATTATTTCCATGCTGACAATCCCGATGAAGTCCGCAATGCCTTCCGCCAATTGGCGAAAACGCTCGAAGAATCCCTGCGCTTAGCAGAGTAAGTCTGCGTCGACCGCTTGGGCTGACGCAACCGGCTTAATCACAGCTGAGTGGGCTTCTTGTGAGGGCAGACGGGTGTCTTAGATTGGCCTTGAAGGATAGGCCCCATAGTCCGGCATTTTGGCTGCACTTCCGAAGTGATGGCCTTTCACGCTGGCCCGCCCAGAATCCGCTTAAGATAATGCAGTTCGAACGACTTTTTTCGCACCATAGTTAATGGAAACAGTTGGTTATAGAGCAAATTTGTCTAACGGTCGGTAACCCTTTTGAGGCCAGAACGACATCCAAGCCTAAACCCCTGAAAACTTGAAATAATCCAAATCAAGCCCAAACAAAACGTAAAATGTATACTCTTTAAATTACTTCATTTAATCTCACAAATACTTGCTAGTAATTTGAATTTAGGCTTTTGATTATCGGCCGGTTAACCAGACAAACTTCCAAAAGATTCAGAAAGTCCCCGTAACCGGACTGCTGTGCTTGCATGTTGGGGTAAGGTTTATGCGTGCGTTAGGGTTGGGTTGGCAGAAACTGGTCGAACGGACGGCGCGGCTGAAAAGCGAGCGTGGCACCATCGCACTTAGTTTTGCATTGTCAGCAACGGCACTCTTGCTTGTGGGTGTTGGCTCCGTTCAACTCGCCATGATCTCCAGCGGCAAATCAAAGTACCAATCTGCAGCAGATACCGCCGCTTTGGCCGCCATTGCGCCAACGACGGACGACGACGACATGGAGGATATCGCTGAAGACACCTTTATGGCGAAGCTGTCGTCGAGCGAGCGTGCAGCAGTTACCAACTTTACCGTCACAACGGAAACGGGACGGGTGCGGAGCGCTCTGATTAGCTATACAGCCAATCAAGCCACGATGGCTCCTGGGCTGATTGGCGGTGCCTATACACCGATCAGTGGAACGGCCCGCGCGCGCAAGGCCGATTATCGCTATGTCGACATTGATTTGTGGCTTGACGGCTCTGCCTCTATGGGTGTGGCGGCCGATGAAGCCGGGCGCGACAAGTTGCGCCTCTTGTCAAAGAATGACCCCGACCACAAAAACTGCGCTTTTGCTTGCCATATCCCGACCAGGCTGAAGGAAAGCAACCTTTATTCAACGTCAGAACAGCGCGCCCACGCCAATGGCGTCAAGCTGCGCCATGACATCATGAAGGAGAGCGTTCAGATCCTCATCGATGAGTTGCACGATGCCTATCCGCGTGGCCTACGTGCCCGTTATGGCGTTGCTCGGATGTCGCGCGATTGGGAACGACAGCTGGCTTTGACATCTGACATGCAAGCGGCACGCAACTTCGTTGGCAATTTTCAATTGAAACCTGCCACGTAGAATAGCCAAGCTGCATCTCGCCTAACGCCAGCCATCGATACAGGCCGGAGGACCTTAACCAGCGGCGCAGGCGATGGCTCTCAAGCCAAGCCAGAAAAATTTATCGTCATCGTAACCGATGGCATGCAGTTTGATTTGAACAGCATTGCTCCGGGCCCAATTAGGAGCTTAGGCTGCCAAGATATGAAATCGCGTGGCTTCCGGATTGGCGTGGTACAGTTGAAATATGTCCGTCTGGATGGTGATGGTGCGTTCAATACGTGGGTGAGGCCGGTTTATGACCAAATCACCCCAGCCCTTCAGGCTTGTGCCTCGGCTGGTTATTACTTCCATGCGGACAATCCAGACGAAGTCCGCGCTGCCTTCCGGCAATTGGCGAAAACGCTCGAAGAATCCCTGCGCCTGACCGAATAGGTCAGCGCAGGCCCTAATGGCGGCCACACTCACTTAAGTCACAGCCTTGTGGGTTTCTTGTGATGGCGGATCAGGGCAAGGAGCGGGTATGAAACTTTTCCCTGCTCTCCTGCTCACCGCCGCCCTCGCCCTAAGTGCCTGTGGCCAAGCCCCCACTGAAGCCGCCGCGACGGTGAAAGAACTCAAAAGCTCTGCTGTTAGCGTTGCGGGCGATGCCGCCAAAGCGGTGGGCGAGGTCCTCGATACCAAGCTCGTGTGTCAGTTGGCCGGTCAGTCTGAAAGCTTTTGTGGCTGCTTACAAACCGAACTCGGCCCGAAATTGAAGGCTGAGCATATTGATGCGGTGACGGCGATTGTGAAAACCTCGATCGATGGCTCCATCCAGTCCGCCGTTCAAACGGCCACGTCCTTGGACCCAAAGACCCGCAACGGCCTCGTCTCTTGCGCCGCCAAAGCCGCGATTTCAGACGCCATTAGCGGGCAGTAGATCAAAAATGTTTCTTGCCTAAGACTAGGCGAACCCAAAGCTACTAAGTAGTAAAAATTCAGAATTGAACAAATTTCTGGATTGGGCCTATGGCAGAAGCCGCATTTTCAGAGGCACGGAAGAACAATAACCTAATGGCGCGCATCCAAAATGTGCTGCCAATCGCTTGCATTTCAAGCTTGGTCCTTGGCTTTGCACTGGGCGGATTTTTGGCCGATTTGGGCGAAGCCGATTGGATAAGTTCAATTGTCGGCTTTTTCGATGTTGTCGGTACGATGTGGATCAATGCCATTCGGATGACGGTCATTCCCTTGATCGTGCCGCTGCTAATTGCCGCCATTGCTGGATCAGAAAGCAGCCGTTCGGCGGGAACGATTGGCGTTCAGACATTGGTCGCCTTTATCCTCCTTAGCGTCTGCTATGCGGGCGTCGCGGCCTTGAGCGCGAAAGGGATGTTTTCCGGTTTGACGCTGGATCAATCCGTCACGGACAAGCTGCGTGCTTCCGTTCATGCCGCGGAAGTTCCAACCGGGGATGCCAGCATCACGACGTGGTTCAAGAATTTGATCCCAATCAACCCGATCAAGGCCGCTGCTGATGGCACGATGTTGTCATTGATGATTTTTGCAATTGCTTTTGGATTTGCGAGTTTGGCCGCACCTGCGGACGCGCGGCACCAGATTGTTACTGCCTGCCGAACCATCAGCTCGGTGATGCTGGTCTTGGTTCAGGGCGTCCTACTGGTCGCACCCCTTGGAATTTTCGCCTTAACCCTTGTCGTTGGCACCAAACTTGGAGGGGCAGCTTTTTCTGCTTTGGGCTATTTGATTAGCGTGCAAGTTGGTGCGGCATTCATCGTCAGTCTGGGCCTAATCGCGATTATGGTGATCTGGGGAAATTTGGCTTCCTCCAAAGTCTTTATCGGCATGATAAACCCAACGTCTGTCGCATTGGGAACGAGCTCCTCACTGTCAGCTTTGCCCGCCATGATTGAGACTTCAAGGGACACTTGGCGGTTGCCAGAGCGCGTTTATGGTTTTGTGTTGCCGTTTGCGGTCTCTACTTTTAAGCCGTCGACTGCCTATGCTTGGGTGTTCTCAACCTATTTTCTATCGATACTATACGGCATTTCATTTGGCCCAATGGAGCTTGCGTTCGCGGCAACCTATGCGGCCCTGCTGAATGCAACGGTTCCGGGCATCCCGGGTGGCGGCATGATTGCGGTAGCCCCCCTCCTCCTTGCACTGGGCCTACCGCTTGAAGGTCTCGCTATTTTGTTTGCAATTAACCCGATAACAGATCGCACGGCGACCGCGATCAACGTGCTCTCAAATCTCGCCGTCGCGGCCATGCTGGCTGCGGTTCAGCGGCAGGCGTTCACGGAGGGTTCAGCGGTTTAGCTTCAATTAGCAGTGGTTACGCTGGTTCGGCGCGCTTTTTGCAGACATGCGGCCTTGGAATCGAATGTGTGTTGATCTGATCCAAATCCAAAACTTTACGGGCGGCTTGTTGGTGCGATGCCTGCCACACTTAGGAGACGCCTCGTGATCGCACCAACGCGCCAACACATCTTTCCGCAAACAATTGAACCTTTGACGGGCGTCAGGTTCTTTCTCGCTGTGGGCGTGGTCTTCTTCCACTATCAGCTTTTCTGGGTCTTACCTGTCGAGGCGGCCCCCCTTCTAAATCGAGCCCGGTTAGGGGTCGACATTTTCTTTATTCTATCTGGCTTCATTCTGACGCACGTCTATTTGACAGGCGATCGACCTCCTTCTTATTGGCGCTTTATCAGCGCGCGATTTGCCCGAGTCTACCCGGCCCATTTCATCATCTTAATGGGTGTTTTGGCGCTCATCCTGGGTGCCAATCTGGTTGGCGTGCAAATTGATCATGCCAATTTCTCGACTTTTGACTTCGTCACCAGCCTATTTCTGGTCCATGCGTGGTTTCCGACCCAACATATGGCCAATTGGAACGGCCCATCTTGGTCCCTATCGGCGGAATGGTTTGTCTATTTGTACTTTCCCGTCTTTGCGTGGATCGGTCTGCGTTGGCGTGAACGGCCATTATGGTTGATCGGTCTCGCCTTTGGCCTATTTGCTGGGTTCGATGTTGCTTATCAGGCCCTTTTTGGATCTATCCTGACTGAAGCCCAAGAAAATCTTGGGATCCTGCTGGTTGTGCCTGAGTTCATTTACGGCATCGGGCTCTATTTTCTGGGGCAGAAGATCAATCTAAACCGGTTGCAGGCCAGCATTTTTGCTCTGGGCATGACGTTATTACTCCTCACCGCGATGCATTTTCACACCGATGATCGCTTGGTGGTGGCTATTGCCGGACCCTTTATGTTGTCGCTTGGCCTCTTGGCGAAATCTGGGCAGCGCAGCTTCCTCTCCCATAAGTGGATGCAATTTGGCGGTGAGGCCTCCTTCGCGCTGTATCTGGTGCATATGCCGATCCTGATGGTGTGGCGGAATGTCATTCAGAAATGGTTTGAGCTTGAGAAGACTTATCGTATGGGCTTGCCAGAGGTCGCGATCCTTTTGACGCTGACCCTGATCGCAGCCGGCCTCATTCACATCTGGCTTGAGCAGCCCAGCCGTCTCTGGCTACGAGGGCTGTTTCGCCAAAAGCCCGCGCCCATGAAGTTACCAGATACCGCCCCATTGGGTGACTCCAAGGGCTAAAACCGTCGCAATCTGGTGCTAAGCAGCTCGTCGTACCAACAAGCCGCTTGCCAAGCGAGGAAAGATATGTTCTTGTTATGTTCTTATCTTTGGAGTATATGTGATGACGACACAGGAAGTTGCCGAAACTTTTACCGCGCTCTGCAAAGCAGGCCAAATGGATGAAGCGGGTCTGAAATTTTGGGCCGAAAACGTGCGCAGCATTGAGAATATGGAAGGCCCTGCCAGCGTCGCTGAAGGCATTCCGGCGCTCATTGCCAAGGGTGAGTGGTGGTATGGGGCCCATGAAGTCCATAGTGTTGAGACCCATGGCCCTTACGTGAACGGCGACCAATTCGCGGTGCGCTTTGTCATGGATATTACGAACAAAGAAAGTGGCGAGCGCGTCGCGATGGATGAAATTGCGATCTACACCGTGGTAAACGGCAAAATCAGCGAAGAGCGCTTCTACTATTAAGCCAAGGCGTTAAGCGGGCCATCGCATCTTCGATTTGTGGCGTCGAAACCGCAAAGCTGAACCGGAGATGCGTGTGGCCTGCCACGGGATCAAAGTCGACGCCCGGCGCGATGGCGACGCCGGTATCGGTCAACATCTGATGGGCGAACGCCATGCTGTCCTCGGTCAGGTGGCTGACATCAGCATAGATGTAAAAGGCCCCATCTGGCGGGGCGATGCGCGTCACGCCCATGGCGGGCAAAGCCTGCAAAACAATCTCGCGATTGGCGCGATAGGTGGCGACATTGGCCTCTAGCTCGTCAATGCAATCCATCGCGGCAAGGCCTGCATGCTGGGCCAAGGATGGGGCTGTCAGAAACAAATTGCCCATACGGGCGCGCGCGGCATCCACCAAATCATCTGATGCCACCAACCAGCCAAGTCGCCAGCCCGCCATCGAAAAATATTTTGAAAAGGAATTGACGACCAAAGCGTCTGGCGCAAATTCCAACATGGAATGGGTTGGCCCGACATAACTCAGCCCATGATAGATTTCGTCAGATATGATCCGGATATTGCGACGGGCACAAACCTCCGCAATCGCTTTGAGTTCTTCAGCCGGGATAATGGTGCCGGTTGGATTGGCAGGACTGGCAAGGATCAGCCCTTTGGGCGCAGGCTCTAAAGCGTCAATTTGGGCCGCTGATATTTGAAACCGCGTTGCCTCGCCACAGACTATCTCCACAGGTGCCAGATGCAGCGCCTTGACCGTATTGCGATAAGCGACATAGCCGGGGCTTGCAAAGGCAATTTGGTCACCCGGCGCAAAGGCGGAGCTTAAGGCCATCACCAGCGCCGGGGATGCCCCACACGTCAGGACAATCCGCTCTGGATCAAGAGAAACGCCATAGAGGTCCTGATAGCGGCCGGCTAAGGCTTCTTTGAGTGGGCTACTTTCCCAATAGCCCATGCCATCGGTGTCCAATACCTGATGAGCAGCAGCGATCGCTTTGGAGGGTGCCCCCGTTGAAGGCTGGCCGAATTCCATATGGATCACCTTCTCGCCACGTGCCTTCATGGCATGGGCAAGGCGGCTGATGGAAATGGCGCGGAAGGGCTCGATCAAGGCAGTCATGGCACCCGCATAAACGGCTTAGGGGGTGGGTGTCGAGCCCTAGGCCACGCCCCATTCCCCAACGCCCGAAAGCACTCACGTGTAAGAATAGATTTTCTGATCGTTGAATTGTGCGGTTTCTGGCATTAGACTTTCTCCATGAGCACCGCCTATCCCCCCCTCAATGCGCTCCGCGCTTTTGAAGCCGCCGCGCGGCGTCTGTCCTTCACCAAAGCGGCCGAAGACCTTGACGTCACGCCGGGGGCCATCAGCCAGCAAGTCAAAATCTTGGAAGACTTCGTCGGCCAGCCTTTGTTCCGGCGCTTAGGCCGGGCGGTGGAACTCACCGACTCCGCGCGCGCCTCTATGCCTTTGTTGCGGGAAGCTTTTGAGCGGATTGACGATGCCGTGCGCCAAATGCGCCTGCCCCTGCGGCGGGAGCGGGTGTCGGTATCGGCCGCCCCATCTTTTGCCTCCAAATGGCTGGTGCCGCGCATTGACCGCTTCCAAGCTGCCAACCCCGATGTTCAGGTCTGGGTGGCCGCCGATATGAACCTCGTTGACTTTGCTTATGCGGATGTCGATCTGGCTGTGCGCTATGGACCGGGCTTTTATGAAGGCGTGACTTCTGAAATGCTGATGGGCGAAGAGGTGCTGCCCGTGTGTAGCCCCGCCCTTTTGGAAGGGGCCAAGCCCCTGCGTACCCCGCAAGATCTGGTAGGCCATACACTTCTCCATGACGTCAGCCCCGACAATGACCCTTCCTGCCCCGATTGGTCGATGTGGTTGACCGCGCGCGGTGTGCCCCGTGCCGATGGCAATCAGGGCTTGCGCTTCAATCAATCCGCCATGGTGATTGATGCGGCTGCTTCTGGCCGCGGTGTCGCACTGGCTAAGCGCGCCATTGCCGCCGCAGACTTGCAATCGGGTCGCCTTGTGGCACCTTTTTCGGGTGAGGGCGACAAGGTTGGCTTTGCCTATTGGCTGGTACGGCCCAAGGGCCGGACCATGACCCCTGCCCTTAAAGCCTTCTTGGATTGGATCAAATCGGAAGCAACTGGCGATGACTGGGTGATTTAGTGATTGAGGCTTTGCGTCTGCACGCAGTCTAGTCTATCTGCGCGCCCATGACTGATCGTGACCTTGAAAGCCGCAACACGGCTGCCACCTGCCAGACCATGGCAGACGTGCGCCATGAAATTGACCGCCTGGACCGTATTTTGGTGGCACTGATTGCAGAGCGCCAAGGCTTTATGGATGCCGCTGCCCGCATTAAGGGCCATCGCGGCCTTGTACGCGATGAAGCCCGCATCGCCGATGTGATTGCAAAAGTGGCCGTCAGTGCCGAACAGCACGGCCTGTCCATGTCGATTGCTGATCCGGTGTGGCGCACCATGATGGACCGCTGCATCGCTTATGAATACACCGCTTTTGATGCCTTAGCGGCCAAAACTACGCCACCCAAAAAAGACTAGCGCAACGAAGCCAAAGCATATTGATGCTCGATCACGGCAATCTCGCCGATAACCGATTGCATCTCGGTGGTGATCGCCTCGTAGAACGCACGCTTTTCATCCCGAGTTAACGGGCGGGTTTTGCTGGCCTCTTCGGCTTGACCGCACAATTCACCCAATTGCCACGCGCCAATCCCTCGGGCCGACCCTTTGACCGTATGGGCGGCATTGCCCCAGTCTTGGGTATCGGTGCTGGGCTGTAACAGCTTGCTCCACAGTTCAATCTGCTCGCGAAACAGGCCAAGCACTTCCAGCGCGAGTTCTTGGTCGCCGCCGGTCATGCGCTCCAGATGGGCTTTATCCACCACGGGGCCTTGCAGATGAAGAGGGGTACTTAGATCCATGTCCCTTCTATAACCTTTTAAGGTTAAAACGACATTTACAGACGGCCATCACCAAGGTGTGATATTTCTGAAGACTTTATTCATGCTGGTTTCAGGGACGGGCTGGCAAAGTCGATATCAGGGACATCTGAATCAAGGAGAGTTTTCAATGCGTCTGCTTCTCACCAGCGCCCTTGTGTTAGCCGGTCTGGCCGTCACAGCCCCCGCACAGGCGCAAAGCATTTCGGTCCATGTTGGGTCGCCCGGCCCGGTCTATGTAGACCGCCGTGGAGCCGATTACTGGGGCCCCTATGGCCAATGGCAAAGCTGGAACCCACGCTGGGGTAATCCCGCCCTCTATGCCAACCGCTGGGGCTTTGACGAATATCACCCCAGCCACGGCTGGCGGCGCGACAAACAATGGTACACCCACCCATCGGCTTGGTCAGGTTGGGGCGGCTGGAACTGGTCGTTCCAAGTGCGCGGCGGCGATGATTATGGCCGTGGACGTGGCTGGGATCGGGACCGCGACGACTGGCGTGACCGCCGCGATCGCCACCGTGACCGTGGCCATGGCCATGGCCGCGACCGGTTTGAAGATCGTTATGGCTATCGGGCACCGGTCGTGCGTTGCTATCGCCAGCAAAGCCATGACTGGATTCGCGGCCGCAAAGCCCTTGTCAGCTATGTGCTGTGCACCGATCCGCGTGGCCGCACCTATGAGGAGGCAGGCTCGCGCCGGATTGAGGCCTGGCTCTGGTAATTGGCCCCCCCCTTTTGCCCGGTAAAATACACCCACCGTGCAAACAAAAGCGGCGCAGGGCTTGAACCCTGCGCCCATTTGGGCCATACGCCCTTTCCCTTGTTTCTCGCGCCTTTCGAGGCGGCTCGCGCAAACCAAACGCAAGCGGCACGTGCCCAGATAAACAAGCCGGTCGGGTGATTAGCTCAGTTGGTAGAGCAGCTGACTCTTAATCAGCGGGTCGCAGGTTCGAACCCTGCATCACCCACCAAATTTTCTCAATTAATACATATAATTGACTGATTCCGGCCACAAGGGAAAGCTCCGATAATTTCACTTTGGGGCACAATTGGGGCACAGAAGCCATCAGGTACGATTTCAACAGCTTCTGGCACGATGTTTAAATCGTGGCTGCGAAAAGAAAGATTTTCCAGCTTGGACTAGGAAATGACCTCGACTAGCATTCGGTTTCACCTCCTTTTGCAGCGCGGCAAATGGGTGCGCGAAAGCCACAGGGCCTTGGGGTGACTTTGGTAAGCCACGCAAGCCTCAGGCATGAAGATTAAGTCGCAAACCGCATCAACAGGACAAAAATCGGCTTCAGCGTCGCACGCCATGTCTGCTTTGCGCCAGCTGTTGCCGTTTAGGTGCGTTTTTCAGCTGCGCGAAAACGGACCAATCCGAAAACCGGTTGCAGTCTGTATCTGCATACCTTGTTCTTGCTTAACTCCAGGCCACGACACTTAATCCTGCAAGTCAAGCTAGGAATACAAGCCCGGAAACAGCGATGGCTTTGCAAGCATCTGATATTTAAACCATTTGCCGGCATTGCCCAGATTGCCACGCCGATGCACAACCGCAAATGTTGCTGCAGGACGAGGTTGAAGCACACATAACTTCACTAACCGACCCGCAGAAAACTCGGATTCAGCAAGAAAGCTTGGCAAGAATCCAACACCTAAGCCTGCGATCTGGGCAGCCAGCTTGTCCCGTATAGACGCAACCGTCAGTGTATTTTGTCCCGTTAGCAGGCCAAATGTGGCTGTGGATCTCGTCAAGGAGCTATCGGCGACGCTCACCGCGCGATAGGGCCGCAGCTCATCATCTGTAACTGGCTCATCCTGCCGGTTAGCCAGCATCGCCAATGGATGGTTTGGTGCCACCGCAAAATCGAAATTCAGTCTGCCTATGACATCAATGTCAAAGCCGCCACCGGAAGGATTACCCATTGAGCCTAACCCGGTAACGGCAAGGTCGGCACGGTTATTCGTTATCGCATCCCAACAGCCACTAAGTGCTTCTTCCCTTAAAGTTATCCGAGTGTTTGATTCCAGTGTGTCGAACGCTTCGACTAAGGGAAACAGCAATTGCGTACCAAAAATCGTGTCCACAACAATTCGCAATTCAGTTTCCCAGCCTTTGGAACGCCCAATTAGCCGTCGCTCCATATCACTTGCCAGTCGAAGCAAGCGCCGCCCTTCTTCCAACAGTTCACGCCCAACTGGCGTCAAACAAATTCTGCGATTGGACCTATCGAACAATAGCACGCCAAGTTTTTGTTCGAGTTGCAAGACGGTATAGCTAACGGCGGATGGCACTTTATTGAGTTCGTCAGCTGCACGGGTAAAGGACGCGTGGCGCGCAATCGCATCAATTACGACAAGCGCGTCTAGCGAAATCTTGGGGAAACGATCTGGCATCAAAAAATCCGAACGGTCTAAGCAATATATTTCGTTTCTATCACTAAATGAGAAGTGGTAGCATGTAAATTCTGCATAAAACCGATAGGTTACAGAAAAATGCAATGGATCAATAATTTTGTGCCATGGAATAAAGCCATGCTACTCCATAGAGTGCGCCACGCCTTTCTTGGTCTGAGTGTTTTGCTTGCGATCAGCATAGCACCCGCCTTCGCCCAATCGCCAGCTCCAACCACGACTGTACGCCAGTCTGCAGCCCCAATTCAGGCCGGACCTTCGTCGCGCGTGGTGACCATGACGTACCTAAAGTCAAAACCTGCTCGCTTGGCCCTTTTGGAACGATACATCCGTGCCAACTGGTTTGAGATGGATGCGGTCGCCGTCGAACAAGGCCTTTTTGTTAGTTATGAGTGGCTCGACACAGGAAGCGATAGTGGTGATTGGAATGCCATCGTCATCGTCACCTACAACGACGAGCAAGGCTTCGAGGGGATACAATCACGCTGGGCTACAATCAGATCGTCACATAAGGACATATTTCCAGATGGACTGGCCATGAGAGAACTTGGACGGGTGGTTGAGAGCAAGACCCTATTTGAACGCGCTCCGTTTGTTATCAAACAATCAATGGCTCGCGCCAAGCAAGAGAATTAGTTTTTTGTCCGCAGTTCACTTGCCGACTGCTCAGCGGACCTGTGTAAATCGATCTATAGAGGAGTTTCAAATGTTAAAACGAATGATGCCTAACCACGAACTAGGTCTAATTGTCTTGGGTCTCGCCTTGGTGGCCTCCCCAATGCACGCTCTAGCAGACTCAAGTATGCCAGCAGTCACTATCCTGCCAACAACGGTTGCTACGACGGAAGCAGCTGCTGCACGCGCGGCAGTTGAACGCTATTTTGCTGCGGTCGATTCGGGCAATGCCCAGGCCGTTCGTGCGACATTCTTGCCCAGCGGTAGAATAGAAGGAAACCTAGCAAGCGGTTTTGTTTCTTGGACTGCAGATGAGTTTGCCACTCGCAACTTCCGAGGAACCCCACCTGCTCGTTCGTCCGAATTTCGACGTCAAATAGAATGGGTCGATGTTACAGGCTCAAGCAGCGTTGTGCGCATCACAAACTTTTTGGGCAACACTCAAGCTCCCGAGTACTTCCTTTTGTTTAAAGTGAGTGGAGAATGGAAAATCGCTTTAAAGGCTTTGTGATTTAGCGCGCTGCAAAGCATCATGAAAGATCCAGTCAAAACAGATAGTGGCGGCTTCCCGCCGCCATCTCCTTCAACTGGGCCAGATCCGTTCGCAAGGTAACAGCAAGGTTGAACCGCACTGGATTTGCCGGAGGCTCTAAAACCTGAGAAGGGTAGAGCCATGGATAAGAAGTATCCATTCGCCGAGGGCCACATACCGGTGAGGTATGAACTGGGCTAGGTACTGTGCGTATGGAGACGTTACAGACGATAGCAGCGGGATATGGGGGTCGACTTGATGTCGTTGATCTGGGTCGTCGGCGTCGCTTTTCTGACGATTTCAAGCTGGCGGTTGTGGCGGAGAGT
>JAJTGP010000009.1 GCA_021299265.1 Hyphomonadaceae bacterium | reverse complement strand
CATCGTCGCGGCTTGCCAGTTCGTGGCCAACGCACTCACACCAACGCTCGCACCCGCAAGGGCCCTGCTAAGCCGATCGCCGGCAAGAAGCAGGTCAAGCGCTAATTTATTTTTCCCCAACGGGCGTGAGCCCGCTGGCTTTCGTCTGGAACCGACACAATGGCAAAAGATACCACCCGCGTCCGTCGTAAAGAGCGCAAGAACATCGCAAATGCGGTGGCTCATGTGAACTCTAGCTTTAACAACACGATGATCACCATCGCAGACCCTCAGGGCAATGCGATTTCGTGGTCGTCCTCTGGCATGATGGGCTTTAAGGGCTCACGTAAGTCCACCCCTTATGCGGCTCAGGTGGCTGCAGAAGATGCAGGCCGCAAAGCGGCTGAGCACGGTGTTCGTAACCTCGAAGTCAATGTGTCCGGCCCAGGTTCTGGTCGCGAGAGCGCACTGCGCGCCTTGCAGTCGGTTGGTTTCATCATTAGCTCGATCCGTGATGTGACCCCGATTCCGCACAACGGCTGCCGTCCACCGAAGCGCCGTCGCGTTTAATCGCGTGGCAAGAGCGGGTCCAATCGGGCCCGCTTTCGGTTGACTATTGACTTGGCGAACCAAGTTTCGCCCCCGACTATATAGAGGATTACATGGTGCTCGAAAAAAATTGGAAGCTGTTGATCCGCCCAGATAAGACGGTCATTGAACATGGTTTCGATCCAGCGCGTAAAGCGAAGCTGATCGCAGAGCCATTGGAGCGCGGGTTTGGCATGACTTTGGGCAACGCGCTGCGTCGCGTGCTTTTGTCGTCTTTGCGCGGTTCGGCCATCACCTCGGTGCAGATCGACGGTGTTGTCCATGAGTTCTCCTCGATTGCTGGTGTGCGTGAAGACGTGACTGACATCGTGTTGAACATCAAAGGTGTGGCTTTGGTCATGCACGCTGACGGTCCAAAGCGCATGACTTTGCGCGCTCAAGGCCCGGGCGAAGTGACTGCTGGCGAAATTCAAGCTGGTAGCGACATCGAAATTCTGAACCCAGAGCAAGTTCTGTGCACGCTGGACGACGGCGCTGAAATCCGCATGGAATTCACCGTTGAAAACGGCAAGGGCTATGTGACGGCGGATGCAAACCGTCCTGAAGATGCGCCAATCGGCTTGATCGCGGTTGACGCGCTCTACAGCCCCGTAAAGCGCGTTGCTTATAAGGTGGAAAACACCCGCGAAGGCCAAGTGCTCGACTATGACCGTCTGGTCATGGAGGTTGAAACCAATGGTGCCATGACGCCAGAAGATGCGATTGCTTATGCAGCGCGCATCATTCAGGACCAATTGGACGTCTTCATCAACTTCGAAGAAGCCAAGACGAAAAAGGTTGAAGAAACCCGCCCAGAATTGCCATTCAACCCAGCTTTGTTGAAGCGTGTGGAAGAGTTGGAATTGTCGGTGCGTTCGGCAAACTGCTTGAAGAACGACAACATCATCTATATCGGCGATCTGATCCAGAAGACCGAAGCAGAAATGTTGCGCACGCCAAACTTCGGCCGCAAGTCCTTGAACGAAATCAAGGAAGTCCTCGCACAAATGGGTCTCCATTTGGGCATGGAAGCGCCAAACTGGCCCCCTGAAAACATCGACGAACTCGCTAAGAAGTTCGAAGACCAAATGTAATCAAGACGCAACGTCGCGAGACGTCGCCAGATGGAGAAATAGAAATGCGCCACGGTCACGGACACCGGAAACTGAACCGGACACATGAACACCGCACTGCCATGTTCGCCAACATGGCTGCCAGCTTGGTGAAGCACGAGCAAATCGTGACCACCTTGCCTAAGGCAAAGGAATTGCGCCCCGTTTTGGAGCGTTTGATCACTTTGGCTAAAAAGGGTGACTTGGCTTCGCGTCGTTTGGTTGCTTCGCGCATGCGCGACGAGACCCAAACCAAGAAGCTGTTTGACGTCATCGGCCCACGTTATGCTGGCCGCGCAGGTGGTTATTTGCGCATCATGAAAGCGGGCTTCCGCCATGGTGACAATGCCGCCGTCGCCGTGATCGAATTTGTCGACCGCGACGTCAGCGCCAAGGGCAAAGACTCCGGCCCAGTTGCTGGCGACGAATAAGCCTTAGCGCTCTGATCAAATTAAAAGGCCGCCCTGTCTGGGGCGGCTTTTTTGTTTTCGCCCATTCTTTTGCCCATCCCTCAAACCCACCCTATAAGCCCCCTATGCCGCGCCTCATCCTGTTCAACAAACCCTATGATGTCCTCTGCCAGTTTTCGGGTGGGGAAGGGCGGCAGACTTTGGCGGATTTTGTGGACGTGCCGCGTGTCTATCCCGCTGGCCGCCTTGACCGGGATAGTGAGGGCCTGCTGCTGTTGACCGATGATGGCAAGCTGCAGGCACGCATTGCAGACCCCCAATTCAAACTGCCCAAGACCTATTTCGTGCAGGTAGAAGGCATACCCACAGACGAGGCGCTCGAAGGCCTTGCCAAAGGGGTGATGCTGAATGACGGGCCGACGCGGCCGGCTGAAGTCTCCCGCCTCGACAATCCGGGCCTATGGCCGCGCAATCCGCCCATCCGCGTGCGTAAGAGCATTCCCGATTGCTGGATCAGCCTGACGATCCGCGAAGGCCGCAATCGGCAAGTGCGGCGCATGACGGCAGCCATTGGCCACCCGACGCTGCGACTTGTGCGGATGAAGATTGGTGATTGGGCATTAAGCGATCTTGCCCCCGGCCTCTGGCGCGATATGCCACTGTAACATCTGCGTGGGCCTTGCCTTGTCTGACTGATTTGTCACAATTGAGCCACTTGCGGTTCATAGGAAGGGTGCCTTCATAGAAGCCATGAACAAACAGACATCCAAGGGAGGCCGGGTCGGCATGTTAAAATTGATCGCCGCTTCTGCGTTGGGCGCGGGCCTCGTTACAGGTGTGCCTTTAATCGCCCAAGTCGCCACCGGCCAAAAGCCAGCCCCCGCCGTCGCCCAAACAGGGGCCAGCGCGCCAGCCCAACCGCGCGTGGTGCCTACCACAAAGGCTGATGCGATTTCCTCCTATGCGCCTATCGTGCGCAGGTCATCGTCTGCCGTGGTCAATGTTTACGCGCGCTCGATTGAGCGGGGCCGGGTAGCGATTGATTTCTTTGGCGGCGCTTTCCGAATGCCAGACCGCGCCAGCCAAAGCCAAGGTTCCGGTGTCGTGGTGCGCGATGATGGGATCATCGTCACCAATAATCACGTGGTCGAAGGCGCGACAGAATTGGTCGTCGTCTTAGGCGACCGACGAGAGTTTCCGGCCAAAATCGTTCTCACCGACCCGCGCACCGACCTTGCCGTGCTGCGCATCGATACCAAGGGCGAACGACTAACGGCGCTCCGCTTTGCCGACACCTCGAACGCGCAAGTGGGCGATCAGGTTTTGGCGATTGGCAATCCGTTTGGCGTTGGCCAAACCGTAACGGGTGGGATCATCTCTGCTCTTGCCCGCACCGACGTGGGCATTACCGACTATAGCTTTTTCATCCAGACCGATGCTTCCATCAATCCGGGCAATTCCGGCGGGGCGCTGGTGGATATGAATGGCGATCTGGTCGGCGTGAATACCGCGATCTTTTCCCGCTCGGGCACGTCGGCAGGCATCGGCTTTGCTATTCCGGCCGAGATGGTCAAGCGCGTGGTCGATGGTGCGGTCACGGATGGCAAAGTCATTCGCGCTTGGACGGGCATTAAAGGCCAGAATGTCGACGCAGAAGTGGCCCGCTCCCTAGGCCTCAGCCGTCCGGGCGGTATTTTGGTGACGGACGTCTTTCCAGGCTCTGCCGGGGCAGAAGCGGGCTTGCGGCGCGGCGATGTGATCACGGCCTTTGCTGGCACGCCCGTTGCCGACGATTCGGGCCTAAAATATCAAGCCGCGACCCGCAAGCCCGGCGAAGCGGTTGAGTTTACCTTCCAGCGCCAAGGCCAAGTCCGCATCAGTCGTGGCAAGCTCTCTGCCCCTCCGGGCGAGACCCAAACCCCGCGTGTTTTGTCCGGTCGTCACAGCTTTGATGGCGTCAGCGTCGCCACGATCAATCCTGCTTTGGCAGAGGAGCAGGGGGTAGACCCGTTCACGCGTGGCGCAATGGTAACCGCCGTGGATGGCGCGCGGGAAGGGGCCCGCGCTGGCCTTCGTCCGGGCGATATCATCTTGCAAGTCAATGATGAGCCGATCCAATCGGCGCAAGACCTCTCCGACCGTCTCAGTGGGGGCCAGCGAGGCAAAGTCACGATCCAACGCGGGGATAAGCAAATCACGGCGGTCCTGTTCTTGTGAGCGATCTGTTTGCGGCCTCAGGACTGGAAGCCGACCTAACAAGGCCCTTGGCCGATGTGCTGCGCCCGACCAGCCTTGCCGATATTGTCGGCCAAGATCATTTGTTGGCACCTGATGGCGCGATTGGCCGCATGGTGGCGCAAAAGCGGCTGTCCAGCATGATCCTGTGGGGCCCGCCGGGGGTAGGCAAAACCAGCCTTGCGCGCTTGCTGGCCGATGCGTCTGACCTTGCCTTTACCTCCATTTCGGCGGTGTTCTCAGGCGTTGCTGACCTACGAAAAGCGTTTGAGGCCGCGGCCCAATTGCGTGCCACCGGACGTGGGACCCTGCTATTCGTCGACGAAATCCACCGCTTTAACCGCGCCCAGCAAGATGGCTTTCTGCCCTATGTCGAGGCTGGGACCGTAACGCTTGTGGGTGCCACGACCGAGAACCCGAGTTTTGAGATCAATGGCGCGCTTTTGTCGCGCGCGCGGGTCTTTGTTCTGAAGCGCCTTGAGGACGAGGGGCTAGAGAACCTGCTAACCCGTGCTGAAGCCCATTATGGCCGCCCGGCCCCCTTGGACGCACAGGCCCGCCAGACCCTGATGGACTTTGCCGATGGCGATGGCCGCCATTTCCTCACCCTGTTGGAAGAGGTGTTTCAAGCTGCTTTTGACCAGCCCTTTGACCGCGCAGGCCTCAGCCAATTCTTGCAACGCCGGGCACCCGCCTATGATAAGAATAAGGACGAGCATTATAATCTGATCTCGGCTTTGCATAAGTCCGTCCGCGCCAGCGACCCCGATGCCGCACTTTATTGGCTGGCACGCATGTTACATGGCGGCGAGAACCCGCTCTTCATTGCCCGCCGCTTGGTACGCATGGCGAGCGAAGATATTGGTTTGGCAGATCCTACCGCCCTTCGCGTTACCATTGCCGCTCGCGACGCGTTTGAGTTTTTAGGTTCGCCCGAGGGGGAGTTGGCGCTCGCCCAAGCCACCTTGCATCTGGCCTGTGCGCCCAAATCCAATGCCGCCTATGTCGCCTTTAAGAAGGCACAAGCCTTGGCCGCCCAAACAGGCTCTGAACCTCCACCCGCACGCTTTTTGAATGCCCCTACCTCGCTGATGAAGGAACAGGGCTATGGCAAAGGCTATGTCTATGATCCCGATGCACCGGGCGGCATATCAGGCCTTTCCGGCTTCCCTGATCGTATGGGGCCGCAAGATCTGTATCAGCCAACCGAGAATGGCGCAGAGGCACGGATTGTGGAGAGATTGGAAGGCTGGCGCGCGCTGCGGCGGGAGAAGTTGTAGGGCGGCTGAAAGGACCGTGCAGCACGAGCTGCGCATCTGTAGGCGTTCCCAAGCGCAGCTCGTGCTGCGCGGTCCACTG
>JAJTGP010000169.1 GCA_021299265.1 Hyphomonadaceae bacterium | reverse complement strand
TGCACCAATCGCGCGAGACCTCAAATCCATCGATAGTATCTTTGCCATCCATGTTGGCCTCCATCACCAACATCAATGGTGAATCACATCACACCTGATTTGGGAATACACTCGATTCCTTTTTCAGGAAAACTGCTCTAAAAGCTTGGCACGAACGGGTCAGCGCGCGGCCAAGTGCGGCGGCTTAGGCCTGATAATTCAACAATGCGCTCCGCGCGGTAGGGTGCGTTCCAGCCATGGAATGCACCATGGTCAATCACCCCCAAAGATCGTCGATGCTGAGCAGCAGCCAAAGCACATGGAACGGCTGCATGCGGCACTTCGATTGCCTTGAAGCCGCCCGACAATTCTGTCTGAGCAAGATGCGGGGTCAAGAGGCGCGCTTCGCGCGTCGACGAAGTCGATAAACCCCTTGACTCCCCATCTTGCGCGCAAAAACTCGAACGATGCCTTTGCCTAGGCAGAGCCTGCGGCAACGGCTGTCTCAAGCGGAAAAGGGCTACGCCTTTGACGATATTGGGTTCAATACGGGGCCGCCACGCGACGTCGACTTTTGGCTGTTTGCAGACAGTAGGCGTTGGAAAGTTGGCGTTGAAGAGATGGTTGTGAGCAGAGAACATTTCTTAATGTTGGCTGTCCGCTGTTCGCCCCCTCCCCACTCACCCCTGATAATTCAGCCGCAAGCCCGGACGGTCCCAGCGCATTTTGGCCAAGCGACCGGTTGAGGACAAAGTGATATAGGCGTCGCACATATCGGCTCCGCCAAAGGCGATATTGGTCGTCATCAGATCGTCGGTGGGCACAAGGGTGTGGGCACCGGTTTCAGGATTCATGCGGGTGATCCCCGGATTAATTAGCGTGGCAATCGCCACCGTGCCGTCAGCTTCTACCGCCAAGCTATCAAACAGGGTCCATTGATCGACGCGACCGACGACACGGGCTGCTCGGAATGGGCTGACTGGGGCAATTTGCCCGGGGCCTGCGACATCAAAGGCATAAAGCCTGCCTTCCATCGTGTCGGCCATATAGATGGTCTTGCCATCGGGGCTGAGCCCCACGCCATTGGGTGAAGTATAGCCGTGCGAGAGCTCATGGGCCGACACAGCACCCGGCGTCACATAGAACAGGCCGCCATAGTCGCGGTGGCGGTGGTGGCTTTTCCCGTGGTCGGTGAAGTAAAAGCCGCCATGGCGGTCAAATACGAGGTCGTTCGGGCCACGCAGGGCATGACCATCAATCGTATCGAACAGGCGCTCGACCTTGCCCGTGGTCAAATCCACCCGCTCAATCCGCCCACCGGAATAATCCTCGGGCTCATGCCCCGGTACCATCAGGCCACCAAAGTCAGACCAGGCAAAGCCGCCATTATTGCAAATATACATCGCCCCATCAGGGCCAAGGGCTGCGCCGTTCGGCCCACCGTCTAAATGAACAATGGTTTCAGTCTTGCCATTCCAATAGCGTGTGAGGTTACCCGACTTGATTTCAACAAACACAACGGAGCCATCATCAAACACCACAGGGCCTTCAGGGAATTGCAAACCTGTTGCAAGGATTTCGAGTGTCATGTGTTGTGCTCCCAAAACTGTTTTTGCCTTGCCTCACAAACGGGCAGGCTTGCCCCATCATCAGGGCTGTAGCGTCGTTCAGCAAGGCCAAAGCCGCAAAATTGCCTGCGTGAACTGGACAAATTTTGAAGCCGCCCACTTATTACTATTTGGTAATTGCCCCATTGTGGCTAGGCGCAGAAATAATCAGCTTCCTTGCCGCTGACGCATGTCGCGCGCACGCTCACTCGTAGCTTGTTGATCGACCTATCCTATGAAAGGATATTACTCTTCGGTAATACATCCATTCTAGGGAAAATTTCAGGTAAAACTTGGCCACCGACCAGTCCTATCATCTGCCCCTGCGCCCTAACCAAGGCCCAAGCGTACGTCGTGCGAGCTAGAGGGCACCCGCTGACCCAAAGACCAGCGGGTGCGTTTTGTTTTATCGCGGAGCCATACGGATGGCACCGTCCAGGCGAACATCTTCACCGTTGAAATAGCCATTGGTGATCATGGTCAAAGCCAATTGCGCATATTCATGCGGCAAGCCCAAACGTTTTGGGAAAGGCACGCTCATTGCCAGAGCGTCTTTAACGGCATCGGGCGCTGCATTCATCAAAGGCGTGTTGAAAATGCCGGGCAGGATGGTGTTGACGCGAATACCTTCGCCCATCAGATCGCGCGCGATTGGCAAGGTCATGCCAACAACACCACCTTTTGAGGCTGAATAGGCGGCTTGGCCCATTTGGCCATCTTCGGCCGCAACCGATGCCGTGTTGATAATGGCACCGCGCTCGCCGTCTTCTAATGGGTCCAAGGACAGCATGCCAGCGGCCGACTTAGCGATACAGCGGAAGGTGCCGACCAGATTGATCTGGATGATCATGTTGAAGGAATCGAGCGGGAAGTGCTTGATGTCGCCGGTTTTCTTGTCGCGGCTGGCGGTCTTGATGGCATTGCCCGTTCCCGCGCAATTGACGAGGATGCGTTCTTGGCCATTGGCCGCGCGTGCTTTGGCAAAGCCAGCGTCCACGCTTTCTTCGCTGGTCACATTGACCTCACAGAAGGTAGCACCGATTTCGGCAGCGACTTCTGTGCCGCGCGCCACATTCATATCAAACAGCGCGACCTTCACGCTATGGGCCCGCAAAGCGCGCGCTGTGGCTTCACCCAGACCAGAAGCGCCACCGGTCACGATGGCTGCGATTGAATCGTCTAATTGCATGATTGGAGACTCCCTGAATTTGTTTACGATCGCGACTTATTATGGCGCGCTCGGGTAGGCAATTAGCTGGCTCTCAGCTAAACGCAAGAACACCGTGGCTGGAATTACTGGAATAGGCGAATTTTGTCCCCACCGCTCCCCTCTTTAGCGTCACTCAAGAACAAAACCATCCTGCAAGTTGTGCCTGAAATGGCCACCGGTGGGGTGGAGCGCACAACCGTTGAAGTCGCCAGTGCGATCATCGAAGCCGGAGGCCGCGCCTTGGTGTTCAGTGCCGGCGGCAGACTGGTGCACGAGTTGGAAGCTTTGGGTGCCGAGCATATTTTTGGCGAGGCCAATTCCAAAAATCCTTGGACAGTCTTTGTCGCCAACGTCGCCAAACTCGCCCAGATTATCGAGCGGGAAAAAGTCGACGTCGTCCATGCTCGCTCGCGCGCGCCTGCGTGGAGCGCCTTACTGGCGGCGCGGCGAACCAAGACACCCTTTGTGACGACTTACCACGGCATTTATAACGCCAAGTCGGGCTTGAAACGCTGGTATAATAGCGTGATGGCACGTGGCGACCGGGTGATCGCCAATTCCGGTTATACGCGGGACCATGTTCTGGCTGAGCATAAGATTAACCCCACCAAGATCGAGGTCATTTATCGCGGTGTGGATGTCGATGCGTTTGAGCGGCAAGCTGTTTCCGATAAGCGCCGCGAGGAACTTGCCAGCCAATGGGGCATCCCGCTTGAAAGCGCGCTCCCGCGCGCGATTTTGCCCGCCCGCCTGACGGCCTGGAAGGGCCAGAAGGTGATGTTGGAAGCACTGGGCATTTTGAAGCGTGCAGGCGTGGAGATGGATTGCCTCATGGTCGGCGACCCGCAAGGGCGTGATGTTTATCGGGCGGAACTTGGCCAAGATATCCGCCGCTTAGGCCTAGAGGGCTACGTCCATCTGGTCGGACATTGCAATGATATGCCCGCCGCCTTTTCCTTGGCGGACTTTGCCGTCACCCCCTCAACCGAACCGGAGGCCTTTGGCCGCACTGCCGCAGAGGCACAGGCGATGGGCTTGCCGGTGATTGCCTCGGACCTTGGCGGTGCGCGCGAAACTGTGGAAGACGGGGTAACGGGGTTTCTGAGCCCTGCCGGGGATGGTAAGGCCTTGGCCGATTGTATAGGCCGACTCTTGGCGCTGTCACCGGCTGAAACGGCGACGATGGGCGCTGCGGGGGCTATGCGGGTGCGGTCGCGATTTACGACCCGCTCCCTACAATCGGCCACAGTTTCGCTGTACCAGCGACTGGTCGAACCATAGAAGTGACAGGAACAGACGTGAACCCGGAGCGGATCTTAGTTATAGTTTTGGGTAGTTTGGGCGATGCGGTCTTGGCGCTGGCCCCACTGGCGATGTTGCGTGCCCATCACCGCGATGCCGAAATCACCGTATTGACCCAGCGTGGCAATGTGCGGTTTCTGTCGAAGTCACCCTTTGTCGACCGGGTCGACGTGCGTTGGCCGCAAACCAAATTGGTCGACAAAGCCAAGTTCATCTGGTCGCTGCATCAAGAGCGCTATGCCATGGTCTATGATTTGACCAATAGCGCCGAGAGCGACGCCTTGTTTAAGCTGATGTGGCCATTGCAACCCAAGTGGTCGGGTGGGGCTGTTGGTTGCTCGCATCCCCATGTTGACCGCACCCGTCTGACTTTGCACCGCCTCGACCGCCATGCAGAGCAACTCATGACTTGTGGCGTTGGCCCGAAAGAGGGGTTTGCGCCTGGTCTCTCGCCCTTGCCGGACCTCGACTGGGTCGAATCAGTGGTGAAGGATCACACGAAACTGACCCCGCGCCATCACGGCATTGGCGAGCCCTTTGCCTTTCTGGCCCCTGAAGGCTCTGCAGCAGAGCCGACAAAGCGTTGGCCGACCGCGCGCTATGGCGAATTGGCCTTAGCGCTGGAAGCCCGTGGCATTCAGCCTGTGTTGGTGGGAGGCCCTGCAGCGGTTGAACTGGCTGTTGAAATTCGCGCAATTGCGCCCAAGGCTCTCGAT
>JAJTGP010000128.1 GCA_021299265.1 Hyphomonadaceae bacterium | reverse complement strand
ATGTGCGCCTCGCCATTGCACACATTGATTCCAACAGCCAAGTCGAACTCTCACACGTCGAACGTATGCCCGTGCTTTCCTTCCCGAGTTTGGAAGAGGCGATTGAAGCTTGGCAGGCAGAGGGCCGTACTTTGCCGTCTTCGGCCGTGTTTGCGCTGGCCGGGCCAACGGGTGCTGACGAGGTTCACTTCACCAATTCCTCTTGGGTGGTATCGGCTTCGGCAACCAAAGCCCGCTTTGGCTTCCAGAATGTGACCTTGGTCAATGACTTTGCGGCCCAAGCGCGCGCCGTGCCTTCCAACAATGAAGACGCTTTTGAGGTTCTGATTGAGGGCGAGGCCCAACCCGGTGCCCCTATCGTGGTTTTGGGGCCGGGCACCGGCCTTGGTATGGCGCTCTTGGTACCCGATGGCCGGGATTGGTCTGTCATTTCGACCGAAGGCGGCCATCAGGCCTATGCGCCTGTCTCCGCGCGGGAGCGGCAGATTCTCGAAGTCGTCGCCGAGGACCTGCCGTACATCAGCTATGAAAACCTCGTCTCTGGCTTGGGTCTCGACCGTCTCTATAAGGCGATCGCAAAGCTCGAGGGGCGGGTCGCCCGCTTGAAGGGTGGTGACGAGATTGGCCCGGCCGCGATTGCAGGCGATGATCCGTCTGCGGTCGAAGCGGTTGAAGTGATGATCCAGTCCTTAGCCACCTTTGCCGGAAACGCCATTCTGGCAACCGGCGCGCGGGGTGGCTGTGTGATTGCGGGCGGCGTTTCGGAAGCCTTGGCACCCTTTATGCGCACATCTGAATTTGTGGCCCGCCTGTTAGAGCGCGGTCCCATCAGCGGCTATCTAAATGGGATTCCGGTTCGTCGGGCCCGTAACGCTTTTGCCGCTTTGGAAGGTGCTGCCTTCTTTGCCCCCAAGCACCCTTTTTAATTTTTCGTCTAGGAGAGGTCGATGACCAGCTTTGCATCCCAATTGAGAGCCGCCCCACTCATTCCGGTCCTGACGATTGCCGACCTCGACAAAGCCGAAGGCCTCGCATTGGCCCTGCAGGCGGGTGGCCTGAAGAACCTTGAAGTCACGCTGCGTACCCCGGTCGCGCTGGAAGCCATCGCTTTGATGAAAGCCGCTGCGCCGGACCTGTTGATTGGCGCCGGAACCGTATTGAGTGAGGGCGATGTCGAGGCCTGCTTTAAAGTTGGGGCGGATTTCATTGTGACGCCGGGATCAAGCCCCGGATTGCGCGCGGCACTTCTAAAGGCCGATGCCAATGTGATGGTGGGCGTGGCCACGGCGACCGAAATTATGAGCCGTTTGGAAGAAGGCTTTGGCGTTTTGAAGTTCTTCCCGGCTGAGCAATCGGGTGGGGCGGCCGCTCTAAAAAGTTTTGCCGGGCCTTTGCCTGACGCGCGCTTCTGCCCAACGGGCGGGGTAACGCCTGATAAGATCGAAAGCTATCTCTCTTTGCCGAACGTCATCGCCGTGGGCGGAACTTGGATCGCGACGCCGGAGATGATTGGTGCAGGCGACTTTGCCACCATTGAAGCCAATGCACGCATCGCAGCCGGGTTCAAAAAGTCATGATCCGTAATCGCCGTACACGGATCGTTGCCACGCTTGGCCCTGCTAGTCGCTCACCGGAAATGACTCTCGCTTTGGCGCAAGCCGGTGTTGATGTGTTTCGCATGAATTTCAGCCACGGCAGTCATGAAGATCATGCAGAGGCTTATAATAATGTTCGCGCCGCCGAGAAGGCGACAGGGCGGCCGATTGGCGTTCTGGCTGACTTGCAAGGCCCAAAGCTCCGCCTCGGGACATTTGCCGAAGGTAAGGTGCAACTGCTGAAAGGCGCGAACTTCCGCCTCGACCGCGACCCGACGCCGGGCGACGTTAATCGTGCTTGCATGCCACACCCAGAGATTTTTGCGGCGCTTAAAACCGGTGATGACCTGTTGATTGATGATGGTCGGGTACGGTTGCGCGTGCTGGAACATGGTCCTGACTGGGCGCACACGGAGGTCATTCAGCCTGGCCCGGTCTCTGACCGCAAAGGTGTGAACGTACCAACAGCCGTTCTGCCGATTTCGGCCATGACAGACAAAGATCGCAAAGACCTCATGTTTGCCTTAAGCCTCGGCGTGGATTGGGTTGCGCTGTCCTTTGTCCAGCGGCCTGAAGACATGGCAGAGCTTCGCAAGCTGGTGAATGGCAAGGCGGCCTGCTTGGCCAAGATTGAAAAGCCCGCCGCACTTGAAAGCTTGGCCGAGATTTTGGACTATTGCGACGGAGTGATGGTCGCGCGTGGGGATTTGGGCGTGGAATTGGCGCCGGAAGATGTGCCAGTCGCCCAGAAACTGATCCTGCGCATGGCGCGGGAACGTGGTGTACCGACGATTGTGGCCACACAAATGCTGGAAAGCATGATCTCCGCAGCCGCGCCTACCCGCGCTGAGGCCAGTGATGTCGCCAATGCGGTCTATGAGGGCACTGATGCGCTAATGCTGTCAGCTGAAACCGCCGCCGGGCAATTCCCGATGGAAGCGGTAGCCGTCATGAGCCGGATCGCCGAGCGGGTTGAATCCGACCCGCGCTGGCCGGGCCTGATGGACGCGGAGCACGCCAATCCAGAAAGTGCGGTACCTGATGCCGTCTCGGCTGCTGCTCGCACCGCGGCCAATGCCTCAAAGGCTGCCTGTCTTGTCGCCTTTACCGCCACAGGTACCACGGCGCTGCGCGTCGCGCGTGAACGGCCCTTGCAGCCGGTTCTGGTGCTGACGCCTAGCATTCGCACCGCTCGCAAGCTGGCTTTGGTCTGGGGCCTTGAGTCGCGCGTCACCAAGGACCCCAAAGACGTAGAAGATATGGCGACCGTTGCTTCGGCCATGTCGTCGAAGGTCGGCACAGCTAAATCAGGCGACCGCATTGTGATCGTGGCTGGCCTTCCGTTTGGTACCAAAGGCGGCACCAACCTTATGCGGATTGCACGGGCGACCTAAGGGGCATTGATGACAGGCGAGCTTCTTCAACTCTCCGCCCACGGCTTTGATCTGTCGATTGCGCCATTGGCAGGTGGCGGGATTGCGCGGCTAGATTGGCAGGGTAAGCCCGTGCTGCGGCCCGCTTTGGCTGGGGCTGTGGCGGCGCGCGACCCATTGGGCCTCTCGTCCTTTCCGATGACACCTTATGCTAGCCGGATCGTGGATGGGGTGTTTCGTTGGGGCGATGTCTCAACCCATATTCCGCCTAATATGGCAGGCGGTGCCCATCCCCTACATGGCATTGGCTGGCGCACGCCGTGGTCGGTTGTCGCCCAAGATGAAACGTCAATCGAGATTGGCTTGGATCATGCGGGGGACACCAACTGGCCTTGGGCTTTTGAGAGCCGTCAGCGCTTTCATCTGTTTGAAGGCCATGTGGAAGTCAGGCTGTCTGTGACCAGTCGGGATGCGCGTCCATTTCCGTCTTCGCTGGGCCCGCATCCTTACTTCCTGTCCGACGGGGCTGAGATTCAATTTGACGCCGCACAGCTTTGGGAGATCACGGGCGAAGCGCTCCCCAGCCATTTGGCCCGCCCGCCAGTCGTGGACCATCTGGCAAACGGGGTCGCTGCAACGAGCCTTGATCTGGATCATTGCTTTGAGGGCTGGAATGGCCGTGCATGGATTAAATGGGCGGAACATGGCGTTGAGGTGGGCGCATCTTTTCTGGTGGGTGATACCCCGTGCCCCTGTACCCGTTTACAGCTTTATACACCCCCGCAAGCGGGCTTTTTCTGCTTAGAGCCTGTCACGGCGCGCGGCGTATCCTTCACCGCTCCTGATCCTTATGAATTGGGCGTTGTTGAGGTGGTGGACCAAAGCCTTACCATCATCACGACGCTTACACCTTTCAAGGTCAGTTAGCGCTTCAGTTCGACCAACTCATACCAAGTCTGCATATAGCCACCCACGCCGCCTTGAACAAAGATGGCGTCGCTGTCGTCGGTGATCCAGACGTCATAGACTGGGTGCTCACTGCTCATACCGCTCGACCCATCATCGAGGAATTGGAAGTGGCGGGTTTGGAAGGTCCCGGCTTTGACCGTGATTTCCTCCGTGCCCAGATAAAGCCCGTCGATCCGCACGGGTGCCAAGAAGGGCGGCGTTGCGCCGCGATGATCGGGGGAGGGCAGATACATATTAAACGTGTGTCGCTTTTTGGTTTCCCAATCATGCAAGCTTAGAAAATAGCCGTCAGCCACAATAGGGTGGGTGCCAAAGCCATCAAGGGGAGCAGTTAGTTCCACCCGCTGCGATACACGGCCAATCGTCGGCCCATAGCTTTCGCACTCAATAAAGGTGTCGCCAAAGCGGAACCAGCCCGTGCCCATGAATTTATCACCAACAGTCAGACGGACATGGCAATCCATCGGGCGACGACTGGCGTCAATGGAATAGATGATGTCGCGCATCACGCTGGGGTCGGGTTCTGCGATAAAACAATGGGCGCGCAGCGTGGTTTGGCCATCGCCATGATGGGTGAAGCGAAAATCCTCTTCGCCGCGCGCCTGATCCATCATGTGCGGCTTCTTTGAGGTATAGGCAATTTTGCCAGTGATTGTGCGGTGTGCCATCCCATCCTCCTCTTGGTTTCGGGAAAGCCTATAGGAAGTGCTAGCAGAACCAAAGTGGCAATTGCTTTTGCCTGCCAGTTTAGGGCTGAATTTCCTGCCCGTCCCAAGCAAATATTCGACCTGTTTGTGCGGGGGTTAGTTCAGCCAATACTGATAACAGGGCTGCCGCCGCCGTATCCGGCTCAAAAATCTCATTCTTGGTATAGCGCTGCAAGAAGGGTTCGGACATGGCGCTGCGGACCGTACCAGGGTGCAGACCGACGCAAATCACCTGTGGGCGGCGGGCGGCCAGTTCAATCGAAGCGGTGCGGATCAATTGGTTTAGGGCCGCTTTTGACGCACGATAGCTGTACCAACCTCCGGTCTTATTGTCGCTGATTGAACCCACACGGGCTGAGAGTGAGGCCATGATGGCGCGCCGGTCACGCGCCAGCAAAGGCGAAAAGTGCTTTAACACCAGTGCTGGCCCAATCGTATTGATGCGGAACAAGCGGGCCATGGTTTCAGGATCAAGCTCTCTCAAACCCTTTTCCGGGCGAATAGGCTCGCCCTCATGCAGGATACCAATCGTGTTAATGATCAGATCTATCCCGCCCTTAAGCTGGCAGGCCGCCGCCGCCGTTCTCAAGCTTTCCTCATCCTCAAGATCCATCGCGATATTCGTCACGCGGGGGTCGGCACTTTCAGTTGGCTTGCGACTGAGTGCAAACAGCCGCTCTGTGCCGGATGCTGTCAGCAGTATACGGATTAATGCGCTTCCGATTGCGCCGCTGGCACCAAGGATGATGATGTTCTGAAAGCCTGTCTGCGTCATGATGGGTAATACGCAATTTTGGACGACTTGGACCTTGGTTTGAAGGCCAAGGCGCTGGCCTTAGGCAGTTGCGCCCAGCAAGGCCTCGACTTGATCCCGGCTCGGCATCGAAGTTTGCGCGCCAGCTGTTAAGGTAGCTGCCGCGCCTGCAGCACAGGCATAGGCCAAGGCTTTGGCGACCGAGCCTTCGGATAAGAAGGCGACCATAAAGGCCCCGACAAACGTGTCGCCAGCACCAGTCGTATCCACAGGCACAACGGCAGGCGAGGCGCTGCGCGCAATCTCTTTGCCGCCTTGGAGGGCCACAGCCCCTGCCGCCCCCAAGGTCTGGATGATCAGGGCTTTTGAGCTATTGAGTTGATCGCCATAGAAGGCGGCCTCGGTTTCATTCACGACCAGAATGTCTGCCCGGTCTAAAATCCTCTGGGGCAGGGCCTGGGCCGGAGCCAGATTGATGCACAAAAGACCTGTGACTGTGTCGGCGAGATAGGCGATGGTCTCGATGGGTAGCTCGAGCTGGCACAAGGTCGCATCATAATCGCCCCTCAAATCTGCCAGAGTACTCGCCGAAACAAAGGCATTGGCACCCGGTGCCACAACGATTTGATTTTCGCCTTTGGCGTCTACCGCAATAAGTGCGACCCCAGTCGCCACGTCGCTCAAGATGGTTACGCCTTGTAGATCGACCTGATTTGACTTGAGGAGCGCCAAAGCCTGCTCGCTCGCTCCATCCTTGCCAACGCAGCCAAACATGGAAACCTCCGCCCCCAGTTTTCGCGCAGCTAACGCTTGGTTTGCGCCTTTCCCACCCGGATAATGCGCCAAGACGCCGCCGCTGACGGTCTCGCCGGGTCTGGGCAACGCATGGACGCGCGCGACAATATCGAGATTGATGGAGCCGATGACGCGGATGCGGGGTGGGCTTTTCATGCCAAATACCTCAGCAGCAAGGACAAGACAGCCTCGGCATCGGCTTTTGAAACCCAGTTCGCATTAAACGCCCCCGCAACCGTTTCGCGGAATTCAACTGCCGTATGGCCGCGGGTCAATTGGCTTTCGGTTTCCACGTCAATCCGACAAGGCCGCAGCTGAAAGGCTTCTGGTGCCAACAGATAGGCAATCACGCACGGATCATGCAGGGGCGCGCCTGTGGCCGGTTGATCGGGCTCGGACGTATCCATGAGATTGGATGGCAGAGCGTTCGAGAAAGCCAGCATTTCTGCCGCCAGTTTCGCGATGGGCGTGCCCAAAGCCGTGATCGCGTCTACCCAAGCCCGTGTGCCACGCACTTGGTGGGTCGCATCGAGGCCAAAGATGATAAGATTGCATCCGCTTTTGAAAACAATGTCGGCGGCCTCTGGGTCTGCGTAAATATTATATTCGGCCGACGCCGTGATATTGCCGCCTTCGCGCCTCGCGCCGCCCATAAGGACGATTTGTTGAAGGCGCCGCGCCGTTTCCGGGGCTGATTGGATTAAGGCCGCGATATTCGTCATTGGGCCAGTCACGGCGAGACGAATTGTGTTGGGAGGGGCCGAATTGATCGTCTGTATAAGGAAGTTAATGGCATCGCTTGAGGCTGGGCCGAGAATGGGCTCTATGCTTGGATAATGACCTAGGCCCTCTGGACCATGAAAGTCATCGGCTGAGATCGGCGCGCGGACAAGCGGCTTCGCCAAGCCCGCATGGACCGGCACGTCCTGGCGACCCGCTACCTCTCGGATCAGGCAGGCGTTGCGCGTGGTTTTGGCCAAGGCGACATTCCCTGCCGTGGTTGTTATGCCCAACAGATAGAGGCGGTCGCGTGCACCAAAGGCGAGTGCTAAAGCGACCGCGTCGTCTACGCCGGGGTCACAGTCGAGAATAAGGGGGATAAGGCTCATACCGTGCGTGCAGCCTTATCCTTGTCATTGCTGGCCTTGATCATGGATCGCACAGCTTCCCATTGCGCATCATCCCAAGCGCGCAGGCCTGAGAAATTGCCGCCCGTGGCTTGATAGGCTGCCCCATCAATCGCAATCGTCTGACCATTCACATAATGCGCACCCTTGGCCATCAGGAACACGGCGAGATTGGCGAGCTCGGTCATCTCCCCAACCCGGCCCATGGGGTTTGCCGAACGCTCGGCACTTTCCATGCTGGCACCGGGCGACAAACGGTCGGTCATGCCCTTGGTCGGGAAGGGGCCGGGCGCGATATTGTTGAAGCGGATGCCATAGCGGCCCCATTCTACGGCGAGCGATTCTGCCATAGCGCGAACACCGGATTTCGACATGGCCGACGGGACGGTGAAGGCTGAGCCATTCCACACCCAAGTCGTCAGAATATTGATCACATTGCCCTTCTTGCCTTCGGCAATCCAACGCTTGCCAATGTCGAGCGTCATATAAAACGTGCCACGGAAGACGATATTGGCGATGGCATCAAAGGCGCGTGGCGAGAGATCTTCCGTCTTGGAGATAAAATTGCCCGCCGCGTTATTAACGAGGCCGGTTAGCGCGCCGCCATCTGCCCAGATCAAATCAATGGTTTCGCGGATGGCTTCGGCGTTGCGGATGTCGCAGGGCAAAGCGACGATTTTGCCACCATGGCGTCCCATCAGCTCGTCGCGCGTCTCTTCAAGGACTGCGCCGCGGCGGCCCAGAATATAGACCGTCGCGCCAAGGGCGAGGAAGGCTTCGGCCATTTCTTTGCCGAGGCCGGTGCCGCCGCCGGTTACAAGTATACGCTCCCCCGACATCAAGCCGGTCCGAAACATCAGTTTCTCAACATCCATTGGCGCTGCGCTCCCCTATTTTGATTATGATTAGAGAGAGCATATTGCATTTATCGGCCTTGGGAAGGCGTGCACCCTCGGGTCGCAGCAAAAGATGCTGTGAAGCCAGAGCAACTAGCCCATCAGGAAGGTGAGTGGATCGTGCAGCCGGGCGCGCCATGACGCTTCATTGTGGTCCGCACCCTCATAGACCCGGCTTTCAAAGTCCTTGCCTTGCTGCCAACCAAGGTCCTGAAAGACTTGGTCCATGGCCAGCTGATAGGGCTGGTAGAAGCTATCGAGATTGATCGTGCCATGATCCATCCAGATTTTGTTCTGACCCGCTTTTGGCAATTTGCGCTTGAGGTAAGTGGCAAAGGCCTGGATCATGGCCGGGGTTTCAAGGTCTGGCTTGCTATAGCTCTCCGCGGCACTCAATAGGGTCCAATGGGTCGACAGACAGCCCGCGCCGCCAAACACTTTTGGATATTCACAAATGCCGTAGAGCGAAATCAGCCCGCCCATGCTGGACCCCATGATGAAGGTGGAGGCTTTGCCCGGCTTGGTGCGGTAATCGCGATCAATCATTGGCTTTAGTTCTTCAACCAAGAAACGCAGATAGTCATCGCTGAGGGCGGGCCCCTCGTGCTCCGCAGCCGTCCGTGCACGAAGCTTGTCGTCCATCGCGGCCTCGACGCCAGCGGGGGAGAAGTCTTGGCGGCGGGTCGAGGTGTTCCATATCCCGACCACAATCGCATCACTGCCCGCAACGGCGCGTTGGCGGGCCTCCATCGCCAGATCAACGCGCCAAGATTGCCCACCATAAGCATGGCTTGCGCCGAAAATATTCTGACCGTCATGCATGTAGAGAACGGGGTAGCGACGATTGGACTTGCCATAATCTGCTGGCAGCCAGACGCTTACATTGCGCGCGGCGGTATAGCGGCTGGGCATTGCTTCGTATCGGATGATCATCGCCTCGCTGGCGTCGGATGTATTCGCGATGAGGGCAGAAGCCATAAGTCCACCTGTGGCAGCAATAAGTGTTCGACGATCCATGGTTTCATCCTTTAGTCTGTCTGGCGCACCCAGATTTGTAGGGTCTGAGCGGGGCTGTCGAGGGTAAGACTTTGGCCGCCGACGAGTTTGGCATCCTTGCCACGAACACCTTTGACGTGGTCGATCTTTTGCCCGTCGGCGATCTTTTGCCAGCGCCCTTCGGGCAATTGGACCGATGCGAAGGTGGCAGGCTTGGCTCCGACATTGGTCAAGACCAAAACCTTCTGATCAATCACATAGCCCAACAGGTTCGGGTCATCTGGCGTGAGCCATTGAATATAGTCTGGCGCTGGGGCCTTGGCGGTGCGGAAAACACGGCCCACATCACTGTTGCGGAAGGCGATGAGACCGCGCCACCATTGGTTCATGGCGACAAAATCATTTGGCGCACCAGATTTCTTAGACCGGTCAAGATCTGACCACACAAACTCATTCGGTGTACGGACGTTGTATGTGTCTTGACGACCTTTGAAGTAGATCGGGCCAGTTGCGGTTTGGCGGATGATTTCCTCAGTGCCCACCATACCCTTCGAGCGCAGCATTTCAGACCCACCGTGAAGAACGATGGGTCCAAGGCTGGTCAGCAGCAGGCCTGCCGCCACGCGGTAGGGGCCTTCTTCAACACCTTCTAGGCCGTTCCAATCCTTGACGGCAAAGCGGTCGGCCAAAGTCCAATTGTCGTGGATATCGGCGTAATTGATGCCACGATTGGTCGATTGGGCCTCTTCCTTCCAGCCATTGGTGATGGCCAGCATGGCTTGGCTGCGTTGGCTGGCATTGCCACCGGCATAGCCCCGATCTGTCGCTTTATCCTGCAAGCGGAAGGGGGAGCCGACCAAGGCATTGCGTGTATCATCTTGGAAGAAGGTGATCGGCGCGTCTTCCTTATACCAGTCCCAATCGGGATTAGCCCGCACGATTGGGTCTGAGACATCGATCCAAGGTTCGCCATATATGATAACATCATCGCCGACGGCCTTACGCAGCGCGATCAGGGTCTGCTCATCGATCTGACCTGCCAAGTCGATGCGGAACCCATCAATGCCAAATTCGTCAATGAGGGACTTGGCCTGGTCGATGATCCAGCGCTGGGTCATCGGACGATCTTCGGTCTTCACCTCATTGCCAAAGACACCAATATGCTGACCTGAATCACTGGTGCGGTAATAATAGTCACGGTCCAGCACGTTGAAATTGAACAGCATGTTGCGGCCGTCCATGTTCTCGCCCGTGTGGTTTGGAACGATGTCGATGATGACGGCAATGCCACGATCATGGAAGGCTTGAACCAAATCGCGGAATTGCTCACGCTCCGCCCCAAATTCTGTGCCCTTTTTCCGATAGGTGTTTTCAATCGCAAAGGCGTGGGTCGTGCGATAGCCCCACTCATAGCTGAGGTCGGCGACACCAAGGCGCTTCATTTCAGGATCATTGCCAAAAGCGGCCTGCCATTCAGGTTTTGGGTAGTGCAGGAATTCCTGCATCGGCAGCAGATGGACGACATTCACGCCCAAATCGACAATATGGTCAAAGCCGATTTTCTGGCCAGTCTTGCTGCGCAGGCCCGGAATTGTGAAGGCTGGGATGGTGCCTTTCAGATCGTCGGCAACTGGCAATTGGCGGGTGAAGTCCTCGATATGGACTTCATAGGCCACCACATCTTCCATCTTCGGGCGACCCTTAGCGAGAGGAGTTGCCGGTGTTGTCTTCGCCATCACCCGGCTTTTGCCGTAAGATTCCGCATTGGACCGGGCATAGGGGTCGGATATGTGGACCGGATTGGTCTCATAAAAATAGCGGCCGGGCCCGGGCTTTCCATGCACGGTGAAATCATAAAAGCTGCCGGCTAAATTGCCTTCAAGCGTTACTTCCCAAAGCCCAGATTCGTCGCGCACCATGTCAACAACGCGCTTAGCCGCTTCGGGCTTGGCATCAGCCTGATCATAGAGATAGAGGCGGACTTTCTCAGCGCGCGGCGAGAAGACGGCGAAGTGTGTGGACTGGCCGTCCGCGGCAATATTGGCCCCTAAGGGCTTGGGCGAATAAAGCGTGCGGAACCACGCATCTGGGCGCACGCGTGCACTGATGCCCTTTGTCTTCAACTCCAGACGGTAAGATGCCCGGATATCAATCGGCTGGGCCGGAACTAGAAGAGCCGTCTTAAGATCGTTCGGCAAAATCGAAGCGATAGCCACCTCTTGATTGGTTTGGTCGAGCAAGCGCCAATCGGCGGGATTAAAGGTGCGCTCTGCACCTTCGAGGTGCAACCAAATAGCGGATGGTCCGGCAAGTTCGGCCCGCAGGCTGGGCTTCTGTGCTTCTTGGCTGAATGCCGGCGCACCGACACTTGCCATGAGACTGCCCAGACCGATCCAGAGATGTTTCTTGAGAGACTGGCCAGACATGTTTGCGATCCTTCTAGGGCTAAAATTGAACTCTGTATTGATAGTAAGATTAGGTAACTGGTGCCCGGCAATTGCGGGCAATGAAGTCTTCATGGCTGGGCATATGCTCGACTGCTTTGGTGATGATGGTCGAAACATTGCCTAAGAAACCGTCGAGGTCTTCGTCGGATAGGTCGCGCGCAAGGGCGTGGTAGCTCTCAGGCCGAATGCCTTGGCCGAGCAGCACTTGCAGCCAGCTGGGCTCGGCGAACAAATCATTGGCGCGCCGCTCAATCCGGCCAGTTTTGCGGAAGAGCTCAATCTTGTGGCTCAGGCTGTCGGGGATGGCCATGTTCTGACAATGGAGCCAGAAGGGGGAGTCGGTGCGTTCATTGGCGTGATAATGCAAGATCAAAAAGTCGCGGATCAGCGCATATTCCTCGATCGCTTGCTGGTTATATTCATCGCTCAAGACGGTGTCACAGGCCTTGGTTGGAAAGAGATTGATCAGGCGGCTGACAGCTGATTGGATCAGATGGATCGAGGTTGATTCCAACGGCTCCATAAAGCCGCTGGCCAGGCCAACAGCGATACAATTTTTATTCCACAGCTTCTTGCGTCGGCCCGTGACAAACTTCAGCGGCCTTGGATCGGCCAGTGGCTTGCCGTCGAGATTGGACATCAAGACGCGTTCGGCTTCTTCATCGCTGGTAAAGGCGCTGCAATAGACGTGGCCATTGCCAATGCGATGCTGCAGTGGGATGCGCCATTGCCAGCCAGCATGACGGGCGGTTGCCCGTGTATAAGGCGTCAAAGGTTGAACGGACTCACAGGGCACGGCGAGGGCGCGATCACAGGGTAGGAAGTTTGACCAATCCTCATAGCCAGTCTGCAGGGCGCCTTCGATCAAGAGGCCGCGAAAGCCAGAGCAATCGATGAAAAGGTCGCCTGAAACGACTTCACCGCTTTCTAGCGTTACCGATTGAATGAAGCCCGAGAGGCTATCGAGTTCAACCGAACGAACCTTGCCCTCAGTCCGCTTCACCCCATGATATTCAGAATAGCCGCGCAAATAGCGGGCATAAAGGCCCGCATCAAATTGAAATGCCCAAGTCGGGCCGGGAAGGGGGGAGGCCCCTAATCGTTCGAGCCGATCAAACTTGTTGGCATAGGCGGCCTTGGTTGCCGCCGAATAATCCCAAAGCGAGGTTTCTTTGCCAGCTAGGTTCTGCCGCATCCAGTATTGATGGAAGGGAACAAAACCCAGGTTGCGCCCAATCCCGCCAAAAGCATGCATATAGCGCTCACCCTGACGATGCCAATTGACGAACTCAATGCCAAGTTTGAACGTGCCATTCGTCTTGGCGACGAAATCATTCTCATCAATGCCAAGGATCGAATTGAAGATATTGATTTGGGGGATCGTGGCCTCACCCACGCCGACGGTGCCGATCTCTTCGCTCTCAATCAGGCGGATGTTGACGCGCGGGCCCAAGACCTTTGACAGCGCGCTGGCTGTCATCCAGCCCGCGGTGCCACCGCCCACAATCACAATCTTCTCAACAGCCTGAGGTTCCAAACCAGTTCTCCTCGCCACACCAACACGTGCCTGACATAGGCCGTGGGCAGGGGCAAATCACAACATAGAAAACCCCCGCCAGCGCAGGCCGACGGGGGTTATAATGTTACCGATCTTTCAAGATCAGAACTTGTAGTTCACACCAACCAAGAAGGTGCGACCATATTCTTGGTAGTCTTTCACCAGACGCTCATCATCGTTGATCAGGGTGGTGAATGGCTCGTCGGTGATGTTGTTCACTTGGAACAAGATCGACAGATTGTTTAAAGGACCCGATTGGAAGGTGTAACCAATCTGACCATCCAGAACCGATTCAGCTTGAATGCTGCGGGTTTCCAAGTTGGCACCGAAGGCCACGACCGAACCGGTGAAGTCCGAACGATAGCGGTTGCTCAAGCGGGCTTGGAAGCCATAGCGCTCATAATAAACCGAGGTGTTGAAGATCTGCTCTGACAGACCGGGCACCTTGGTTGCAGGCTGGCCAGCGATTGGCTTGATGCTGCTGTCATTATAGGTCGCGCTGAAGTTTGCACCAAAGCCTTCAAGGGCTGGGACAAACTGATCGAATGGGAATGATGCCGTGAATTCGAGACCACGGATGAAGCCACCCTTCACATTGCCTGGCGAGCTTGCAATACCAATGTTGGTTGGGCTTGCAGGTGCGCCGGTTGGCACGATCAGGCCGGTTGCATCGAATGGACGCTCCACGCTGTCGACGATCCAGGATTCCAAGTTCTTGTAGAAGCCTGCCACTGCGAAGTAGGCGCGACGACCGAAGTACTTTTCATAGCTGACGTCCACAGCTTGAGCCAAGATTGGCTGCAGCAATGGGTTGCCCGAGTTCTGGAACCAACGTGTGCCGCGGTTTGGAACGATGGAGTTATCATAGCTGTAGCTGAAGGCTGCATTCATCTGGTCCATACGAGGACGCGACATGGTGCGGGCCAAAGCAACGCGGATTTTCGCATCATTGTCCAAAGCGAAGGCCAAGTTCATGCTGGGCAGAACATAGGTGTAGTTGGCACCTTCGGTCTTGGTGACCAAAGTGGCGGTCGAGTTGCTGCGGCCGCGCGCGGTCGAGCTTTGATCCGTATTGACGACTTGGATCCCGAAATCACCTGTCAGAGGTATGCTGCCAACTTCAGTGTCGACATTGAACTTCGCAAATGCGGTGATGAGGGTTTCCTCAACCAACCAGCTCTTGATGGCAACGTCTGCAGCAGTGTTTGCCCGCAATGAGTAAATGGTGCCCAAGAAGCCACGTGGGTCATAGCTGACCACATTGCCCAAGCCCAACCAGGAAAGATTGGTTTGGCCGACGCGGGCCGAAGTTGGGATCGAAACGCTGTTTGCGCCACCAGCCAAATCCAAGAACCATTCGTTGACGGTCTTTTCTTTGCTGCGATCGGAATAGCCAATGCCGTAATCGACCGATTTGATCGCCTTATCGCCATCAAACTCATGCTTTGCAGCAATTTTCAGGGTGTTGAGTTCGTCGACCGTGCCTGGCGCCTTGTAATAGCCAGCTTGGCCCCAGCCACCTGGATCAGTCAGGCTGATGGTGTTGTAGTCGCCATAGTTGAGGGTTGGCTTGAATACCAAGCGGCCTGCTTCAGCGGTTGTGAATGCCAGATTGTCAGTTGCACCGGCCGAACCACGACCCGTACCGGAGTAGGATTCGATGTCTGTGTCGGTGCGATCACCCTTCGACCAGCTGAGGTCGAAAGATACGGAGTCTTTCGGGCTGATCTGCCACTCAACCTTACCAGCCAAAGCAGCCAGTTCAGCTTCACGCGCACGGATGTCGTTGCGGATGATGCCCTTCACGCCGTTGAATTGGCCGGAGGTGGTTATACCGTTGGTGACAACCGCGCCGGGCTGCAATTGAGCGCCCGACCACCAAAGTGGCAGCTCGATGCCGCGCAAGATTTGATCGTCATTGAACTTCGAATAGTAGCCGTCCAAAGACAGAGTCAAAGTTTCAGATGGCTGGAATTCGATAACACCCATATACCCATCGCGGGTAATGTTGCCGGACAATGCATAAGGCTTCACACCGCCAATGATGAAGTTTGCGCCATTGGTAGGATAGCCCCAAGCTTCATAACGGTTGGACTGATAAGGCGATTCCATATGGGCATAGCCCAAAGCAATACCCAGTTTGCCGTCCATGAATTGGTCAATATAGGCGAGCGAGACGCGGTTGCCATTTTCCGAAGTGCCAGCGTTCAGAGCGCCCAGATCGTTCTGCTCATAACGCGCCCCGACTGCGAACTGACGTCGGCCAAATTTCAGCGGGCGAATGGTTTGCAAATCAACCGTACCGGCGACACCTTGTGCCAACAGGGTTGCGGTTGGGGTCTTGTAGACGGCTGCACCGCCCAACAATTCCGATGGATATTGGTCGAATTCAACACCGCGGTTGTCGCCAACCGAGACTTGCTCGCGGCCGTTCAACAGGGTGGTGGTGTAGTCGGGGCCAAGGCCGCGAACCGACAATTGCGAAGCGCGACCGTCGATCCGTTGCGCAGCCACACCTGGCAAACGTGCCAAGGATTCTGCGATGGAGACGTCTGGCAGCTTGCCGATGTCTTCAGCCGAGACGACTTCGGCGATGACGCCCAAAGTTTTCTTGGCGTTGATGGAGTTTTCAATACCGCGACGGATACCGACGACGACGATGGTCTCGACGTCTTTGTCCGATGCTTCAGTGGTGGAAGCCGCTTGCGCGTGGGCTGTCCCGCTCATAGCCGCCAACAGGGCAACCGAAGACACTGCACCAGCCAACAAGCGAGCGCGCGACACGCCGAGGCGTGATTCTGTGTGTATATTCATCGCGGTTCCTCCCAAATAAGCCGATCCGACCGCAACGGACCCGCTTGTGATTCCCTTCAGAACACGCCGGTTATCAGCCAATTGGCGGGCCGCCCGACGATATTCCGCTCCTAAAACTGACCCAAGAGTCTTGAATCAGCATCCAAAATACGTCCAGCAATCATTTATTTGTGAACGTGTAGGAAAGCTACATGACAAAATCACAACGATTGTGCAATGGGAAAGTGGCTGCGAATGCAGGTAAATGCGACAAAGTTGTCAAACTGGTGCAGCGTTGCAACAACACAGACTCGTCATCTCGAATGTTGTGGTTATATCGGGACATAAGATGAGGTCGGGGGGCATTATGCAGGGTCAGAGCCAAAAGCTTGAGCGCTTGGTGATTGTTGGTGGCGGGTCTGCCGGTTGGATGGCGGCGTCGGCCATTGCCAATGCGGCGGGGCGAGGCTGTGCCATCACTCTGATAGAATCCGATGAAATCGGCACCGTTGGCGTGGGTGAGGCGACCATTCCACCGATCAAGGTCTTTAATCGCTCGCTCGGCCTCGACGAGAAAGACTTCGTCGTTCGCACCCAAGGCACGTTTAAGCTGGGCATTGAATTTGTGAATTGGGGCCGCCAGGGCCACCGCTATTTCCACCCGTTTGGTACTTATGGGGCCGACTTTGATATGGTGCCGCTGCACCAATATTATCTGCGCGCGCGCCAGACAGGCCGCGACCCGGGTTCGCTCGATGAATTCACCATGGCGTGGCAAGTTGCTAAGCGCGGTCGCTTTGCGCCGCCAACCCAAGATCCGCGTCTGATCCAATCGACCTTTGACTATGCCTATCATTTTGACGCGGGGCTCTATGCGCAATTCCTGCGATCCTATAGCGAGGCACGCGGGGTCGTCCGGATGGAAGGCAAGATCGCGGATGTGGGCTTGGGTGGCGAAGATGGGCGCATCACCCATGTGACGCTGGAAGACGGCCGCAAAGTTGAAGGCGATTTCTTTATCGACTGCTCTGGCTTCCGTGGCTTGTTGATTGAAGGCGCGCTCAAGGCTGGTTACGAGGATTGGAGCCATTGGCTGCCGTGTGATCGGGCGATGGCTGTGCCGTGCGAGCATGGCGGCGAGTTTACGCCTTTTACCCGCTCCACCGCGCGCGAGGCCGGATGGCAATGGCGTATTCCGCTGCAGCATCGCATTGGCAATGGCTATGTCTATTCCAGTGGCTTTATTTCCGATGACGAGGTGGAGCGGACTTTGCTCGCCAATTTGGACGGTGAGGCCTTGGCCGATCCGCGGCCTTTGCGCTTTACAACGGGCAAACGGAAGAAGATCTGGCACAAGAATTGTGTCGCGATTGGTCTGGCCGCCGGCTTTATGGAGCCGCTGGAATCAACCAGTCTGCATCTCATTCAAACCGGAATCACTCGTTTCCTCGCGCTATTCCCCGACAAGACTGTAGACCCGGTTCTCGAGACGGAGTTCAATCGTTTGAGCACCTATGAGTGGGAGCGGATTCGTGATTTCCTCATCCTGCATTATTGCGCGACCGAACGAGATGATACTGAGCTCTGGCGCTATTGCGCGTCTATGAGCTTGCCAGACACTTTGACCTATAAGATGGCACACTTCCGCAAATACGGCCGCATGGTGTCAGATGGGCCAGAGCTCTTCCTCAATCCAAGTTGGTTGGCGGTTTATTTGGGCCAGTTTGTGGAACCGACGGGCTATGATCCCTTGGTGGATACCCGCACCCATGTTGAAGCCGATCGTCACTTGGCCAGCTTAAAGACGCTCATGGTGCAAACGGCGGAGACTTTCCCAACCCACCGCGACTTCATCAACCAAACCTGTCGGGCTGGCTAGATTTTAGCTGACCATCCGCAGGCGTGGGCCTTCTTCGCTGGCTTTGACGACTTCGGCGCTGGATTTTGGCTTGCCGAATAGATTGCCTTGCGCGTGGCCTATGTCGAGTTCCAAGATTTCGACAATGGTGCGTTCGGTCTCGACGCGGTCGGCAATCAGCTCGACCCCATAGCGAGAGAAGAGGGCAGAGACGTCAGCGGGTTCAAACTGGCGATTGAGGCCGGTTACAGGCACGGCTTTTGCCTCCACCAATTGCTGCACCAGTTTATCGCCAGCAATCTTCACATAGCGCACGCCCATCCGTTCCAGCTTGCGCAAGTCGAGGTCGAGGGTCTCGCAGCGGTCGATCGAGAAGCGGAAGCCCAGATCGAACAGGCGACCCATATTGCGTTCGGCCGCCATCGGGATTTTCTCAAACGAGTCGCGGGTCAGTTCGAAAATGATTGAGCCCGCCAAATCCTTGTTATCGCGTAGGAAGGCGATGAATTGCGGGAAGAAGGTCTCGTCCCCCAAGCTTGTCGTCGAGATATTGCAGAACAAGCCAATGCGCCGATCCTGCTTCAAGAGGCGGCGGGCGATCTGAACGCACCGCAGCAAAAGGAGATTGTCGATCTCGCCAACCAGACCGGAAGGCTCTGCCACGCGCAGGAATTCGCTGGGCAGAATGACCGCGCCAGAAGGATCGCGCAGGCGGGTGAAGCCTTCATAATAGACGGTTTTGCGCTGGGGCAGCGCGACGATGGGCTGCAAATGCAGCTCAATCCGGTTTTCTTCCAAGGCTGAGCGAACAGCCGCCAAGAGATTTTGATCGGACCGGCGTGGTGTTAGCTTTTGGCCTTCGACGGCGGAGGCTTCGCGCCGACGCTCATTCTTCTGCACATAGGTCGTCAGGAGCATGGCGATTTCGCGGACTTCGCGCGCTAAAGCGGCTTCGCGGGACGCGGCATCTTCTGCAACCGTGGTTTTCAGGGTTTCAATCTCTTGATGGGTTGCAACATACATGTCCTTCAAGGATTGGAATTCATTGTCGATCCGGGTCTTTTCAGAGCGGGCGAGTCTTGCTTCGCGCGGCGTGAAAGCCAGATGGAACAAGCCGCACGCAACGCCCAATAATCCACCCATACAAACAGAGACAGCAAGGCTGACTTCTTGGATATAGAAGGCAAACGCTCCCAATCCGATGGCAGCGACACAATAGACCAAAAAGAGGATAAAATTGGCGGCGGCTAGCACGGGCTTCTCCCGATCATGCAAGGAATCTTCACCCGCAAATCATGGAAGCTGAACTGGTTAACGTTTGGTTTACCATCGTGAAACGTGCGACAAATTTCAGTCGGATTTTCCATCGTCTTTGGCTTTGGCCGATGCGGTCAGGTCGCGGCCAAAATTGGTGATGGCGGTATCTTGCCCGGCCTCAATGACCTCGCGACGCATGGTGCGTGCCCGTTCAAAGGTTGAGAACAACGTATCGCCATCGCCCCAGCGTATGGCCCGGCGCAAAGCCGTTAAATCTTCGGAAAACCGCCCAAGGAGATCGAGGACAGCATCCTTGTTCAATAAGAACACATCCCGCCACATGGTCGGGTCTGAAGCCGCGATGCGGGTGAAGTCTCGGAACCCCCCGGCGGAATATTTGACGACTTCGCTATCGGTCACCGCTTCCACATCTTGGGCGGTTGCCACCACGCAAAAGGCGATCAAATGCGGCAAATGGCTGGTCATGGCGAGGACTTGGTCATGACGGACTGGGTCCATACAATCGACTTTGGCACCCATGGCTTCCCAGAAATGGGTTAGCCGCTCAACTGCGTCTTGATAGGCGGGGCGGGGGTCAGCGAGCGGGGTAAGAATGGCCCAACGGCCCTCGAACAAGGTGGCAAAGCCCGCGTCGGGGCCGGACTTTTCAACCCCTGCGATCGGGTGGCCTGGGATTAAGAAGCAGCTTTCCGGCAAAACAGGTCGGAGTTGCTGGACAATGGCTTCTTTGACCGAGCCAACGTCGGTCACAATGGCACCGGCTTGAATGTGGGTGCCAATTTGTGCCCCAATGGCCCCCATCGTGGCGGGTGGCGTGCATAGGATGATCAAGTCTGCGCCAGAAACGGCAGCTTCGACCGTCTCAGCGACATCGCCAAGCCCTAATTCCTGCACACGGCTGCGCACGGCCGGGTTCAGATCGTAGAGCACAATGTGCGAAGCCAGTTTGTTCGCCTTGGCGGCAGCCGCTAGCGACGAGCCGATGAGTCCGACCCCAATGATGGCTAAGGTGTCAAAATGGCGGGCCAATTCCGACATTAGGATGCCATGAACTCTTTAAGCGCGGTAACGGTGAGGCGATTTGGCTCTTCCAAGCCAATTGAAATGCGCAAATAGGCGTCTAAGCCATAGGCACGGACCGCGCGCACAATGACGCCGCGCGACCGCAAATAAGCATCGGCGGCTTCCGACGTCTTTCCAGCATCGCTTGGGAATTTCACCAGAATGAAATTACCCACACTCGGGGTCACTTCGAGGCCCAAAGCACGGATCTCATGGGTCAAGAAGGCCAGCCAATGGGCATTAAAGGCGACGCTTTGGTTGGCAAAATCTTGGTCAAGCATGGCGGCCTCTGCCGCTGCAAGGCCGGGCGCACTGATATTGAACGGCCCACGAACGCGGTTGAGCGCATCAATCACAACTTGCGGGCCATAGCACCAACCGACGCGGGCAGCAGCAAGGCCGTGGATTTTGGAGAAGGTGCGCGTCATCAGCACATTGCCAGCTTCCCCAGCCAGTTCGAGACCCGACGAATAATCATTAGTCTGCACATATTCGCTATAGGCCGCATCGAGAACCAAGAGCACATTTTCGGGCAGGCCTGCGTGCAGGCGCTTGATTTCCGAATAAGGCAGGTAGGTGCCTGTCGGATTATTGGGATTGGCCAAGAAGACAATTTTGGTCTTGGGCGTCACACAGGCCAAAAGCGCATCAACGTCAGCCGTCAGATTGGTCTCCGGGGCCGAGATACAATTGGCACCTGCTTGCTGTGCGGTTAGTCGATAGACCAAGAAACCATGCGCGGATTGCACAATTTCATCGCCCTGATCGAGAAAAGCCCGACCCAAAAGTTGGAAAATCTCGTCAGAGCCGTTGCCACACATGATGCGGCTAGCATCTAGGCCATAACGACCAGCGATCGCGGCGCGCAGGCCGTGGTGGTCGCCGTCCGGATAAGTGGCTAAATCTTCCGCAGCAGCTTGATAAGCGCGCTTAGCCGCCGGGCTGCAGCCCAAAGGGTTTTCGTTGGACGACAACTTCCAAGGATTTTCAATCCCCGGGATCTTTGCTTCACCGCCTTTGTAAGGGACGATGTCGAGAATTCCGGGTAGGGGTGCGACTGACATTCTCTTAGCCTTTATCAGGTGATCTTCTGCTGCGTGGGCATGACCTTCCGACCCGTTTTGGTCAAGGGGGCATTGTGTGCAGTTTTCTTTGCCCGGAGTGTCCCATTTTAAGTCACCCTTTACATCCTGCGTGTAGAAGCAGTGTTGAACAGACGCAGAAGCATCAAATCTCGGTTTGAGTTTTAGGCGTCATGACCGGGAAAACCCGGCAATAAAGAATTTGGTGGGTATTATGAGTAAGACCGTCCTAATCGTTGATGACGATCCGTCGCAGCGTCGCCTGTTACAAGGGGCCGTTGAACGTCAAGGCTTTGCAACTCGGACTGCCGAAGATGGCGCACAAGCCATCGCGCAAGCCATGGACCCAGCTGTCGACGTCGTCCTCTTGGACCTGATCATGCCGGGTGTTTCCGGTATGGAAGCGCTGGCTGCGATCCGCGCCAAACGCGATGATTTGCCCGTTGTCGTTTTGACCGCTTCGGGCGGCATCGACACGGTCGTGAAGGCCATGCAGGCTGGTGCAACTGACTTCTTCGTCAAGCCCGCCAGCCCAGAACGTGTGATGGTGTCCATCCGCAACGCTTTAAAAGTTGGCGAATTGTCAGGTGAAGTGAAGCGCCTGAAGAAGAAAGCCTCGGGCACCTTCACCTTTGGCGATATGGTTGCGGGCGCTTCGGCGATGCGCCAAGTGATCCGGCTGGGTCAACGCGCTGCAACCTCCAACATCCCCGTCCTGATCTTGGGCGAGAGTGGTGTGGGTAAAGAAGTTATTGCACGCGCTATCCATGGCGAGAGCGAGCGTTCGGGCCGCCCCATCATCGCGGTCAACTGCGGTGCCATCCCCGAAAATCTCGTTGAAAGCATTTTGTTCGGCCACGAAAAAGGTGCATTCACCGGTGCACATGATCGCCATTTGGGTAAGTTCCAAGAGGCGGACGGCGGTACCTTGTTCCTCGACGAAGTCGGCGAACTGCCCCTGGACATTCAGGTCAAATTGCTGCGCGCCTTGCAAGAGAGCGAAGTGGACCCTGTGGGCTCGAAGCGTCCCGTTAAAGTGGATGTGCGCATCGTCGCCGCTACCAACAAGGATTTGGCAAAGCTGGTTGCCGAAGGTCGGTTCCGCGAAGACCTCTATTACCGCCTGAACGTTTTCCCGCTGGACGCTCCGCCCTTGCGGGAGCGGATGGAAGACATTCCGGCCCTGATCAAGCATTTCGTCACCCGCATCAATGCCGAAGAAGGCAAGCGGGTTCTGGGTGCTACGCCACAGGCATTGGCCATGCTGCAAAGTTTTGATTGGCCGGGCAATGTTCGCCAGCTTGAGAACACGGTTTTCCGCGCTGTCGTTCTCTGTGATGGTGACTTCCTGCAGCCGGAAGACTTCCCCCATGTCCAGGCCGCCCTGCCGCAATTTGTCTCTGATGCCCCGGCGGCTCAATCCGCCACTTCGGCATCGGCTGAGGCGACCGCGGTGTCCGCAACAATCGAAATGCCAGCTTTGCCTGCCAATAGTGACCTGTTGGCTGCCGCGATTGAGGCAGGCAATGGCGTTGCCATCTTTGATCCCGCTGGCCATTTGCGCACGCTGGAACAGATTGAACGCGACCTGATCGAATATGCCATCGACCTCTATGCTGGGCATATGACCGAAGTCGCGCGCCGCTTGGGCATTGGCCGCTCAACCCTCTATCGCAAGCTCAAAGAATATGACTTGGAAGAGCATATGGCGCGGGCTGCTGGCTAAGCCAGCTGCAACACATAATTGCGTTTGGTCGAAAACGCTTGGCGATAGCCATAATCCTTGAGCTTACCCATAAGGTCGCTGGCCCAATCTTTTTCGCTGCGTTCTAGAATCAAGAGTCGTGGCCAAAGGCCTTTCGGCGCTTGGTCAAAAAAGGGCAGGAGGGCACGATCTTCATAGCCTTCAATATCGATTTTCAGGGCGTCGATGCGCTCTAGGCGAGCCTCTTCAATCATGCTGATCAGCGGGCGTACGGCGACTTCAACTTGGTCTGTCCCACCGCCCACCGTGGCGAGCGACGCGCCGCCTTCATTGCTACTGCCGACCGACAATGTCATCACGCTATTGGCTTCCCCCGCGCCGCATGGAAAGACCACAGCGTTAAAGTCTGGGTTGAGGGCAAAGTTGGCACGCAATCGGGCCAAGACGCTTGGCTGAGGCTCAATGGCGACAATTTTTCCATTTGGTCCAATCAGTGGTCCAACCCAAAGGGAATAGGCCCCGACATTGGCCCCCACATCGACAAAAATGTCGCCAGCCTTAAGCTCACGACGCAGCAATTCGCGTTCCTCCAGTTCGAAGCGGGAAGGGGAGAACATGAGCCGCTTTTCGGTGACGTTCCGTCGTGGGTCAATCCGCATCTTGACGCCCCATGTCATCAAGTCCAACGGGCCAGTAAGGCCCGGAAAGATCAGCCTTTTCCCTACCGATGCGGCAAATTTGCTGAAGGGCCCCGGATCAAACTCCCGGGCGACAGAGATGATGCGGCTTTGAAAGGCCGAGGGGGAAAAGGTGCCGAAAGGACTGACTTGGTTTAACATTGCCGTGAGTTGCCACGCGTTATCTGCATTTGCAAGGAATTAGCCGCACCAATTGACGTTACGTAGCGCTTCCCCTCAGCCGCATCCCGGTCTAGTAAGGACTCACCGCGCCGTCCCAAGCTTGTTCCGGGATGCGCTCAGGGAGGAATAAATGGATCTCGCGACAATTACTGCTGGCATGAAAGAACGTGTCGAAGCCAAGCCAGCTTTTGGCAACACCGTGAAGTTTGATTTCGGCGACGCCGGCAAAATCCACATCGATGGCAAGAACGGCAATGCCGTCACCAACGACGATGGTCCAGCAGACTGCACCTTGAAAATCGCACTTGGCGATTTCGTTGACATGGTTGAAGGCCGCTTGAACGGCATGAACGCTTTCATGAGCGGCAAGCTGAAAGTGGACGGCGACATGTCGATCGCCATGAAGCTTCAATCGATCATCGGCTAACCGCACCCGATGCAAGTGGTTCAGGACCCTTTGGTGGCCGCGTTACTAGGTCTGGAGACCTTTCGCGTCCTTGGGCCTGACGACATAACAATCCGCGCGGCATTTGTTCCCTACCAAGGGGATAAGCCGCGCGGGTCTGTGATTTTAGCGCCCGGCCGCACCGAATATATTGAAAAATATGCGGAGACGATTTCTGATCTCCTCGCCCGGGGCTTTAACGTTCTGACCGTGGATCACCGCGGTCAGGGCTGGTCTGATCGTTTGGGCGCAACCGCCCACGCAGGCCATCTCGATAGTTTCGCCAAAGCAACCGACCATATGGCGCGCGCTGTCGCGGCTGTTTCCGATAAATTGACCGGCAAGCGCATTTTGTTGAGCCATTCCATGGGCGGCACGATTTGCTTGGAAGCTTTGTTGACCAATGCCATCCCGAATGTGGTTGGGGCCGCGTTTTCGGCACCCATGTGGGGCATTCTAGGCCCTCCCGGCATGGGACTATTGGCTAAATCCTTGGTGGCAACGGGAAAAGGCAAAGATGTCGCCCCATCCCTGCCGACGACTTGGCAGCCAGAGGCGTTTGAGGGCAACCAAGTTACCCATGACCCGAAGCGTTTTGCCCGCAATAACGCCTTGATGCTGGAACAGCCTGCTCTGCAGATCGCCGGACCGACCAATGGCTGGTTGGATGAGGCGATGAAGACCATGGCGTCCTTTACGCCCGCCCGCCTCTCCCAAATCAATCTCCCAATCTTGGTGGTGAGTGCCGAAGGCGAGACGATTGTCGACAATGCCGCCCATGTCCGCATTTGTGGCCAAGTGCCACACGGGCAGCTCCGCGTGGTCGCCGGCTCTAAGCATGAGCTTCTGCACGAAGTCGATGCCATTCGGGCGGCATTTTGGGCCCATTTTGACGCGTGGGCCGATCTGCCCCTAGCCGAAAACGCCTAAAGGGCGGTCAACTACACTCCTGTGTGTATTGATGGCTTGCTTAGTCTGTCACGATGTTTATACCCGCGCCTTCGAACGGGCAGGTGGCCGAGTGGTTGAAGGCGCACGCCTGGAACGCGTGTATGGGTGCAAGCCCATCGAGGGTTCGAATCCCTCTCTGTCCGCCAGTTCGACCGATTTCCCCTTATTTTTCAGTAACTTAAAAATGAGACCACCCCGTACCCACACTGGTACCCACATTTTGTTTTCAAACAAATTGCAGTTGGGACCGCTTTGAGGGCGGCTTGAGCGATCCGTTTCGTATTGTTTCGCAAGGGCGCGAAAGTCCAGGAGGGAATGCTAGCCTCATTGTAGTGGTAGTTTTGGCGCTAGTCCAAACAACAAAAGTCATCGCCCAATCCCCGCACCTAAGACCTGCCCAAGAGCAAGCTCCGCACCGGGTATTTCGCGAACAGCGATGATATTCACCCCTCGATCAATAACGGCATGGCGGCCAAGAGCTGTATCGATATGACCGAGGACCGTGCCTTCCGACGCATTAAGCTGCACGCCAATTGAGCCGCGCTCGAGCCTTAACTGTTCGCGGGCGGCGGCTTTGAGGTCCCTGTCGCGCAGAGCATACCAGCTTTCAGCTTTGAACCCGACGCCACGGCCTTGGGCGGCCCCATGACCGTTGTTGACTAAATGATCCGCCCGAGCCCGAAGTTCTGCCTCCATGGCCTCTGAAACATGCTCTACCGCGTCCTTGCCATTCGCCCATCGCGCAAGAATGACATCATGAGGGGTGAGGCGGTCGATTGTTGGATCAAAACTTGGCTCTGCCTTGACGGGTAGGCGAGCGTCGACCTCCCTTTGAGATGAGGGTACAGCGTCGCCTTCCTTGGAAACGCTCTGCTCAGCT
>JAJTGP010000277.1 GCA_021299265.1 Hyphomonadaceae bacterium | reverse complement strand
TGCACCAATCGCGCGAGACCTCAAATCCATCGATAGTATCTTTGCCATCCATGTTGGCCTCCATCACCAACATCAATGGTGAATCACATCACACCTGATTTGGGAATACACTCGATTCCTTTTTCAGGAAAACTGCTCTAAGCGGTGGGCATAGGCCTTTTGACTATCCTCGCTAATGCTCAACGCCAATGGCCCGCCCGCATGCCAAAACCAATGTTCGCCCGCATCCACACGGTGCCAAGCCGAGACTTCCCCAGCTTGAAGGAGGAAGTAAATGCTGGTTGAGAAACCACGATTCTCCGGCCCATTGGGGTCGCGAAATGTCTCAACATAATGGCCGCCCTCTGGGTGGGGCTTCATCTGAAGTAAGGCGATGATCTCAGAGGCGGATAAATCGCCAGACAATGCCCTTTGCATCAGAATTGATCCTTCATCTGCCGCACCCGGGCAAATGCTTCATAAGGTGCCGCATCCGCTGCAACCCCAATTGCGACCCGTACGCTGGGCAGATCTGCCCGCACAAACGGATTGGTCGCCCGCTCCAGCCCAATGCTGGTTGGCACGGTCGGCACATTATCAGCGCGCAATCGGGTGATCTCTTGGATGCGGCTGGTCAATGCAGCATTCTTTGTCTCAATTGTCGCGCAAAAGCGTGCATTGGCGGCGGTATATTCATGGGCGCAATAAATGGTGGTTGCATCGGGTAGAGCCATCAAGCGGGAGAGACTATTCCAAGCCTGCTCCGCCGTGCCTTCAAACAAACGCCCGCAACCCAACGCAAACAAAGAATCCCCGACAAAGGCCACTTCATCGTCCGCAAAATAAAAGGCGATATGGCCAAGCGTATGGCCGCCGACATCGATGACTTCTGCGCTGCTTTCACCCAAAGTGACCGTTTCGCCTGGTCTTACGACGCGGGCAAGCGGGCTGATGCGTGTTTGGACTTCCTCTGGCCCCAAAGAGACAGTTCCCAAAGCCTTTTCAATCGCCTGATTGCCGCCGGCATGGTCAGGATGCCAATGGGTGTTCCAGATTTCATCAATGTGCCAACCGAGTTTCTGGGCTTCTGCCAGAATGGCGGTGGCGTCGGGTGTGTCGATACAGGCAACTTTGCCAGTGGCCGAATCGCGGACAAGAAAGGCATAGTTGTCCGACAGACAGGGAAACATATGAATGATAAGCATCTCTGTCCTTTAAGAGAGAAACTTGGTTTATCCTAGCCCTTATGCGTGTTGATGTCCTTGCCCTGCAAAGTTTTTATGCGAGCCCCTTGGGGCAGACGGCGCAAGCTATGGCTGGCCGCCGCATGGTGGACGCCTGGGGCGATTGCAAAGGCCTCGACGTTCTGGGCTTTGGCTATGCGACGCCTTTTCTGACGCCGTGGCTGCCAACGGCGCGTCGGGTGACGGCTTTGATGCCGGCGACGCAAGGGGTGGAGCGCTGGCCTTCATGCGGGCCCAACCTTGCCTGTATTGGCGATGAAGATCGGATGCCTTTTACCGAGGCGATTTTTGACCGCATCCTTTGTGTCCACGCGCTGGAGGAGGCCGAAAATCCGCGCATGTTGTTGCGCGAACTCTGGCGCCTGCTCGCCCCTGAAGGACGCCTGATGATTGCCGTCGCCAATCGCGGTGGTATTTGGGCGCGGGCGGAATCGACCCCCTTTGGCCAAGGCCGACCCTATAGCCGCAGCCAGCTAGCGGGCCTTTTGAGCGATTCCATGTTTCAGCCTGTTGCTTGGTCGCGCGCGCTTTATGGCCCGCCTTTGTCGTGGAAAATGGCCACAGGTGGAGCGGCTGAGACGTGGGAGGGCGTCGGCGAGCGGGCTTGGCCAGCACTTGGCGGGGTCATTTTGGTTGAAGCGGTCAAGCGTCTGTATGCTGACAGCCTGCCCGGTCAGGGCCGGCGAGTCTTGATCGCACAACCGGCGGCCGCACGTTTTTAAGGCAATCGCCGTGAAAGTCGCTCAAAATTTGAGCGATTAGCCTCCGCTCTGCGGTCAGGCATTGAAAGCGGGTCACAAGTGCTGCTGATTGTCTAATCTAGCATGTGATGGAATAATTAGGGTCTGGTTCCTGAGAACGAACCCGATGCGAAGTGAGGGGAACAGAATGAAGCTTGTCACCGCTATTATCAAACCAAGCCGTCTCGATGCGGTGCTTGACGCTGCGACTGAGGCGGGCATTTCAGGCCTGACTGTTACCGAAGTCCGTGGTTATGGGCGTCAAAAGGGTAAGACCGAAGTTTATCGCGGCGCTGAATATGAAGTGAAGCTTTTGCCGAAGGTCAAGATTGAAGCCGTAGTCACAGATGACATGGTCGAAAAGGTTGTCGAGGCGCTGGCTGGTGCCGCTAACACCGGTAAAATCGGCGATGGCAAAATCTTTGTGGTCGACGTCGAGATGGCCCTGCGCATCCGCACGGGCGAAAAAGACGCCGCCGCAATCGCGGGCTAAGTCCTGCGATTGGTTCAAACGAAAAGGGCGGGTCCATTGGAGCCGCCCTTTTTTGTTGCTTAAAATTGCGTGCGGTCCGCCCAATTCGGGCGCGATAGCCGCTCACGCGGGGCTTCGCCATGCATGCTGTTGAGCGCACTCGGACGGGCATACCAGGAAAACAGGATCATACTGCCAACAAAGGGCACGCAGTTCAAAAGAATCCAAATGCCCGATTTGCCAATATCGTGAAGGCGACGCACGCTGGCTGAAAAAATTGGTAAGAAATGCAAGGCACCGAAGGTCATGGTCATGGTGCCGATTTTGATTTCTGGCGTGCCATCCGTAAGCGTCGAAAGCACGATTGCGCTGTCGACAGAAATTGCCAAGCAACTCAGCGCCATCACCATCAGAATGAAATACCAATACGAGCGGCGGTCGGTTTGCCCTGTGATGTCCAACATATGGGTCAGGGCATGAAGATAATTTGTCACCATTTCGTGAGAATAGGGCGGCGGACTTAGCAAACCTTTGTAGAGGTCCAGATAATTTTAGGGGAGTTGGGTCTGCAACAGGTCGCGCGCGTTTGGGAATCATGGCCTAATTTTGATCTTATAATTGATTGAACGAACCCGCTGACGCGGGAGTGGGATTTATGTTGTTTGGGATGGTCTCCTGATGAGAAGGTTTGGTTGCTGAGACCAGCTTATCAACAGGAGACAACCCCATGCCCCAGAAGTTAACCGAGA
>JAJTGP010000082.1 GCA_021299265.1 Hyphomonadaceae bacterium | reverse complement strand
GGGGAAAAGCGTGCCGCTGATCTGGGTGTCAAACACTTTGCGGGCCTCTTGGATGGTGTCGATATAGGTAGCGACGCCATTGCCGTTCTGGGCCAAGGCTTGCATCATCGTGTCATTATAATTGCCGCGACCAAAGCCAAATACGGAGAGATAAATCCCCTTCTTGCGCTGGTCGGTTACATAGCTTTGCAAAGCGCGCGGATCAGAGATGCCGACATTGAAGTCACCATCTGTCATCAGGATAACCCGATTGACCCCATCTTTGTTGTAATTCTTGGCAGCTGTTTCATAGGCAAGGCGAATGCCTTCCCCGCCGGCGGTTGAGCCACCAGCTTGCAGGATTTCAAGCGCACAAACGATGTCACGGGTTTGGTTCCCAGGCGTTGGCTTCAGAACCACCCCTGCTGCGCCTGCATAGACCACGATGGATACACGGTCTCGACCATTGAGGTTTGGGGCTAAAAGGGCCAAGGCCCGCTTGGCCAAAGGCAAACGGTCTTCTGCATACATGGACCCCGAAACATCCATCAGCATCGTGAGATTTAAAGCTGGGCGCTCGCTACGGGCGATGTCGTAACCCGAAAGCCCGACATGCACGATTTGCTTTTCTTCCGCCCAGGGCGAAGGAGCTACCGCCACCGTGGTGGAGAAGGGCAGCTTGCGATCCTTTGACTTGGCATAGCCATAATCAAAATAATTCAGGAACTCTTCGACACGGACGGCATCCGCGGGCGGCAGTCTCCCTTCGCTCACGAACCGACGGGCATTGGCATAGGAAGCGGTATCGACTTCCATGGCGAAGGTTGAGACTGGGTTCTCTGCCGTTTGCTTGACGCTATTGATCGCCGCAAGGGGATATTTTTCCGTTGATTGGCGCTGCGGCATCGGGGCGACGCGAGTCCCTGTAACAACAACGTTCTGCATCGACGCATCCGCTACTTTGCTTTGCGCAGCATAGGATTGAGCCGAAACCTCGGCCAGCGCAGGTGCCGGTGGGGGTGGGGGTGGCGGCGGCGGCGGCGGCGGTGGTGGGGCCATAGGAGGCGACGGCATCGGAACAGTCGTAATAGCCGAAGGTGATGCCATTCCCACGGCCATCCGTGTGCGACTTGGATAGGCACGCTCTGCCCGCTCGGGCGGGGCGGGGCAATTATAATCCGTCGCATCTGTGGACACAGACTGGCTAACCGGGCCTGCATATTGGTTATAGGCAGCGGGATTGGTGCCGCAACTAGCGACCAAAGCCGTAAGAGAAATGACTGAAATGACCTGCTTGGCAGCGGACTTCATTCGGGCTGTTGGTGTGGATGGGTGCGGGTAAAGTTGGATCATGTGGCTTGCCTCCAAACGCTTCTGTGAACGTTTCACACGATAAAGACGATGCAACAAGGCCTTGTTTGGGAGGCTTCAGGGCTAAATTGGGGCAATTTTAACCAAGAACCTACTGGCGCGCGGACTTGCCGAAGCGCGCGCACAGGCTTAATCGATTTGCATGGTTGAACGTCCTGCATTTCTCGACTTCGAGAAGCCCATTGCCGATCTTGAAAAAAAGATCGAAGAGCTGAACGCGACGGCGGAAAAGAGCGGCGCGAAAAGCGTGCGCACCGAGGTCTCGAAGCTCCGTCAAAAGGCCAATCGCGCCTTAGCTGACCTGTATCAAAATTTGGACCCTTGGCGGCGTACCCAAGTTGCGCGTCATCCAGATCGTCCGCACTTTAAAGACTATGTCGAAGAGCTGATCACCGACTATGTCGAGCTGGCGGGGGACCGTAAGTTTGGCGAGGATGCGGCTATTCTGGGCGGTATGGGCCGTTTCCGTGGCCGCCGTGTTGTCGTGCTGGGCCATGAGAAAGGCCGTACGACGCCGCAACGTCTCAAGCATAATTTCGGCATGGCCCGGCCTGAGGGCTATCGGAAAGCGGTACGCCTAATGGATATGGCGGAGAAGTTTGGCTTAAGTGTCCTCACCTTTGTCGATACCGCCGGTGCCTATCCCGGTCTTGATGCTGAAGCACGCGGGCAAGCCGAAGCGATTGCACGGGCGACGGAACGCTGCCTGACCTTAGGCGTGCCGATGGTGTCGGTCATCACCGGTGAAGGTGGTTCTGGCGGGGCGGTCGCCATTGCGGCGGCTAATAGTGTGCTGATGCTCGAAAACTCCGTCTATTCGGTGATTTCGCCCGAAGGCGCGGCCTCCATCCTGTATCGTTCTGCGGACCGGGCCAAGGATGCGGCCACGGCGATGAAGATTACCGCTGAAGACCTTTTGGGCTTTGGCGTGATTGACGGCATCATCCCAGAGCCTTTGGGCGGCGCGCATCGTGCACGCGCCAATGCGATGAAGTCTGTAGGCGACGCTATGGAGAAGGCGCTTTACCAGCTTGAATCCCTCGACGCAGAGGGCTTAAGGGCTCACCGGGCAGACCGCTTCTATCGGATAGGGCGCTCCTTAGCGGACCTGCCCTCAGCGAGCGATGCGCCGACCAAAGCTAACTAAATCCTGTACAAACAGGTCTGGCACCTCCCAAGCGGCAAAATGTCCGCCATAGGGCATGTCTGTCCAATGTTGGAGATTATAGCCTAACTCAACCCAGTCACGGGGTGGATTGGGGAAGATGCTATCACCCGGGAAATTGGCAAAGCCTGTCGGCACCTCAAT
>JAJTGP010000225.1 GCA_021299265.1 Hyphomonadaceae bacterium | reverse complement strand
CTTTCAGCCAGGAGTTCCAAATTCTGTCCCGTGGCGAAGGCCCCCTCAGCTATGTTGTTGGTGCCTATTACTTTGACGACGAATTGCGGGGCGTCTTCATCAACGAGCAAGTACCACGAACCATTCGCGGAGTTGGCGCTCCAGTCTCTCTGCCGGTTGCGGGAGCTGGCTTCTATGATGAGCAACGCGCCGACACCACGTCCATCGCTGCTTATGCTCAGGGAAGTTACGCGGTCACTCAAGCTTTGAAGCTGACTGCTGGTCTCCGTTTCACGCGTGACACAAAGGACTTCAAGTTCGCCAATGCGGCGGCCGTTTTGCCGCTTGCGGGTACGCCGCCAAATCCAGTCGGAACAGCGATCACTTTGGCCACGGGCGGTATACCGGCAAGTGCCTTTGGGTCTAAGGGCGCACCTACCAATTGCGTCTTTGCCGCAACAGCAATTCAGCCACGGCCAGGCTTTGCCTGTTTAGCGGCAAACACGGCAGTGCTAACCGGGGCGACCTACGATACCGCTGAGTTTGAAAAGCTGACTTGGCGTCTCGCGGCCGACTATCAGCTAACAGAGGACAACCTGTTCTACGGGTCTGTCTCGACAGGTTTCCGGTCAGGCGGCTTCAACTCGGGCCAGAACCAAGCGGCACTGACCCCGACCTTTAAGCCCGAAGAAGTCACCGCCTTTGAGATCGGCAGCAAGAACCGTTTCTGGGACAATACGCTGCAACTGAACGTTGCTGCATTCTTCAACAAGTATGATAGCCTTCAAGAACAGCGTCAGATTCCAGCCGGCAATACGACCCTGTCGATTATTGAAAATAGCGGCAAGGCTGAGGCAAAAGGCGCAGAAGTCGAGGGCATCTGGAGGCCGATTGATAATCTAACCCTGAACCTCTCGCTCTCAGTTCTCGATGCGGTATACACGGATTATACCAATGTGCCACTGCCATTTGGGACTTCCATTGTCGTGGCCGACGCGACGAGATTAACCCCAACAGTTGTGAATGGCATCACGATCGCGAATGCGGGACAACGCCGCGTTTTCGCGCCTGGCTATGATTGCGGTCCAGTGCCAGGCACCGGAACAGGCGCTGCTGGCGCACCAGCTTTGGCATTTGGCTGTAATTTGACGGGTAAGAAGCTGCCTTATGCATCTGACTATTCCGGCAGCTTCTCGGCTCAATATGTCTTTGACCTTGGCGGCCTTGGGCAGGTCACCCCGCTCGCCGTGCTCACATTCAACAGCGGCTTCTATGGCCAACCAGCCAACTCGATTTTGGATAAGCAAGACGCCTATACAAAAATTGACCTGCGCGTCACGTGGGACATTAATGACAATTTGTCCTTGGCGGCCTTTGTGAACAATGTGACTGATGAAGCGACGGCAACCCGCTTTGTTTGGGGCGGCGGCGGGGCGATGCAAGCAAGCTACGCGCCGCCTAAGCTTTGGGGCATCAAGGCCAACCTGCGCTTCTGATCTCTAGCCAACACGGGAAAAAAGGGCTGCCGTTGAGAAACGGCAGCCTTTTTTGCTTACTGCGCCGTCCATCCGCCGTCGACAAGAAGGCTTGTTCCCGTAACCATGCGAGATGCGCGACTTGCTAGATAAAGGACTGCGGCCGCAACATCTTCGGGCTGCCCAATCTTGCCCATGGGGATCATGTTTTTGACAAAGCCCAGGAAGGCAGGATCATCCAGCATTGGCTTTGTCATGGCGGTTTCAATGAAAGTTGGCGCAACTGAGTTTACGCGTATGCCCTTAGGCGCGAGTTCTACCGCCATGGCTTTTGTCAGGCCTTCTAGCGCGTGTTTGGTCATGCAATAGACGGTGCGCCTTGGTGACCCAACGTGACCCATTTGACTTGTGATATTGATGATTGAGCCGCCGCGTCTATGCGCCAGCATCGACTTTGCGGCAGCTTGGGCCACCAAGTATGCTGCTCGAACATTGAGTCCCAGCATCCTATCGAGCGTTTCAAGATCGACATCCTCGATCAACAGCGGACGATTCATGCCAGCATTATTGACCAGAATGTCGATCTCCATTTTGCCCAAATCCTCGATAAATCGGGGATCGGTCACATCACGGACCATGGGCAGAATATTGGTGTGTTGATCCGCCAGTTCCTGCAAATCTGCACCACTTCGTGCCACTGCATGCACTTTTGCGCCCGCCTCTGCGAGGCAAAGGGCGATAGCAGAACCCAGCCCTCGGCTAGCCCCTGTTACGACGGCGATGCGCCCTGAAAGCCCCTGCGCCCAGGTCGGGAGCATTGTGCCATTGCCCATAACTGTATCCCATTCTTGTTTACGCAATTTGGTCTTTGCATTCGCAGTCATTTCCGTTAGCGTAGCGCGCAACACAGGTAAGTTTCAAGCGTTGGGAGGCTGATTTGGCCAAGTATCTTAAATCCGGAATCAGTGAGACTGCGGCTGAAGAAGCCGATGCTGATGTTCGGGCAACGGTCGAGGCCATCATTCAAGACATCAAAGCCAGAGGCGATGATGCTGTCCGTCACTGGTCGTTGAAATTCGACAATTGGG
>JAJTGP010000172.1 GCA_021299265.1 Hyphomonadaceae bacterium | reverse complement strand
CGGATAAGACAGCCAATGGCCCCAAGTTCTGCGGCCACCGACGCACATTCCCGTCGCTTTGCCACCGCCTTGCCATAGCCGCTGCCATCTTGGGTGACGGGCATCACATCATCGACGAAGGCAATCTTGCCCGCCAAGGAACCCGGTGCAGCAGCCTTTAAGGCCGCCATATCGGCAAGGCGCACCACGTCTCCTACAAGACCCTCGGCCGGGGTGGAGGGTGAGCCACCCGTCGCATGGACTTCGAGGCGTTGGCCATGAGGGCCTAAAATCGTAGCCGTTTCAACGACCCGCTCCCAAGCGGTTAAGGGGAAGGTCTCAATCCGCGCATCGGTGAAGCCTTCTTGGGTGAGGCGCGCCACAGCCCACGCCCGCGCACGGGCTTCAGCTTCTGTACCGGCCAAGCGCGGCCCGACATCGGTGGTAAGGTCACGGGTAATCGCATAGGCGCGATCATCTTTTAGGGCCGCCTCAATCAAGGCCTTGGCGGGCGGGGTTGGCACCTTGGTTTGCGAGAAAGCCAGCGCGGGCAGCCCCGCCAACAAACCTGCGACAACCATCGCCTTAACTCTGCCCATCACCTACCCCTTATGCGTCGCTTAGGCGATCATGGTAGTCGTGACCGCCGCCGCGATGCAAGCCCATTTACCCCGTCGGCCTACTTGATGGTGATGGTTTGGCTATTCTGGCCTTGTTGCACCACAAAGCGCGTCGCTTCAGGCTTTGGTGGACCCAATTGGGCCTTGGCATTGTTTGAAAAAGCATAGGGCTCCTTCGGGATGCCAAAGGTGCCCAAATCCAATTGCTGATTGCCATTCACATCGCGGTAGGCGCGCATCGTGCAAACTTGACCCACCCGCTGGTCTGCAAAGCGGATCAAAACTTGTGGGCCACGCACATCGGCTTGGGCGGACACGGAACGACCCTGATCGCCTGGCTTTTCGGCACAGGTCAATTGCGCCATCACTTGGCCCGCCTGCTTTTCAAAACCCGTGAAGACAAATTGGACAGGGGCTAAACTGGCAACAGGGGCGGCCATGACAAGGGGGCCGGTAGCGAGAAAAAGTGCGATCACGGCAATCGGGAGGGGAGGAGACAAAAAGCGCATGGAAGTAGGTCCTTTAAGGATTGAATTTGGTTGGGAGGGAAGAATTGAACGACAGGATCGCTTCATCCAAACAGCAGGGCATAGAAGGTGCGGCCGGGAATAAAGGTCATCACGCCTGCCACGCAGAGCCCGAAGTAAAGGCCGCGCATGGTTTTCAAATGGGCTTGCACATTGCCTTGGCGGACGAACCAAATGGCACGGGGCAGGCTGATGAATGTCCAGACGGACAGGATATGAATGGGGCCAAATTGCCCCAGCATGGGTGCAAAGCTCTTCATAAAAAAGCTGGAGAGCGCCGTTGTCATCATTGTCACGACCCAGATCCGGCCCATCACTTTATGGCCGGGTGTGCCCTTCGGGCCAAAAAGCACGATGCCACCCAGAACCAAAGAACTGGTCGCGCCACCGACATGGATCAGCGTAACAAGGGGGAGCTCAGCGAACACACGCCAGTCTGGGGCACGAAGCGTAAAGCTCTGGCTCAACAGCCAAGACCACACATTCGGCCCGAAGGACGAAAGGGCCACAGCCACCATGGCGACGGCAAAGGCAGGGCCTAGAACGGGGCGAATGATCTCCAGAATTTTGCCAGTCTGGTTCAATCGATTGCCCGTGAGGCTTAGGGTTTTTGGGGAGGAAATGTCGGTCATCAGCCTAAACTCCAAATCGTGTCACAAGCTCTTTGCGAGGGACGCAGGACTTGGTTAGAAGGGGGTTTAGGTGCTTGCACGCGCCATTACGTGGAGAAACTGGCTTTATGCGCGAAACACCAAGCTCTGTGGTTCACGAAGCGCCAAATACCAGTTGGACTCGTCTGTTTGTTAGCGCCGAAAACCTGCGCGGCTATGGCATTAGTTTGGCGCTCGGCAGCCTCTTGGCCATATCTGGTGCGTTTGAAACCCAAAACTTGCCGCTTTGGGTCCGCTTTGCCTATTGGCTACCCGTCATGCTGGCAGGCGCATTCATCGGCGGACTGATCAGTTGGAAGCTGGTGGCCATTGAGCGGTGGGCCCGTTCGCCCTTCTTGAGTTGGGCCGTGGTGACATTGTTGGTCTCTATCCCGATGACCGTCATCGTTTGGGCGGTTACGGGGTTGGCCTTTCAGGATCGATTACAGCCACAGGCCCTGCCCTATTTCTTCGCCCCGGTCGCCATCATCTCAGCCTTCATGGCGGGCATTTTGACGTTTGCCAATCAAGCCCCGCGCGAGACCCATGGCGCGCCACCCAGCAGCGCCGATGATAAGCCCACGACCATTCGCTTCCTAGAGCGCCTTCCCATCTCACTGCGCGGCGCCGAGATTTATGCGGTCTCCAGCGAGGATCATTATCTGCGCATCCATAGTTCGCGGGGGACAGATCTAATCCTCATGCGCTTAAGCGATGCGATCAACGAGCTAAACGGGATTGAAGG
>JAJTGP010000042.1 GCA_021299265.1 Hyphomonadaceae bacterium | reverse complement strand
GCGGTGGGCTCGTTACCCACTCTTGGGCGTACAGACTTATCTAGCCGGGGCGCATGGTCAGCGTCGTATTCCGGGCCAGTCCGTTAATCTGGCCCACCTCATTTGGCGCAAACCCTGCGCCCCGGTACCTCTTCTGTTGTATCCCCGGTGGTTTTCCACGCGGGGCTATTGGTGTTGCTTTACCCCTTCAGTCCATCCGGACTTTCTTTTTGAACGACTTCTTCCCGAAAGGCGGTGGGCCACCCTTGGTGCGGGGAGGGCCGACAATGCCGCGGGGGCCGCGTTCGCCCGAAGCCACAGGCACATTGGGCTTACCCTTCTTGCCGCCCTTATTCGGGCCATTGCGGCGGGGCGCACCCTTGGCGCTGCCGGGGTCATTGGCAGGCTCAATCCGCATCGCATCATCTGGATGATTATAGACCGCCTGCATAAAGCGGTCGGCCACGCGGGGATCGATCTCAAACACGGTGTCGCGATCGAAAATACGGATATTGCCAATGTCATTCTTGGTGACATGGCCAAGGCGACAGATGAGCGGGATAAGCCATTTCGGGTCTGCGTTCGAATTGCGCCCGACCGACAGGCGGAACCAGGGCGCGCCAGAACCTTCTTGGTCGCCAAAGTCACGCGGATCGCGTTCAGGGCGGTCGCGCAGGCGGGCTGGACGTTCACCCCGATCCGGGCGTTGACCGCGCGGCTCGGGCACCGGCTCAAACAGATCTTCGGGCTCTGGCAGGCGCGAGCGGTAGAGGCGGATGAGGGCGGTCGCCACTTGCTCTGGGCCTGATGCTTCCAGAAGCGCTGCGGCCAGACCGACATCTTCTTCGCTTGCAGGCTCTTTCAGCATCGGGTCGTTCATCAAGCGGTCGCGGTCTGCGGCGCGGATGGATTCCGCACTGGGCGGGCCCGACCAAGTGGCAGATACCCCTGCCGAGTGCAGCAATTGTTCGGCCTTCTTGCGCCGCGTAGTTGGCACGAGCACGACCGAAATCCCCTTGCGCCCGGCGCGGCCTGTCCGGCCAGAGCGGTGCAAGAGGGCGGCCTTGTTCTGGGGCAATTCGGCATGGATGACGAGGTTCAGGTCTGGCAAATCCAGGCCACGTGCAGCGACGTCGGTCGCCACACAGACGCGGGCATGGCCATCGCGCAGCGCTTGCAGCGCATCGGTACGTTCCTTCTGCGACAACTCACCCGAGAGGGCGACCGCCGAGAAGCCGCGCTCGCGCAGGCTGCCAAACAAGTGCCGCACGCTTTCGCGCGTCGCACAAAACACCAAGGCCCCGCCTGTGCCATAAAAGCGCAGGACATTGACTACGGCTAATTCAAGCTCGTTTGGTGCGACGCGAATGGCGCGATACTCAATATCGCCATGGGGCACGTCGCGTGTTGTGGTATCAATGCGGATCGCATTGCGCTGATAATGCTTGGCCAGCGTCACAATGTCTTTGGCCAAAGTGGCAGAGAAGAGGAGGGTACGCTTTTCTTCGGGCGTACCATCCAAAATGGCTTCCAAATCATCCTTGAAGCCCAGATCGAGCATTTCATCGGCTTCGTCGAGCACGACGGCGCGCAGCGCGCTGAAGTCGGCGCGGCCGCGTTCCATATGGTCGCGCAAGCGTCCAGGCGTGCCAACAATGATGTGGCAGCCGGCTTGCAGCTTGCGGGCTTCTTGGCGGGCATCCATACCACCGACGCAGCAAACAACTTGTGCACCGGCTTTGGCATACAGCCATTCAAGTTCGCGGGCGACCTGCTGGGCCAATTCGCGGGTTGGGGCGATGACCAGCGCTAAAGGCGCGCCACCTCGGCCAAGGCGCTCTTCACCGGCCAAAAGTGTGGGGCCAATCGAGAGACCAAAGGCAACTGTTTTACCAGAACCAGTCTGGGCCGACACCAAAAGGTCTGCGTCAGCGCGTTCTTCTGCCAGAACGGCAGCTTGAACGGGGGTAGGCTCGCCATAGCCTTGGGCCGTCAATGCGGCTTCAAAGACGGCGGGTAGAGTAGGGAAGGGCATGATGATCCTGAAACCGCGCTTCTAGGTCGCGAATGAATGTAACAGCTTGCTTTGAGCAAAACTTCGAAGCGCTCTTTAACAGGAATTGACAGCAACAGCCATGTATTGACCTGTGATTGGCTTGAAGCCGTCCCATGCACCCCTTAAAATCAGCTCAAGCGATGCTGGATAGTCATGGACGTCGCGCAGGCTAGAGGTAAGTGGATGCGTGCGTTTTTGGTCGCTATGTTGGTATTCCTAAGCGGCTCGCCCGCTTGGGCTTGGGGGCAAAATGGGCATCGGGTGACCGGGGCCATTGGTGAGCCTTTGTTGTCCAAGAAGGCCGCAAAAGCGGTAAAAGCCGTGTTGGGCACGGAGTCTTTGGCGGAAGCATCGACGTGGCCAGATGACATGCGCTCTAGCCCGGAAGTTTTCTGGCAGAAGACCGCCAACCCTTGGCATTATGTGACAGTCCCCGTTGGTAAGGCCTATGCGGAAGTCGGTGCGCCACCCGAAGGCGATGCGGTTAGTGCCTTGAAAGGCTTTGCCGTTACCTTGCGCGATCCAAATGCCCGCCTAGCGGATAAGCAATTGGCCTTACGCTTTACCATCCATATCATTGGTGACTTGCACCAGCCGCTTCACGTCGGCAATGGCACCGATCGCGGTGGCAATGACGTCAAGGTTCAATTTGGCCGCGAGGATACCAATCTGCACGCGGTTTGGGATGGCACTCTGATTGATCGCCAGCAATTGTCCTATACCGAGATGACGGCTTGGTTGAGCCGCCGCATCACCCCGCAAAACCTGAAAGACTGGGCTAATCCTGATCCTTTGGTGTGGGTGGCCGAGAGCGCCGCCTTGCGCGACACAATCTATCCCGCAGAGGCGCGTTTGGGTTACACTTACGCATTCCAGCAAAATGAGGCTTTGGACACACGTCTTATGCAAGCTGGGGTTCGGGTCGCGGCCTATTTAAACGACCTTTATAAGTGAGGGTTGTTTGTGGCCAAGGCAGGTTTGCCGAGGCACTGCCAAAGCTCTGCACGGGGGTGTGGATGAAACGTTTTAGCTTCACCTTTCCTTCATTAACTGCTTGCAAACCGCATTAACCGCAACATCTCCTTGCAACCGAGGCGAAGCGGGCCAATATCTAGTGTTCCGGAACGCACTGGCGTGTTCTGAAAGAGGCTTTTATGACCGATCATATCACACGCGCACTGGGCTTAGTCCCGATGGTTGTCGAGCAAAGTTCGCGTGGCGAGCGGGCCTTCGATATTTTCTCTCGCCTGTTGCGCGAACGCATCATTTTCGTGTCCGGTCCAGTTGAGGACGGCATGGCCGCTTTGATCTGCGCCCAACTTCTTTTCTTGGAATCTGAGAATCCGAAGAAAGAAATCGCTATGTATATCAATAGCCCAGGTGGTGTCGTCACCTCTGGCCTGTCGATTTATGACACGATGGAATATATCCGCTCACCCGTCTCCACCGTGGTGATGGGCCAAGCGGCATCCATGGGTTCGCTTTTGCTCGCCGCTGGGCAAAAGGGCAGCCGCGTCGCGCTTCCAAATGCTCGCGTCATGGTACACCAGCCTTCTGGTGGCTTCCGTGGACAGGCGACCGACATTGCACGCCATGCTGAAGACATTGTCGCTACCAAGCGTCGCCTCAATGAAATCTACGTCAAGCACACTGGGCAAGACTATGATGTGATTGAGAAAACCTTGGACCGAGACCATTTCATGACCGCTGAAGAAGCCAAGGCTTTCGGCATTGTGGACGAAGTTTTTGTGAAGCGCGAAGACCCTAGTCTGACGAGCTAAACACGCCTTTTAGCCCGCACGGCCTCGTTTTTGCGTAGGCTGATGCGGGTGAACATAATTGCTTCAGTTTTGCAACGGATCGTTGACAGATTCCGTGCAAGACTGGACAAAGCTTTTTGAAGCGACCGTCAGAGGCTGCTTTTGGCAGCACCGTGACGGACTGGAGTAGACATGACCAAAGCAGCCAGCGGTGATTCAAAAAATACGCTCTATTGCAGCTTCTGCGGCAAGAGCCAGCATGAAGTCCGCAAACTGATCGCAGGGCCAACGGTCTTCATCTGCGATGAGTGCGTCGAACTTTGCATGGATATCATCCGCGAAGAGAACAAAAATCAATTGGTCAAGTCCAAGGACGGCGTGCCGACCCCTCAGGAGATCAAGGACGTTCTCGACGATTATGCGATCGGCCAAAACTATGCCAAGCGCGTCTTGGCCGTGGCCGTGCACAACCATTACAAGCGTCTTGCCCACTCCCAAAAGAATGGCGATGTGGAGCTGGCGAAGTCGAACATTTTGCTGATTGGTCCAACCGGTTGCGGTAAGACCCTGCTGGCGCAAACCCTTGCCCGCATCATCGACGTGCCCTTCACCATGGCAGACGCCACGACGTTGACCGAAGCTGGTTATGTCGGGGAAGATGTGGAGAACATTATTCTGAAGCTTTTGCAGGCGTCGGACTATAATGTGGAACGCGCCCAGCGCGGCATCGTCTATATCGACGAAATCGACAAGATCAGCCGTAAGTCTGACAACCCATCCATCACGCGTGACGTGTCGGGTGAGGGCGTGCAGCAGGCTTTGTTGAAATTGATGGAAGGCACAGTTGCCTCTGTGCCCCCACAAGGTGGCCGCAAGCATCCACAGCAGGAATTCCTGCAAGTCGACACCACCAACATTCTTTTTATCGCTGGCGGGGCCTTCCCAGGTCTGGATACGATTATTTCGCGCCGCGGTACGGGTGCCGGCATTGGCTTTGGTGCCAATGTGCGCAGCCCAGACGACCGCCGTACGGGAGACGTGCTGCGTGAATGCGAGCCAGAGGATTTGTTAAAGTTTGGTCTGATCCCTGAATTTGTTGGCCGGATGCCAGTCTTTGCAACCTTGGAAGATTTGGACGAGGCCGCCTTGATCCAAATTCTGACTGAGCCAAAGAACGCCTTGATCAAACAGTATCAACGCTTGTTTGAGATGGAAAACACCAAGCTGACCTTCACCGACGAAGCTTTGCGTTGCGTGGCTACCAAAGCCATTGCCCGTAAGACGGGTGCGCGGGGCCTGCGTTCCATCCTGGAAGGCGTTCTGCTGGAGACGATGTTCGACCTGCCTTCTTATGAGGGTGTGGAAGAAGTTGTGGTCAATGGCGAAGTCATTGAAGGCCGCGCCAAGCCCTTGCTGATCTATTCAGAGCGGCGCGATCAAGCAGCCCCAGCCGCCGCTGGCTAAGCATAAGGCGATATCCCGATGACTGAAGAGGCCTTTGTCGATCCAACACGGGCAGCCTTTGATTTGTTCAAATCGTTGCCGAGGGATGAGCCGATCTGGATGCTCAATTTGGTGCGATATCGGCCGCTTGCGATTTATCCTGCTGATCATCCAGACGCTAATCTAGTGCGTACGGGCGAAGAGGCTTACCAAGAATATGGTCGCACCAGCGATCCGATCTTCCGCCGCTTAGGTGGCAAGGTGGTTTGGCGCGGGATGATGCAAGCCATGGTAACCGGCCCAGAATCAGAGGCTTGGGACACGATCTTCATTGCCAATTATCCCAGTGCCGGGGCCTTTCTGGCCATGGTCACCGACAGCGATTACCGCGAAGCTGTCAAACATCGCCAAGCTGCCGTGCTAACCAGTCGATTGGTGCGTTGCCAACAGCAAGATGCCAGCGGTGGATTTGCCTGATAGCCCAGCGCTGTGCTTAGCTTGCGTGCAAGCGGTCGGTGTAGGGGCAGGGCGGAATGATCATTGCCAGTCCAAAGGATTTTCGGCGTGCAGCGCAACAGCGCTTGCCGCGCTTCCTGTTTGACTATGTCGGCGGTGGGGCGCTGGACGAGACGACGCTGCAGGCCAATGAGGCTGACCTGTCGAAAATCTTGCTACGCCAACGCGTGCTGCACGCCATGGATGGGGTCGACCTGACGACGAAGCTCTTGGGGCAGACGCTTTCTTTGCCGATCATTCTAGGGCCGGTTGGCTTGTCCGGCATGTTGGTGCGGCGGGGAGAGGTGCAGGCAGCCAGAGCTGCCGATAAGGCGGGTATCCCCTATACGCTGTCGACGGTCAGCGTTTGTCCTTTGGCTGAAGTTGCAGCGGCCACTCGTCAGCCCATCTGGTTCCAGCTCTATGTCTTGAAAGATCGCGGCTTTATGGCGGATGCCTTGGCGCGTGCTGCCGCCTTAGGCGTGACGACTTTGGTGTTTACAGTGGATATGCCAACGCCCGGATCGCGCTATCGCGACCCACATTCGGGCATGTCTGGCCCGTGGGCGGGCACACGACGTATGACCCAAGCCGTGCTCCACCCACGCTGGGCGGTCGATGTTGGCCTTCTGGGGCGGCCGCATGACCTTGGCAATATCTCCACCTATCGTGGCCAAGCGACAGGCCTAGCAGACTATATCGGCTGGTTGGGCGCGAATTTTGATCCCAGCATTGGCTGGAAGGATTTGGAATGGATCCGGGACACGTGGCAGGGCCAAATCATCATCAAGGGCATTCTCGATCCAGATGATGCCCGCGATGCCGTTACTTTTGGGGCTGACGCCTTGGTGGTGTCCAACCATGGCGGGCGGCAATTAGACGGCACCCTGTCCACTGCAGCAGCTTTGCCTGGGATTGTTGAGGCGGTGGCCAAATCTATCCCCGTCCTCGCGGACTCCGGTATAAGAAGCGGGGTGGATGTGCTGCGCTTTCTGGCACTGGGTGCCGACGCCGTCATGCTGGGGCGGGCTTATGCCTACGCCCTAGCTGCCGGAGGGGAGGCGGGGGTAAGCCGCCTCCTGTCACTCTTTGAAGCGGAGATGCGCACCAATATGACCCTGATGGGGGTCACGAAAGTGGCTGATCTTGGCCCGCAATGCTTGGTTCAGCGTGGAAAAGGCTGATCCATCTATTCCTTCAGCTTCAGCGTCTCGCCTACTTTGGCCGCTTCTATCTGGGCAGGCGTAAAGGGCAGACGGTTCCAGCGTTTCTCGGCATAGGCCTTGGTCTGGTCTGAATAGTAAGGCGAGGCGGGATCGGTGGATTGCGCATAGCTCAAGATCGCATCCGCCACGGGGCCTTTGTCATCAAAGCCGACAATTTGCACATAGCTGGTGCCATGGCGTGGCACGAGAGTTTGGCCAACTTTCTCGGAGACTTGCACATTCAGCACACCCAGATTGCCATG
>JAJTGP010000117.1 GCA_021299265.1 Hyphomonadaceae bacterium | reverse complement strand
GATGTTTGTCAATTCGGTTTCAGGCCCAAAGCAATATAAATTCAAATCGACACGCTGGGACGAATATGCCCCGTCGGGCGTAAGGCTAGACCGTTTTGGTGAAGGCACCCAATTCTTCCAAACCATCGAAATCAATGGCGGCATGCTTCAATATCGCGCCTATGCCGCCACGGGTGAGCTCTATGACAGCTTTGATATGAGCAAAGACGCAGCAGGCAAAAAGCAAGTGACCAAGGGCCCAGTCGCAACCCTGGATCAGCGCACCTATGGTCCGAACTTTCCTTATCAGGACTTCAAAGACCAAAACTAACCTCGCCGATCCAGCGAGAAGTGCTTAGATGCCGATCCGTACGACTTGAATGATCAACGTCCACGCAATGAGCGAGAAGACCACGGCGATGACAAAGCCAATTGGGCGTAAATCCCTCATGGAGTCGTCATCTTCATGGATTTGCGCCGCAAACTCCATTTCCAGTCGCTCTTGGATAGATTGCACGGGCGAAGGAACATGAGTGGGGTCTCGCGAAAAGCGTGCAGAGTTTTCAGCAGTTACCAGAACCGCATCCTGCACCTGTGTCTCCGCATGCTTTTGGACTGATTCCAAGTCAGTTGCTTGAGCCTCTGTCGCGTTGCGCTGACCCTTTAGTTTTGCTTTGCCCATCCCCAACTTTCCCCCGTAGCAAGCCTCCTATAACCCGCGCGTATTTCCGCCCACTTAAGCCGATTAGATAAATTTGAGAGATTCATGAATAACGGCGGAGTCGGCTTGGCCTCACCAAATTCGCTTAGTCAAAATGCGCTATTGCTGTCATAAACTCGAGGTAAAAGTCTGGCATTGAAATTGCTACCACGAGGATAGACGTCACTTTTCAGGACATTGGGACGGTCAGCAATTGCTTCGGATGAATTCTTCACTTTCGATTATCTGTGGAATTCGGCGAACTTGTCAAAGGTAGAGTAAATGCGCGTTACGATGATTGGTTCGGGTTATGTAGGCCTTGTTTCGGGGGCCTGTTTCGCAGATTTTGGTCACGATGTAACTTGCGTTGATAAGGATGCAACCAAGATCGATCAATTGAACAAAGGTGTCATGCCGATTTTTGAGCCAGGGCTCGATCATTTGGTTGCGCGAAATGTTGAAGCAGGTCGTCTGCGCTTTACGGTCGACGCGGCGCAGGCAATCTCAGCCTCCGATGCTGTCTTTATTGGCGTAGGAACGCCTTCACGACATTCTGATGGCCATGCGGACTTGTCCTATGTCTATGCTGCAGCTGAAGAGATTGCAGATTTGATTAAGGGCTTCACCGTCATCGTGACAAAGTCCACGGTGCCTGTTGGGACTGGCGATGAAATCGAAGCCATCATTCGCAAGCGGCGACCAGACGCGCAATTCGCCGTGGTCTCCAATCCTGAGTTCTTACGCGAAGGCGCAGCTATCCGCGACTTCCAAGAACCAGATCGGGTTGTAATCGGCGGTGCCGATGACCCGCGCGCGCGCAAGATCATGCAGGATCTGTATCGTCCGCTTATGGCACAGGAAACGCCAATCCTGTTTACCTCACGCCGCACGTCAGAGCTGACCAAATATGCCGCCAACGCGTTCTTGGCGATGAAGATCACGTTCATCAACGAGATCGCCAACTTGTGTGAGCGGGTTGAAGCCGATGTTCAAGAAGTTTCCTTGGGCATTGGTTTGGACGAGCGGATTGGCAAGCGCTTCTTGCAAGCAGGCCCCGGCTATGGTGGCTCTTGCTTTCCGAAAGATACGCTGGCCCTAATGCGGACAGCCCGTGAGGCAGGTGCACCTGTTGAACTGATCGAGGCGACGGTTCGCATCAATGACGCCCGTAAACAGGCTATGGCGGATAAGATCGTCCAAGCCATGGGCGGTGTTGTGCAAGGCAAGACCATCGCCGTTCTGGGGCTGACTTTTAAGCCCAATACGGATGATATGCGCGACGCGCCATCTCTCGACATCATTCCCGCACTACAAGCTGAAGGCGCGCGAATTCGGGCCTTTGATCCTGAGGGCATGCACGAGGCACAGCGCCACTTCCGAAACATTGACTATGCGACCAGTGCCACTGACGCCATTCAAGGTGCTGACGCGTTAGTAATCCTTACCGAATGGGACGAGTTTAAAACGATTGAACTCGGCAAGTTAAAAATGATGCTTTCTGCTCCAATTGTAGTCGACTTGAGGAACATGTTCAGCAATGCTGAAATGAACAGATACGGAATTCGCTATTTTGGTGTAGGACGGCCGCAGAACTCCCGCCAGATTTCAAACATTAAGGAACTACACGATGTATCATGCTAATAAACGCGTTCTGGTCACTGGCGGGGCAGGCTTTTTGGGTTCGCATCTGTGTGAGCGTCTTTTGGAAAGCGGTGCAGAAGTTATCTGTGTTGATAATTTTTTCACCGGGACGCGGCGCAACGTGGAACATCTGATTGGTCATAAACGCTTTGAGCTTGTGCGTCATGACGTCTGTTTCCCCTTATTTGTCGAAGTCGACGAGATCTATAATCTCGCGTGCCCGGCTTCGCCGATCCACTACCAGCATGACCCTGTGCAGACGACCAAAACCAGCGTGCATGGCGCCATCAATATGTTGGGTTTGGCCAAGCGGGTGCGCGCCAAAATCTTCCAAGCCTCTACATCAGAAGTCTATGGCGACCCGAGCGTTCACCCGCAGCCGGAGGAATATTGGGGCAATGTGAATCCGATTGGTCCGCGCTCTTGCTATGATGAGGGCAAGCGCTGCGCCGAGACCCTATTCTTTGACTATAACCGGCAGCACAAGGTGCGCATCAAAGTTGCGCGCATTTTCAATACCTATGGCCCCCGCATGCATCCCAATGATGGCCGGGTGGTTTCAAACTTTATTGTCCAGGCGCTGCAGAACCAAGATATCT
>JAJTGP010000023.1 GCA_021299265.1 Hyphomonadaceae bacterium | reverse complement strand
TTATAATATGCCCAAAGGCATATTGAATGAACTGGTTGAGACTTGGCTTTCAAATGCGCAAGTCCGGTTCCAAAAAAGCAACACGGCGCAGATCGAAATTCGATCTATCCCGTATTGCGAATTACACTGCCTCACTTCGCACCGAAAGGGAAGCGCGACTTGCTTCCTGATTCCACATTGGACAGGTCCGGTGGGTTACAGGTATCAAGCCTAGGCTTATTTCCGCACAGATTCGGCAGTTGGACCCTTTATGAAGCCATTGTCTTATCAAACAGTGATTGCTGCCCTCATCCGCCTGCTATTGGTGCAGCGGACATTCGCTTGGCGTTGGGCGGGACTATTGCTCGTTGCGCTGGGCTTAGCCTCGATTTCCTTTGACTGGCGTGCCCCCATAACAAAGGGCAGCCCGGAATTTACCCAAGCCCAAGCCCAGACGCGTGGCTTGCCCCGTGTCAGCGCTATCACCACGACTCAGGCAGCCGAAGCGACCATCGTCACCATCCGCTTGGATCAATCGATCAAATATCGTTTCTTTGCCTTGGCAGCACCTTCGCCGCGCCTTGTAATCGATATGCCGCGCGTCAATTGGGGGCTCGGAAATGGCAAGGCAGGCACTTTGATCGGTGAAGGCGGTGTGTCGCAAATCCGCTTTGCCGATAAATCGCAAGCTGAATCGCGGATTGTGCTGGACCTCACCGGGCCGATGCGGGTGCGGAAGCACGAGATTGTCGGCGTTTTAGGTGGGCGGCAGCTGCGCTTGGAACTGGTGCCGACCAATCCAAATACGTTTGCCACGGCTGCCCCTTTACCCAAGCCGCGCGCAGTGGAAAAGGTCAATAGTGTGCCAACGCCAATCCGTCCCAATCCGTCCGGGCGACGGTTTGTGATTGTGATTGACCCCGGTCATGGCGGCAAGGATCCCGGCGCTACCGGTGTCTCGGGTACTTTGTTTGAGAAGGAGGTGACCCTCGCCAGCGCTATTTTGCTGCGCGATTATTTGCGGCGCGATCGTCGGTTCGAAGTGATCCTAACCCGCGACACTGATGTGTTTCTCACCCTTGAGCGCCGGATTTTGATCGCACGTGATAAGCGTGCGGATTTGTTTATTTCTTTGCACGCTGATTCTGCGCCGGCGGGCTCGCGCGCAGTGGGGGCAACCGTCTACACCTTGTCTGAAGCCGGTGGGCAACGGGCGCGTCAGCTTCTGAATAACGACAATTGGTCGATTGCCCAGCCGAACCAGACCCAAGATAAATCGGTGATGGAAATCCTGCGCGATTTGACCCAGCGCGACACCAAGAACCAATCCGCCATTTTCGGACAGTCTCTAATAGGCGAAATCCGCAAGATTGGCCCGGTGACCCAAACCTCTCACCGCCGCGCTGGCTTCTTTGTTTTGCTCTCGCCGCGTGTACCCGCGGTTTTGCTGGAAATGGGATTCATGTCGCATCCAGAGGACGAGGCGCGCTTAGGGAATGCTCAATTCCGCAGCCGTCAGATGGCCGCTACGGCTAAATCAATCACGGCCTATTTTGATCGGGTTCAGATGATCAGTGGCGGGGCTACCAAATAGGAAGAGGGTATGTCTCGTCTGCGGCAGCGCAACTGGCAAAGGGCGCTTTAACTTAAGCGACAAGCAGGCCATACTAAGACACCGAAATGGGAGATGTGTTGGACGGGGCGAAGGTGCCCAATCGGCGCATGCTCGACCGAGAAAGACCAAGCAACGATGCGTGTCTATTTAAAGATCATGGCTCTGACCGCTCTGGTCGCGGTTGCGATGGGCGTGATCGGTGCTGTGATTTTGGTGAATATGGCGCTGCAAGGCCTGCCAGATCACCAGAAGCTCGCAAATTATCAACCCGCGGTATCGAGCGCTATTTACTCGTCAGACGGTCGTCAGATCGGGTTGTTCGCACGTCAAAACCGCTCTTACATTCCGATTGAGCAAGTACCAGACCATGTCATCGCCGCCTTTATGGCCGCTGAAGATAAGGACTTTTACTCCCACTCGGGGGTTGATTTGATGGGCGTTGCGCGCGCGGTCGTCTTCAATATTAGCAATCTGGGTGAGCGTCGCATGCAGGGCGCGTCGACCATTACCCAGCAGGTGGCAGAAAACGTCTTGCTTCTGGAAGATGCGCGCGGTTCCACCTTGGACAAGATTTTGTCAAAGGTGCGCGAAGGCTTGGTCTCCATCCGGATTGAAGAAGTCCTGACCAAAGATCAGATCATGGAGATTTATGTCAATCAAATCTTCTTGGGCTTCCGGTCTTACGGCGTTCAAGCCGCCGCCCAAACTTATTTTGGCAAAGATGTGCGCGACCTAACTATTGCTCAAGCCGCTTATTTGGGCGCGCTGCCAAAGGGACCGAACAATTATAACCCCCTGCGTCACATGGACCGTGCTGTCGGTCGGCGCAATTGGGTGATTGAGCGCATGAAGGAAAATGGCTTCATCACGGCCCAGCAAGCAACCGCTGCCCAAGCCGAACCGTTGACGGTCAATCCAAACCCACGCGGCAGCTGGACAGACCCCGATGCGGGCGAGTTTGTCGAAGAAGTTCGCCGCGATTTGATCCGCCGCTTTGGCAAGGACGCACCTTATTCGCGTGGCTTTATTATTCGCTCGACTGTGGACTTGGATAAGCAGAAATATGCCCGCGAGGCCCTGACTGCCAGCCTCAACCGTTTAGATCCGCGCCGGACGCGCGGCTTTGCAGGCGCTGTCGGCATGATGAGTGTCAACGGCGACTGGGCGGCCCGTTTGGCCAAGGCGCGCTACTGGCGGCCAGACCCTCGCGCCGTCTTTGCCATCGTGCTGGATGATGCCCAATCCTTTGGCCTCACCAATGGCACCAAGGTTCCGATTCCCCAAGCGGATAAGGATTGGGCGCTGCGTTCGTCAAAGCCTTTAGCGGATGGGGCTTTGGTCTGGTTGGGGCGGCGCGATGATGGCACCCTGCAATTGCAACGCCATCAGGGTATTCAAGGCGCACTGGTCTCCATCGATGTCCAGACTGGCTCTGTGATCGCGATGGCGGGCGGCATGGACGTCGAGGATTCTGGCTTTAACCGCGCGACCCAAGCCAAGCGTCAACCCGGCTCGTCCTTCAAGCCGATCATTTACGCGGCAGCCTTGGAGCAGGGCCTGACGCCTGAAACCAAGATCTCGGATGAGAGAATCCGCGGTGGTGGCTGGAGTCCTGAAAATGCGGACCGCCGGTTTTATGGTGTGATGACCTTGCGCCAAGCGCTGGTGATGTCGCGCAATACGGTAACTGTGCGGATTGCCCGTCGTATTGGGATGCGCCGTGTGGCCGATTATGCCCGTCGCTTTGGCGTTTATGATGATCTGCCGAACGATTTGACCATGGCGCTGGGGGCAGGGGAAACCACCGTACTGCGCTTGACCTCTGCTTTCGCCGTTTTCCCCAATGGTGGTCGCTATATTCCGCCGGTCTTTTATGACCGCTTGCAGGACCCGCGTGGCCGTACCGTCTGGCGCTCTGACCGGCGCTCGTGCCCGGCCTGCGATACCGCCTTGAACCCTGATGCCGGGCCGCCGCAAATTGACCCTTGGGGCGTGCAAGTGGTTTCGCCACGCACCGCTTGGGAAATGACCGGCATTTTGCGTGATGTGGTCTTGAAAGGCACAGGTCGCGGCGTTGATTTTGGTCGTCCGGTTGCAGGTAAAACCGGCACCACCAGCGACTATAAGGATGCTTGGTTCGTCGGCTTCTCGCCCTCGATCGCGACCGGTGTTTACGTTGGCTACGACTTGCCGCGCACGATTTATCAAGGGGCATCGGGTGGCCCGGTCGCTGGGCCGATCTTCAAGCAATATATGATGAAGGCGCATGAAGGCCGTCCAGTAGAGGATTTCACCGCCTCGCCCGAAGTCACGCGCGAAATCGAAGCCGAAGAGCGGATGAATATTCTGGCTGAGCTTCAAACTAATCCAGCAGGCGCTGCGGCCACACTCGCACAAATGCGCAGTGGTCGCACCGATGGGCCCCGCTTGGACACGCGTCCCGGAAGCTCGATCGTGATCGATGACACACCAGCTGCGCGTGCGCCTGCGGCCAAGACTGCTGCCCCCAAGGCTGCGCCTGCACCCGCGCCAACAGCCGCGCCGAAAGCGGAAAAAGAAGGCTGACGACGCTCACTGACACCGATTTTTGGCCGGTCTGGACCTTCAGGCCGGCCTTGCTTATGTCCGCCTTCTGCGTGGATTGATTTTGGAGAGACCTTATGCGCGCCGAACTTGAAGCGCTCAGTCGAGATATTAGTAAATCCGTGGCGCTCTTGCGTCGTCGGCTCGACTGGGATGTTGCCCTGCGCCGCTTGGACGAACTTGACGCGCTGAGTGAGCGGCCAGATTTGTGGAATAATCCCCAAGAAGCCCAAGGCCTCATGCGCGAGCGCAACCGTATTCAGGCCTCGGTCGAGGCGGTCCGCCACCTTGAACGCGACCTTTCTGACCATGTGGAACTCGCTGAAATGGCCGAAGCCGAAGGCGATGAGGGTATGATCGAGGAAGCGCGCAAAGGGCTGCTCGAAGCGAAGACCCGCGCGGACCGCGCTGAATTAGAAGCACTTTTATCCGGCGAAGCCGATGGCAATGATGCCTATCTTGAAATCAACGCCGGAGCAGGCGGCACGGAGAGCCAAGATTGGGCCAGTATCTTGCGCCGCATGTATGTGCGCTGGGCGCAATCGCGCGACATGAGTGTTGAAGAAATTGAAGAGAGCGTCGGTGAAGAAGCCGGGATCAAATCGTCGACCCTCTTAATCAAGGGCGAGAACGCTTTTGGATGGCTCAAGACGGAATCAGGCGTCCACCGTTTGGTGCGGATTTCGCCATTTGACAGCGCGGCCAAGCGCCATACCAGCTTTTCCAGCGTCTGGGTCTATCCGGTGGTCGACGACACGATTGTGATTGATATCCAAGACAAAGATGTCCGCATCGATACCTACCGCGCATCTGGTGCCGGTGGTCAGCACATCAACAAAACCGATTCCGCGGTGCGGATCACCCACTTGCCCACCGGCATTGCCTGCGCCTCACAACAAGAGCGCAGCCAGCACAAGAACCGCGATATCGCGTGGAAGATGCTGCGCGCCCGCCTCTATGAAATGGAATTGCAAAAGCGCGAAGCCGCCGCCAATGCGCTTGAAGATCAAAAGACCGATATTGGTTGGGGCCATCAGATTCGATCCTATGTGCTCCAGCCCTATCAGATGGTGAAAGACCTTCGCACGGGGGCTGAGACCTCGGACACGTCAGGCGTGCTGGATGGCGATTTGGATATGTTTATGGCAGCCTCGCTCGCCCAGCGCGTCGGGGTCGTCACCGACCCAGATCAAGAATAAGCGGCCATGTTGGCGGCCATTCCGCCAGATTTGCCAATTGTCGCCGTGCTGGACCGCTTGGTAGAGGTCCTGCAGACCCAAAATTCTGCAGTGCTTGTCGCCCCGCCCGGGGCAGGCAAGACGACTTCGGTGCCTTTAGCTTTGCTGGATCAGTCGTGGGCGGCGGGTAAAAAAATCCTGATGCTGGCACCAAGGCGTTTGGCCGCTCGGGCCGCAGCCGCCCGTATGGCTGACTTGCTGGGCGAAGCCGTGGGCGAGACGGTCGGCTATCAAGTGCGGCTTGATAAGAAGATCAGTGCGCGCACCCGCATCGAAGTCATTACCGAAGGCATTCTCACACGGCGCATGCTGACGGACCCCGAACTCAGCGATGTTGCCGCCGTCATTTTCGATGAAGTCCATGAGCGCAACCTGGAGGGCGACTTAGGTCTGGCTTTGGCGCTCGATATTCAAGCTGGCCTGCGAGAGGATTTGCGCCTGATCGCCATGTCCGCAACCGTCGAAGGCGGGCAATTGGCGGCCAGATTAGGCGGCGCAGAGCTCATCGAGAGCGCTGGCCGACTCTACCCGATTGAGACTTTCTATGTCGGTCGTACGCAAGAACAGCCGATAGAAGGCCAAGCTGCCAATATTGCGTTGAAGGCCTTATCGAAAGGGCCGGGCGATGTGTTGGTGTTCTTGCCCGGCACGGCCGAGATCAACCGCGCTTATGAAGCCATTCATGCCAAAGCCGCCACCATGTCTTGTGCGGTCATCGCCTTGCATGGGTCTTTGAGCCCCGCGGAGCAGGATCAAGCGCTTCGCCCTCAAGCCGGCGTGCAACGCAAAATCATCCTTTCAACCGCGATTGCCGAGACCAGTCTGACCATTGAAGGCGTGCAGATCGTGGTCGACGCGGGTCTGTCGCGAAGGCCGGCCTTTGAGCCCGATAGCGGCCTGACCCGCTTAGTGACGGTGCGCGCTAGCCGAGCAGCGTGTGATCAACGTCGAGGGCGGGCGGGTCGAACCGCGCCGGGGCAATGCTATCGTCTGTGGGAAGAGGCTGAGATGGGCGCGTTTCCAGCCTATGATCGTCCTGAAATTCTCGAAGCAGACCTTGCACCCTTGCTGCTGACTTTGTCGTCTTTTGGCGTGTCGGACCCCGCCAGTTTAAAGTGGCTGGACCCGCCGCCGGCACCAGCTTTGTGGGAAGCAACCAAGCTTCTGATCGATCTGGAGGCCTTGGAAGCACGGGCCGGTCAAGCCCCCCGTCTGACCCCACATGGCAAGAAACTGGTCAGCTTTGGCCTGCCACCGCGCTTGGCCCATATGATCGTGCGGGCAGGAGAGCTAGGCTTTGGCGCAACGGCTGCGCATCTGGCAGCTTTGTTGAGCGAGCGTGGATTGGGTGGCACCTCGCCTGATCTGGAACACCGTCTGGTCTCATTTGCCCGTGACCGTTCGCCTCGGGCCAACAAGGCGCGCGCCCAAGCCCATGGTTGGGCAAAGCAAGTTGGCGCAACAGAGGCCGCTGTTGCAGAATTGGCAGGGCGGGCGCTGGCGCTTGCCTTCCCCGAGCGTGTCGCCAAAGCGCGCGACCGCCGCGGTGGCTTCATTTTGGTCAATGGCAGTGGCGGCGAATTGCCCGCCCATGAAGGGCTGGCGACTGCCGAATTTCTGGCCATTGGCTCGCTGCAGGGCAAAGCCGCCAATGCGCGGATTAATGAGGCGGCGCGCCTCGATAAGGCCGATTTAGAAGCACTGTTCGCAAACCAGATTGAAACCCGTACCCAGACCCAATTTGATCGGGCGAAAGGGACCATGCAGGGCCGCCATCAACGCCGCCTCGGCGCGCTAATCTTGGAAGAGCGCCCGGTTTCCTTGACCGTCGATCAGATTGAAGCGGGCCTGTTTGATGCGGTCCGCAGCCTTGGCCTCGACAAGCTCAACTGGTCGGATCGAGCCAAGTCCTTTGTCGAGCGCTTGAATTGGCTTTACGCCCGCGATCCCGACCAGTGGCCGCAGGGAAAGCCTGGGGCTTTAGAAGAGGCTTTGCAAGTCTGGTTGCTGCCTGCCTTGGTGGGGGTAAAGAACCTATCCGATGTGGATGTGGCCCAAGCGCTGGAGAACTTCCTCACTTGGCCAGAACGTCAAGCCATGGCGCAAGCCGCCCCGACCCATTTTGTCACGCCCCTCGAAACGCGCCACACGATTGATTATGCGGCAGAGCAAGGCCCAACAATTGAGGTTCGCGTTCAGGAATTATTCGGCCTAGAGCGTCATCCCATGTTGGCAGGCGGGCAGGTGGCTTTGGTGTTCCAATTGCTCTCCCCTGCCCATCGCCCCATCGCAGTCACTTCTAATTTGCCGGAATTCTGGAAGGCTGGTTGGCACGATGTGCGCAAGGACATGAAAGCGCGTTACCCGCGCCATGTCTGGCCGGAAGATCCCGCGACTGCGCAACCCACGGCACGGGCGAAACCACGCACTTGACCTGAAGCGCAGCGCGCGTGAGGAAGGGGCATGACCTTACCGACTTTCGAAGATGTGCTGGAAGCAGATCGCCGCATCCGCCCGCTTGCCCTCGTCACCCCTTTATTGCGCGCCGATGCGCTCGATCATGCGACCGGCGGCCAAATCTTTGTCAAGGCGGACTGTTTGCAGCCGCGTGGCGCGTTCAAAATGCGCGGGGCGGCCAACGCCATGTTGAAGATCCCGGTGGAGGACCGCGCGAAAGGGGTTGTCGCCTTCTCGTCGGGCAATCACGCTCAAGGCATCTCTTATGTCGCCAAGCATTTGGGCATGTCGGCTATTATTGTGGTGCCGTCTGATGCGCCTAAGGGCAAGCTTGAGTCGGTTGAGGCTGATGGTGGCAAGATCGTCACCTATGACCGCGTGCTGGAAAGCCGCGAGGCGATTGGGGCGGCGCTGGCAGCTGAGACAGGCGCGACCTTGATCCCCCCGTTTGACCATCCTGATGTGATTGCGGGCCAAGGCACGTGTGGGCTTGAAATCATTCATCAAGTGAGAGAGTTGGGGCTGGAGCTTGATACATTGGTCAGTTGTGCCAGTGGCGGTGGTTTGGCGGCCGGCATTGGCCTAGCCTTAGAGGCTCTTTCACCCAAGACCCAACTCATCGGGGCAGAGCCTGTCTCCCACGATGATTTGTCCCGCTCGCTCGCCTTGGGCAAACGCGTCGCCAATGAACCGGGCACGCGCACCATCCAAGATGCGTTGATGACGCAAATTCCCGGCGAATTGACCTTTGAGATTCTCGCCCGCGTCGGAACCAAAGGCGTCGCTGTAAGCGATGACGAAGTCCTCCATGCGATGGCGTTTGCCTTCAAATATCTGCGGATCGTGTTAGAGCCAGGCGGGGCTGCGGCATTGGCGGCGGTCCTGTCTGGCAAGGTGCCGGCCAAAGGCCAAGTGATTGCCGTGACCGGAAGTGGCGGCAATGTCGATCCCGAGATTTTCATCCGGGCACTGGCGATCAAGGTTTAGGGTGCAGTTTCAGTGCTGGGATGAGGCTTGATCGGCGCGGAATTGGCGCGCACCCGTGGCGGCGATCCCTGTTGCTATCAGCAAGCAGAATGCCGCCAAACTTAAAGCTAAACCCGGCAGACTGGGGTCGCGCACGGGGGCAATAGACCAAGCAAAAATAGCGGTGAAAACAAGTGGGCCAACCATGTTGGTCGCCGCCTGCACCGCACCGACTGCCCCTTGCAACCGACCTTGCTCCTCTGGACCGATCTGTCGGGTCAGGAGGGACTGAACAGCGGCACCATAAATGCCCGCCAAGGACGCAATCGGCACAGAAGCCCAAAGAATGTATTGATTGGGTGCCCACGCATAAAGCCCATAGCCAAGCGCGCCTAAGAACAGCCCCAAGATTAAAGTTGAAACCTCACCAAGGCGGCGAATGATTGGTCCGACGAGGCCCGCCTGCACGATCATCGAACTCAGGCCTACCAAGCCTAAGGTGAGACCGGCCACATCAGACTCCCAGCCATAACGATAAAAGCCGTAAAGGACGAAGGTGGCGGGATATACCACTTGGGCGAAATCACACAGAGCGCGAATGAACGTAAGTTTGAGGATTTTCGGGTTTGAGCCGAGAAAATGGATCGAACCGATTGGATTGGCGCTGCTCCAGCGAAACGGCCTGCGATTTTCTGGCTTTAGAGATTCCTTCAACATGACGAGGCCGAATAGGCCATTCAGCGCACACAGTCCGGCCGCCACAAAAAACGGTAAGCGTAGGTTGATGCCACCGAGATAGCCTCCGATCGCTGGGCCCAGAATGAAGCCGAGGCCAAAGGCAGCCCCCAGCATGCCAAACTTTTGCGCGCGCGTCTCTTTAGGTTCGGTGTCTGCCACATAAGCATTGGCGGTAGACCCCACAGCGCTGACGGCCCCGGATAGAATGCGCGACAGCAATAGCAGCCAGAAGCCGGGGGCAAAGGCTGTCATTAAATTCGAAAGGGCTTGGCCAAAATTGGAGATGAGGAGGATAGGTTTACGGCCGATCTGATCCGAGAGAGCACCCATAATCGGCATACTGATGAATTGCATCAACGCCCAGAAAAACCCAAACACCCCAATCATGTGGGCCGCTTCACCGACATCGCCGCCTGTCATCTCTTTCAAGAAATTTGGTAGCACAGGAACAATAAGCCCCAAGGCCAACATGTCCAAGGTAATCGTAATAAAAACAAAGATAAAGCCGGTCGTGTCACGCTTTTTAGGCATTACATCGCTGTGGGAAGGTGCAGTCATATCGCTTTCTGGCAGAAATTTTGGGCAGCGACCATAGGTAATGCATAGAAAACATAGATGATGCATAAAAAAGCGTCATGCACACGGTGTATGCAGCGTTTGGTCATGACAGCGGAAATTGGTTCTGCTAACCTAAGATCAGTTAGAGAAAATGTTGGAATCGCGTTTAGATCAATTTGAAGTGAATCATTCGAACCGCAGAAGCATTCGTCGTGCATTTGGAAGCTGAGAGCGCTGGGTTAGATTCGTTTTACTGGAGCATCTTATGAAAGAAGTCGCACAATCGCTGGCTTTATGGATTATTTTAGCCAGCTTAGTTATGTTCGTCTCGCGGACAGAGGCCCAAACCAGTTATACGCAAGAGGCAAGCGCTTGCTCTGAAGGTCGCAACCTTACCGATATTAGCACGTATCTGTGCCGATAAGGCTGGACTGCACGCTTTTCTCTTGTGCTAATTTGAGCGAGAGCTCCGTCGGCCAACAAGCCTTCTTTTTCGTCCCAAAGTTGCGAGCTGAGCTTTTCGATTGAATGAGCCGTCACGACAAATCGCTGCGTCGGACAAAGCGATAGTTAAACCGCGTTCCCGCCTTCTTGCGCTGCAAGACTCTGCCAGAGAATGGCGGACTTACTGGCCTCTATCCTTGCTCTTGGCGGCTTGAGCCGTTAGCGACAAGTCGACAATAAGGACCTTCAACCCATGGCAGTAGACGCAAATACTGTGCGGCGTGTCGCCCGATTGGCGCGCATCCACGAACCAGATTCCCGCCTCGAAAGCTTAGCAGGCGAATTGAACACCATCCTCGGCTGGATTGAGATGCTCAATGAAGTCGACGTGGAAGGCGTGGAGCCCATGACCAGTGCGGTGGAAACCACGCTGCCGCTGCGTGAAGATGTTGTGACCGATGGCGGTAACTCGCAAAAAATCGTCGCCAATGCGCCCCGCAGTGCGGATGGCTTCTTTGTGGTTCCAAAGGTGGTTGAATAAATGACCCAATTGACTGAACTGACACTCGCCGCAGCCCGCGATGGTTTGGCGTCGAAGGCCTTTTCCGCGGTTGAACTGACCACCGCCTTTAACGCCGCCATCGAAGCCGCCAATCCACACCTCAATGCTTATGTGGTGACCACGCCTGAGAAGGCGCTGGAAATGGCTGCCGCGTCAGACGCGCGTTTGAAGGCCGGCAATGCGGGTACTTTGGAAGGCATTCCCTTAGGCATCAAGGATTTGTTCTGCACCGAAGGCGTGCGCGCAACCGCCTGTTCCAACATATTGGGTGAGTTTAAGCCCACCTATGAAAGCACCGTCACCAGCCAATTGTGGCGCGATGGTGCGGTGATGCTGGGCAAACTCAATATGGATGAGTTCGCCATGGGCTCATCGAACGAAACCAGCCGCTTTGGCCCGGTGGTCAATCCCTGGAAGCGCCAAGACGGGGCCAATGCGTCTTTGACGCCTGGCGGCTCTTCGGGTGGGTCGGCTGCAGCGGTTGCCGCAGATTTGTGCTTAGGCGCGACGGCGACCGACACGGGCGGCTCAATCCGCCAGCCCGCCGCTTTCACCGGTACGGTCGGGATTAAGCCAACTTATGGCCGCGCCAGCCGCTTTGGCATTGTCGCCTTCGCCAGCTCGCTCGATCAAGCGGGCCCTATCGCCAAGACGGTTTTGGATAGCGCAATCATGCTCGGATCCATGTGCGGGCATGACCCCGAGGATTCCACCAGCCTGCAAATCCCCGTCCCGGATTTCGCAGCCGCGGTTTCGCGTGGCGTGAAGGGCCTAAAGATCGGGGTTCCAAAGGAATATCGCGTCGACGGCATGCCAGAAGCCATTGAGAAGCTGTGGAGCGATGGCATTGCGTGGCTGAAAGATGCCGGCGCGGAAATCGTCGATGTCTCGCTGCCACACACCAAATACGCTTTGCCCTGCTATTACATCGTGGCCCCAGCGGAGGCTTCCTCCAACCTCGCCCGCTATGACGGCATGCGCTTTGGGGCGCGCGTTGAGGGTGAAACCTTGACCGAAGTCTATGAGCAAAGCCGGGCACAAGGCTTTGGCAATGAGGTGAAACGGCGCATTCTGATCGGCACCTATGTGCTGTCAGCTGGCTATTATGACGCCTATTATCTGCGCGCTCAACGCGTTCGTACCAAGATTGCCGAAGACTTCCGTTTGGCGTGGCAGAAGTGCGATGCGCTTTTGACCCCAACGGCCCCGTCTGCCGCCTTTGGTTTAGGCGAGAAGAGCGATGATCCCATCCAGATGTATCTCAATGACGTCTTCACTGTGACGGCAAACTTGGCTGGCCTGCCCGGCATTTCGGTACCAGCAGCCCTTGATTCGCAGGGCTTGCCTTTGGGCTTGCAAGTCATCGGACGGGCTTTGGACGAAGAGACGGTGTTCGCTGTTGCAGGCGTGCTTGAAGCGCAGTCTGGTTTCAACGCTAAGGCGAAATCCTGGTGGTAAATCCTGACGCAAGCCTCTAAGCTTTTAGAAAAGCTTTGAGGTTTGATTCAGGAAGGGCCGCTTATGGAATCCGATTATCTGATTGTTGGGGCAGGGGCCGTTGGGCTTGCCTTCGCCGATACTTTGTTGGATCAGACTAAGGCCCACATCACCATTGTGGATCGCCATGGCAAGCCCGGTGGCCATTGGAACGATGCCTATAGCTTTGTCTCCTTGCACCAGCCGTCGGCCTTTTATGGCGTGAACTCGCTGCCGCTGGGCCAAGACCGCATTGACGAGACTGGGATCAATCAAGGCCTGTATGAGTTGGCTTCAGGCCCAGAAGTCAGCGGCTATTTCGAGAAGGTCATGAACCAGCGGCTCTTGGCCAGTGGGCGCGTCAGCTATTTCCCCATGTCGAATTATCTGGGTGATGGGCGCTTTGTCTCTTTGCTCTCGGGCAAGGAAACCCAGGTGCATATCCGCAAGAAAACGGTCGATGCCACTTTTTTCGGGACGACAGTTCCTTCGACCCATAGGCCGCAGTTTGCGATTGAGGAAGGCGTGGACTTTGTCCCCTTGAACGAGCTGCCGCATTTGTGGAAGCGCAGCCAAAGCATGCCCAAGCATTTTGTGATCGTCGGCGCTGGCAAGACCGGGATGGACGCAGCCTGTTGGCTATTGGCCTCTGGGGCTGACCCTGACTCCATCAGTTGGATCATGCCGCGCGATTCCTGGCTGCTGAACCGCCGCAAGACCCAACCCGGCCTCGACTTCTTTGACGAAACCATCGCGGGCCAAGCCGATATGATGGAGGCCTGTGCAGAGGCAAAAGACGTCGACGATTTGTTTGACCGCTTGGAAGCCTGCGGGGTCATGCTGCGGATTGATCCCAATGTGCGCCCGACCGTACACCGTTATGCCACGGTCTCGACCGGGGAAGTCGCGCAATTGGCCCGCATCAAGCATGTGATCCGCAAAGGCCGCGTCACCTCGATCAGCCCGACCTCTGTGGTTCTAGAAGGTGGGCAGGAAAGTTTTGGCGAAAACACCCTCTTCATCGATTGCTCGGCCACGGCGGTGGTGGATCGCCCAGCTGTGCCGGTCTTCCAAGGTGATATCATTGTCCCACAAATGATCCGTATCCCTCAGCCGGCTTTCAGCGCGGCGCTCGCGGCCTATGTTGAGGCCAATTATGAGGACGATACCACCAAGAATGGCCTATGCGGTTCTATTCCCTTGCCGCGAACTTTGCCCATGTATCCCCGCGCCGTATTGGGCAATATGATGAACCAAATCGCGTGGAGCCAAGACCCCAAATTGCGCGATTGGATTCGCGACTCTCGCTTGGATGGGTTTGGCAAAGTGATCGCTTCGGTTGATCCCATTGACCAAGACAAAATGGCCGTGCTGAAGAAGTTTCGGAAGTTCGCCATGCCGGCGGCGGCCAACCTCACCAAATTGATCCCGCCATCTTGAAATGCGGCCAGCCACGCGCCAGAGTGGACCAACACAAGAATGAATAACGAAGCTCGGGGAGATGGCGCGATGATTGGGATTACAGCCTTTGGGGCCTATGTGCCGCGCTTGCGTTTGCAAAAGAAAGCGATGGCGCAAACCAATGCGTGGCTCGCACCCAATCTGATGGGCAAGGCCAAGGGCGAGCGCGCCTTTGGCAATTGGGACGAGGATGCGATTACCTTCGCCGTCGAAGCTGCCCGCGACGCTTTGGGCCCAGAGGACGACCGTTCCCACATCAAGGCGCTCTATTTTGCCTCTACCACCGCGCCCTTCGCCGACCGCTTGAACGCAGGCATTGTGCAAGCGGCCTTGACGCTGGAATCCTCGATCCAATCCGCCGATATTTCCGGCACCCAGAAAGCTGGCATGACGGCGCTGGCGCAAGCCTTATGCGTTGCCAATGGCGCACCTGAAGGTGCCAATCCGTCTATTCTGGTCGCTGCTGGAGACCGGCGCGTGCCAAAGGCCGTCTCAGCACAAGAGTTTGACTATGGCGATGGCGGCGCAGCCATGGTGGTGGGGCGTCAGAATGTCCTAGCTGAATGGATCGGCGGGGCCGCCAGCACGGTTGATTTCGTCGACCATTTTCGCGGCGCAGGTGAGGCCTTTGACTATCAATGGGAAGAGCGTTGGATTCGCGACGAAGGCTATATGAAGATCGTGCCGCCGGTTCTCACGCGCGCTTTGGCAAGCGCAGGGCTAGAGGCCTCTGCCGTCGATCATTTCATCCTGCCCAGCACCTTCAAGGGCATTGCCGAAGGCATCGCCAAACGCTTGGGCCTGAAGTCTGAAGCCGTCTCTGACAATTTGGGTACGATTGTGGGTGAGACGGGGTGTGCGCATGCGCTCTTGATGCTGGCTGGGGTGCTGGAGAAGGCCAAAGCCGGGCAGACGATTTTGGTTGCACAATTCGGTCAGGGCTGTGAGGCGCTCGTCTTTAAAGTCACCGACGCCATCACCCAATTCAAGCCGCGCTTGGGCTTGTCCGGCTGGCTCGACAACCGAAAGGAAGAGACCAGCTATATGAAATATCTGGTCTTTAATGGCTTGGTGGAGTGGGATAAGGGCATGCGGGCGGAAAAGGACAATAAGACCGCTTTGACTACGCTCTACCGCTATAATGATGGGATTTTGGGGCTGGTTGGGGGGCGCTGTCAGGTGACGGGCACGGTGCAATATCCCCGCACCCGCATTTCGGTTGCGCCCAATGCGCCCGAGGTCGACAGCCAAGAGCCCTATAAGTTCGCCGAGCGTGCAGCCAAAGTCCTGACCTATTCGGCCGACTATCTGACCTATTCGATGAACCCACCCAATCATTATGGCCAGATCGACTTTGACGGCGGTGGCCGGATATTTATGGATATCGCCGATGTTGAGCCCGGTGAGATCGATAGCGGCACGCAAGTTCGCATGGCTTTTCGCGTGAAGGAATGGGACGACCGACGCGGCTTTACCCGCTATTTCTGGAAAGCCGTGCCCGTGCGCTAGGGTTTTTTGGGTGCCGATGGTGCAAAAGTTGGGATATTCTCGGTAAAGCCAAAGATTTCGACATCCAAAGGCATAGAGCCATAATCGGCATTCTTGCAGGTTAGATCTTTTTTCTCTGTGTCCTTGAGTTTCCACTCTACGTGCCAGCTTGTTTTACCAACGAGCGGAAAAATCTTATTGCCACCAAGGCCTGGCAAGACCTCTGTTTTCAGGGCGGCCTCTGAATTGTCGCTGGGTCGATAGGACAACAAAATCTCTTTGTCGCATTGGTTTGGATTGCGCCAAGACACCACGAGCCGCCGATCCGGGCTGACAAGGAATTGTTGCGGGGCTTCCTTGAGAATCTTTGTTTTGCGGCTAACGTTCAAAGGCTCCGGCAAATAGATTTGTTCGGACTGCCCGTTGGATTTTTGACGATCAAGGGCGAGGAGCGCCTTGGTTGTCAAATAGATACATGCGATCACAAGCCCGAGTGCGATCCATCCGACCGTTTCACTCGGGTTTGGCAGGCGTGATCGGTCTGAACCGACACGCGTTATCTTTATCTTTGCCCTGAAATCATATTCCGGCACTAATTACCCCTAAAGTAGAGATAACATAGGATTGGTTGCACGCAGTTACAAGGCCGCTTTCCTGCTCGCGGGGCGGAGCGCTTTTCGCTGATGCTCCGGCGGGAATGACAAGGGGAAGGGTGACTTTTCTCCGCACCAATCCTCGATCATCCATTTTCGTGAAACATGGTTTCCATCAAATTGGGTCTAGATGAAAACAGCGCCCTCAAGCCGCCGACAAAATCTCCCGTGTCGCCGCGCAGACATCATCTTGTCGCATCAGGCTTTCGCCGATCAAAAACGCCTTGGCACCGGCTACCTGCAACTGGGCGATGTCAGCGCGTGTATTGATGCCGCTTTCTGCAACCAGCAGATGCGAGGGCGGGACCATAGCCGAAAGGCGGGCGGTGGTGGAGAGGTCTGTGACGAAGGTCTTGAGGTTGCGGTTGTTGACGCCAATCAGCTCTGCATCGAGCTTCAAGGCGCGCTCCATCTCGGCTTCATCATGGGTCTCGATCAGGGCATCCATGCCGTAATGCTTGGCTGCGGCGACCAGATCGGCGGCGAGCACATCGTCGAGCGCGGCCATAATGACGAGGATCGCATCGGCACCAAAGGCGCGGCTTTCGGCGATCTGCCAGACGTCGACCATGAAATCCTTGCGCAAGCAGGGCAGGCTAGTGGTGCCGCGTGCAGCGACCAAAAAGCTTTCATGGCCTTGGAAACTCGGCGCGTCGGTGAGCACGGAGAGGCAGGCCGCACCGCCTTGTTCATAGGCTTGCGCGAGTTCTATTGGTTTAAAATCTGCTCGGATCAGACCTTTGGATGGGCTGGCCTTTTTGATCTCAGCGATCAAGGCAGGGCGGGTCTCAGCGGCCTTTTTGAGCGCCGCAGTAAAGCCGCGCGGTGGGGTCTCCTCGCAGATATAAGCCTCCAGCGCCGCGACGGATTGCAGGGCCTTTCGAGTGGCCACTTCCTCGCGCTTATAGGCGATGATTTTGGAGAGGGTGTCGCTCATGATGGCGTCCGATGGGTGAAGGCGATCAACTGATCCAATTTGGACAGAGCTGCGCGGGAATCAAGGCTTGTGGTGGCGCGCGCCAAGGCTTCGGTCATGTCTGAGGCTGCAGCGGTGGCCACCAGTGCGGCTGCGGCATTCAACAGAACCACGTCGCGGTAGGGGCCAGTTTCACCCTGCAGAAGTTCGCGCAAGGCCCGTGCATTGTAAACCGCATCGCCCCCCTTCAGCGCTTCAAGCGGCGCGGTTGTAAGGCCAAGATCGCTGGGGTGGATCTCAAGTTCAGACAGGGTCTTGTCCTTTAGCGCTGTGACATGGGTTGGGCCCGACAGCGACAGCTCATCCAATCCACCATGGCCATGGACGACCCAAGCGCTCTCGCAGCCAAGGCTCATCAGCGCGTGCGCAATGGGGCCGCGCTTGTCATCGGCAAACACGCCAACCAATTGGCGCTGTGCATTTGCCGGATTAGAAAGCGGCCCTAATAGGTTGAAAATCGTACGAAAACCCAGTTCGCGCCGCGCAGGGCCAACATGACGCATGGCGGGGTGATGGGCTTGGGCAAACAGGAAGACAAGACCGACTTCATCAAGGGCTTGTGCGCATTGGGCGGGCGAGAGTTCCAGCTTGACGCCTAAAGCTTCCAAAACGTCCGCTGCCCCAGACTTAGAGCTCATGGCGCGATTGCCGTGCTTGGCAACCTTAAGACCTGCCCCCGCCAGCACAAAGGAAACGGCAGTGGAGATGTTCAGCGTGTGGGAGCCATCGCCACCCGTGCCGCACACATCGACACAGGCAAAGGGCGTCTCCACCCGCGTCATGGCCGCGCGCATGGCAGAAGCGCCCGAGGCGATCATGTCGCTGGTTAAGGTCAGACGTTCTAGCCCCATTAGGAAAGCCCCGATTTGGGCTTGGGTGGCTTCCCCGCTCAAGATAGCAGCGAAGGCTTGGTCCAAGAGGGCAGGCGTTGGGGCCTTGCCATCGCGCAAGAGAGCTAAAGCTGGCTTAATCGCCTCACTCACGATTGAGCAACTTTGGTTGACTTTAAGAAGCGCTGGATCAGCGCATGGCCATGCTCTGACGCGATGCTTTCGGGATGGAATTGCACGCCAAAGATTGGTTTGGTCACATGGCTCATGCCCATGATTTCGCCATCAGCCGTCCAAGCGTCGACGCGCAAGGAATTGGGCAGACTTTCACGCTCAACCGACAAGGAGTGATAGCGCGTCACTTCAAATTGTTCGGGCAGGCCTTCAAACAGGCCTGTATTGGCGTGCGTGATGATCGACGTCTTGCCATGCATGATGGTCTTCGCGCGCAGGACCGAGCCACCATAGGCTTGACCAATGGCTTGATGTCCTAGGCAGACGCCAAGCAGCGGGATGACGTCGGGCAGAGCCTTGATCAGGTCGAGGCAGATGCCCGCCTCATTCGGCGTGCAGGGGCCGGGCGAAATAATGATTCCGTCGCCTGCTTGGGCGATGGCCTCTTCCACACTCAAGCGGTCATTGCGCACCACATGGGTCTCAGCCCCCAATTCTTCCACATAATGGACGAGATTATAGGTGAAGCTGTCGTAATTATCGATGAGCAGGATTCTCATGAGCCAGCATCCTTCTCATCATAGCGACCCGCATCTTCAGCCGCGCGCAACAGGGCTTTGGCCTTATTGACGCACTCATTGTGCTCACTGAGTGGAATGGAATCGAGCACGACACCGGCTCCTGCTTGGGCATGGAGGACACCATCCTTCAAAACGCCCGTGCGTAAGGCAATACACAAGTCCATGTCGCCACCAGCTGAGAAATAGCCGACACCCCCGGCGTAAACCCCGCGACCATGTGGCTCAAGCTCTGCAATGATTTCCATCGCGCGCACCTTGGGTGCACCCGAGACCGTGCCTGCTGGAAAGCCCGCGAGCAGCGCATCCAGGGCGTCGAGGCCGGGCTTCAGGCTGCCCTCAACATTGGAGACGATGTGCATGACGTGGCTATAGCGTTCGACCTTAAAGCTCTCAGTGACGCGGACTCCGCCGCGCCCAATGCCAACTGGGCCCTCATTGCCACCGGGTTTCGAGCGCGAGACGCGGCCGACATCATTGCGACCTAGGTCGAGCAGCATCAGATGTTCGGCCCGCTCTTTAGGGTCGTTCAACAACTCTTCGGCCAAGGCTTGATCGAGGGCAGGGGTGGCCCCGCGCGGCTTGGTGCCCGCAATCGGCCGCATCGTCACGGTGCCATCTCGCAAACGCACCAGAATTTCAGGGCTAGAGCCGACAATATCAAACCCGTCCATCCTAAGGAGGAACAGGAAAGGCGATGGATTGGTGCGGCGGAGCGAGCGATAGAGCGAAATCGCAGAGCCTGAGAAGGGGGCTGAAAAGCGCTGGCTGGGCACAACTTGGAAGATATCACCGGCGCGGATGTAGTCCTTAGCCGTCTCCACCTTCGCCATATAGGCCTCAGGGCTCATATTCGGCGCCGCTTCGCCCAAGGGGCTGGGCTTGGCGGTATAGGATGGGACGCGCAAAGGCGAGGGGCCATCCAAAGTCGCCCAAGCTTTTTCCAACCGCGTGCGGCCCTGCTCATAGGCGTCACGAGCAGAGACACCCGCTTTAGGCCGAACGGGCGTCACCAATAGCAATTCCTGCTTTACCCCATCAAACACGATGACAAGGCGGGGGCGAACCAATAAGGATTCAGGCACGCCAATCGGGTCAGGGATTGTCTCAGGCAGACGCTCAACCCGGCGGACGGTCTCATAGGCGAGATAGCCGAACAGGCCTGCTGCAGGGGGCGGTAAGTCATTTGGGAAATCGAGCGCGCTTTCAGCGATCAAGGTCCGCAAAGCCGCCAGAGGTTCTTCGCCACAGGGAGTATAGGCACCGACTTGGCCTACCTCATCAATGGGTGCCTTCGCCGCACCTGATTGGTCGACCCGATAGATAAGGTCGGGGTCGCAGGCGACGATAGAGTAGCGCCCACGGGTCTCCCCGCCTTCGACGCTCTCAAACAAGCAAGAGCCGAGCCGATCTGCACCTAATTTTGCAATGGCAGAGACCGGCGTTTCCAGATCATCGATCCGCTTTGCACGCAACGGCACACCGCGCCCTTGAACATAGGCGGCTTCGAATTGATCAAAACTGGGCTCTATTGAAAGCACAATCGCCTACGGCTGTTTGGCCGGCGTAGCGGCTTTGGCAGGTGCGGTCGTTTCTTCGGTATCACCCAGTGCGCGGCCCATCATAGTGGTGAAGAGTTGCGCCTTAGCGCGATCACGAGCGACCCGCTCTAACGAGGCGATCAGGTCGCGCTGGACTGAGGCGCGAACTGCGGTCTCAGCCTGTGCCAGACGATCTGGAACCATACCCTCGTCATCCTTCAAGATGTCGTCGATCCGCACTACGGTATATTCAACCCCGTTCGCGGTTGGTGCCAAGACCAAATCCCCCTTCTTCGCGGAAAACACCGCTTGGCTGAGTTCCTGCCCGCCTTGACCGCGCAACAGCGGTTGGGTCTGCTTTGCAACAGGAAGCTTAAACTTGGCTGCCGCTGCTTCCATGCTGGTCTTCTTGGCTTCGGCCAAAATTTCCTTAGCTTTGGCTTCGGCCCGGGCGCGCACATCGCGGCGAGCCCACTCATTAGTGAGTTCGATACGGATCGTCTCAAATGGTGGCGGCGCAGCAGCCGTGATGGCGTCAATACGAACCGCTACATAGCTGTCGCCCGGAATCGGGGCCAAGTCAGACGTATCACCTTTACCACCCGCAAACGCCTCTTTCAGAACATTTGGAGCCTCGGCAAATTCGGGCGCTGGCTGGCCAGTCATGGCTGAATTGCCGTCCGCCATCACGTCCTTAATTTGCACCAATTTGAAGCCTGCCTTGGCGGCGGCAGCCTCGAGTGTGGCACCTTCGGTGATCGCCTTGTCATAGGCTTCCGTCGCGTCGGTCAAAAGTTCGCCGGCTGCGGTTTGGCGCAGCTGCGTGCGGATCTCCTCCGCAGAATCCTCAAACTTGGCTTCCTTGGCTGCCACTGCTTCGGTAACCTTGATCGCTGCGAAGGGCTGGAGCTTAGCGGCCACGACCTGCACATCGCCTTGCTTCATTTCGAAGGCGGCTTTGGCGACGTTCTGATCGGGAATGCCGCCGATGGTCACGTTTGACAACACCACTGGCACCGATAGACCAAGCGCTTTGGCAATCGCCGCAGGGTTCTCTCCGGCACGCAAACGCGCACCCGCTTGATCTGCTTTCGCCCGATCTGAAGCTACCAATTGAACAAGACCACGCTTGGCCGGGGTTGAAAGACGTTCTTTATTGCGGCCAAAAATCTCTTGCGCCTGAGCTTCATCCACCTTCACCTTAGCTTCGAAGTCGGCCAAGCTCGCAACAACCATCGTCAGATTGCGGGTTTCGGGACGCATCAATTGTTCCCGACTTTCATCATAGAGCGCTTTGAGTTGGGCATCGGTCGGCTGACGTGGCCCACCGACAAATCCAGCGGGGACAGGGATGATGGTGACCATGCGGCGCTCTGTGCCATAGGCGAGCGTCTGGCTGGCAAAAACACGTGGGGCGCGCAAGCCAGAGCTCACGGCCAAAGTCAGACCTTGGCGGGTTAAGTCTGACCGCACACTGCTTTCAAATTCTACAGGCGTAAAACCATTATCGCGCAGCGCCATTTGATAGACGTCTTGGCTAAAGCGCCGCGTGATCTGGTCTTGAAAGGCTGGGATCTTAGCAATCTCTGCTTGAACAACGGCATTCGCTGCCTTCAAACCGAGCTTGTCGGTCATGGCGGCAAAGGCACGGGTCGCCACCATTTGCTCTAGCACAGCGCTGTCCAGACCTTGGGCGCGCGCTTCTTCGGTCGAAATATCGCGATTTGCATCGGCCTTCGCACGCTTCAATAAGCGGTCAAATTCTTTGCGATAGTCGTCTTGCGAGATCGACTGGCCGGCGACCTTCGCAACAGCGTCAGGGTTGCCGCCAGTGAAAATATCATTGATCCCCCATATCCCGAACGAGATTACCAAAAGACCGATGATGATGCCGGAGACCCATGAACGGGCAAATTTTCGAAACGCGGTGAGCATGGAAGATCCTGATGAAAACTAAGCCTAGCATAAGGATCGTTGGGAGAGGGAGCAAGGCAAGGCCTGCATAGCAGGGTCGTTGCATTGCAGGTCTCGGTCTGGTGATTTGCAAAGTTCCTTTCACCTGCCTATGCCAGAGCGCAATTGACCGACTTAGGCAGGCGATGACCTGCGTCGATAATGGAGATGAGTGTGGCGAAACTATTGGTTGGAAACTGGAAAATGAATGGGTTGAAGGCCGCTCTGCCCGAGGCGGACCTGATTGCTCAGGCGGCCAAGGCTGCCCAGACGCTTTCCGTCCAATTGGCCATTTGCTCGCCCGCAACGCTTTTGGCCGCCTTAAGTGACAACAGCGCTGGCACGGGGCTTTTGACTGGCGGGCAAGATTGCCATGAGAAGGCCTCCGGGGCCCATACTGGCGATATCTCTGCCACCATGATTAAGGATGCTGGTGGCCATTTCGTGATCGTCGGCCATTCCGAGCGCCGCGCCGATCATGGCGAGACCAGCGACTTGGTTCGTGCGAAAGCGCAGGCCGCATTGGATGCAGGCCTTGTTCCCATTATCTGTGTTGGTGAAACCCGCGCAGAACGAGAGGCTGGCCAAGCCGAAACTGTGGTTTTGGCGCAAGTTGAGGGCTCTGTCCCAGAGATTTTCCCAGAAGGACATTTGGTCATTGCTTATGAGCCAGTTTGGGCAATCGGGACTGGCTTGGTTCCCAGTGCTGCAGATGTCTTGGCCATGCACGGGGCTATTCATGAAAGTCTGGTCAGTCGCTTTGGTGATTTGGGGGCGAAAATCCAGCTACTCTATGGTGGCTCTGTCAATGGAAACAATGCTGGGGACTTGCTCCGCCTAGCCCATGTTGATGGCGCATTGGTGGGTGGCGCGAGCCTGACTGCCGACGGATTCTTGAAAATTTTGCACGCAATTCAAGAATGAACCAATCATCGTAACGTCTTGGAAACAACCCTGTGGCAAAGGGTATATCCGGATGAAGGGGTGAAAGTCCTTTGGACAAGCAAAGACTCGCAGCGGCGACCGTGCTGATCTATGATACAGTGCGCGGCAATATGCTGATGACACGTTCTGTTTTGCACGGGATTGGGTTCCGCCGCATTGAGGGGATGACCTCACTGCGTGAATTGACCCGCCGTTTGCGCGATGTCGATATTTCTCTCTTGGTGATCGAAGCCACAGAGACGCATGCCGATGTGGTTGAGTTGTTGCGCGCCCAGCGTCTCGGCGAGTTGGGTATCAATCCATTCATTCCGGTGATTGCAACTTTGTGGGCGGGCTCAACCGACTTGGTGGCTGATCTGATGAATGTCGGCTGTGACGATGTGCTCTTGCGGCCATTCTCGCAAATTCAGACGCTCGAGCGAGTCCGTGCGATCATCTCTGCGCGCAAACAATTTGTTGTGACTTCAGACTATGTTGGACCAGACCGTGGTCGTTCCTCCAGCAATCAGATGGCACCGGAGACCTTTGATCCGCCCAATACGCTGCGCGACCGCGTGTTGATGAGCAATTTTGATCCGGTCACGCAATCGGAAATCCTCGCGACGGCGCGTCGCAAGGTTGACCAGGATCGATTGGCAAAGCTGGCCCGCCGCATTGCGATGGCCGCTGAAGTGATCATCCAAGCCCAAGGCCGTGGGGACGCAAACGCAGGCTTTGTGGTGGATTTGCTGGAAAGCTCGGCCGAACTTGTTCGCGCGGCAAAGCGTTTGGACATCGATGAAGTCCAAGAAATAGCCATGGTTCTGGAAAATGTGGCCGCCCGCACCAGTTCGCCAGGACCAGAACGAGTCGAAAATGCCAATCTAACACGGCAACTCGCGCTCGCCCTTTATGTCGCGTACGCGGTCGAAGGCGGCGAGGCGTTTAAGGCTGAATTGGAACAGACTTTGGACAAAGTCCGGGGTCGATTGGACAAGGCAAAAGAGCGCGCGAAACGCCGTCATACCTTGGCGCTGTCGTTGGTCTCTTGAAGTTCGGCTTCGAAAGAGCGACATAGCAGCCTTGAGCGTAGGTTTTTGCGCCCCATCCATTCACCTTTAGGCCCGTTCCATGTTCATCCAAGCTATTCTCATACTCCACCTGCTAATCTGTCTGGCGCTGATTGGTGCCATTTTGTTGCAGCGTTCGGAAGGCGGCGGGGCTCTGGGCATGGGCGGCGGTCCGTCTTCCATGATGTCTGGCCGTTCTGCGGCTAACTTCATGACACGCACGACGACCTTGCTAGGGGCTGCATTCTTGGTGACCAGTGTCACCCTGACCATCATGAACAAATCCGCGACCAAGCCTGCAGATTCCTTGATGCAAGACGGCAGCACGAAGAATGGCGTGCCGATCAAGGGGATTGACCTATCGGTTCCTGCCGCACCGACGAATGCGATTGTGCCAGTTCCTGCTGCGCCGACTGGCGGGATCCCGGCTTCGGCACCAACAGCACCCCAGCCTGCGCCTTTATTCCCAGCTACGTCTGCCGCTCCATCGACCGAGCCAGCGCCAGCAGAAAAAAAATAAGCGGCTAACCCCCATTTCTTTCCAGTTGCGCCTCTTCCCTTTTACAGGCGTTGCGGCTTAGAACGACCTCCCATGACCCGATATGTGTTCATCACTGGGGGCGTGGTTTCCTCGCTCGGAAAAGGCATTGCATCAGCCGCGTTAGGCGCGCTGCTGCAAGCTCGTGGCTATAAAGTGAGGCTGCGTAAACTCGATCCTTATCTCAATGTCGATCCCGGCACGATGAGTCCCTATCAACATGGCGAAGTCTTTGTGACTGATGATGGCGCAGAGACCGACTTGGATTTGGGCCATTATGAGCGTTTTACAGGCGTTTCTGCCGCCAAGGCGGATAATATCACCACCGGGCGTATTTATCAGGAGATCATCGCGAAAGAGCGCAAGGGTGAGTTTTTGGGCGCGACGATCCAAGTCATTCCCCACGTCACCAATGCGATCAAAGACTTCGTCTTGTCCGATGCGGGCGATGCAGACTTTGTCTTGTGCGAAATTGGCGGCACGGTTGGCGATATTGAAGGCCTACCCTTCTTTGAAGCCATTCGTCAGCTTGGCCAGCAATTAGATCCTCAGCAGGCGGTCTATATTCACCTGACACTCTTGCCCTACATTCATACGGCTGGCGAAATGAAAACCAAGCCGACCCAGCACAGTGTGAAGGAATTGCGCTCGATCGGTATCCAGCCCGATATTCTAATCTGCCGTTGTGACCGTCCGATCCCGGAAGATGAGAAGCGCAAGATCGCACTCTTCACCAATGTGCGGGCAGGTGCTGTGATCCAAGCCCTCGATTCGGCGCACATTTATGAAGTGCCGATGGACTATCATGCAGAAGGCTTGGACCGCGAAGTCTTGCGGCGTTTTGGCATTGTGGATGCGCCAGAGCCCGATTTGACCAAATGGCAAGCCATCTCAAAGCGCTTGCGCGCACCCGATGGCGATGTGACCATTGCCGTGGTTGGCAAATATACCGCCATGAAGGACGCCTATAAGTCCTTGATCGAAGCGCTGCACCATGGCGGCCTCGCCAATGATGTGAAGGTGAATATCAATTGGGTCGATGCCCGCGCCTTTGATGCCGACCAAGACATGCTGACGGCAGAGCTTGAGGGCGTGGATGCCATTCTGGTCCCCGGCGCATTTGGCGATTCTGGCGCGGAAGGTAAGATCAAAGCCGTCCAATTTGCGCGGGAGCGTCAGATTCCCTTCTTCGGTATTTGCTTTGGCATGCAGATGGCTTGCGTCGAGGCTGCCCGCAATCTGGCTGGCATTTCTAAAGCCTCCTCCACCGAATTTGGTCCAACCTCTGAGCCCGTCGTCGGCCTGATGACGGAGTGGGTGAGGGGCAATGAACGCCAATTGCGCGGGGAAGAGACCGATTTGGGCGGTACCATGCGACTTGGTGCCTATCCAGCCGTTTTAAAGGCAGATTCGGTTGTTTCCCGCGCGTATGGCGGCGCGCTCAGTATTCAAGAGCGTCATCGCCACCGCTATGAAGTCAATATGGCTTATCGGGAAATGCTTGAGGGCCAAGGCTTGATCTTCTCCGGCGTGTCGCCCGATGGTGTCTTGCCCGAAATTGTTGAGCGGGCAGACCATCCTTGGTTCGTCGGCGTGCAGTATCACCCCGAACTCAAGTCCCGTCCTTTTGAACCACATCCTCTGTTCGCGGATTTTGTTCGCGCAGCCTTGGTGCAGAGCCGGTTGGTTTAGGTCTGTAGAGCACTAAAAAGTAAGCTCCTGCTTTTGCGGCCTTGCAGCCTGGCTGATTTCGCCTAATCTCCACCTTTGGTCAGAGTTTCATGTTAGGTTGTTTTTGTTTCAATTGGATTTCGCATAGCTCACCAATATTGCGTTTTCAGTTGGATATAAACAGCAGGCAACAATTTTGACCCTGAGGTAACTTGGTTGAGGCGCTTTTCGAAACCAAGTTAGGCATGGAACCGCGGGGGTGGTAAATTGCCTGGATTGGGTGGTTTCAGGTTTGATTTCCAATGATTCTTAGAAGTGATCCAAGGTTCGCAATGGGCGGATTGGATGCGAAAAAGCCTTGTTGAATTCGAGAGTTACCGCTGATTTCCAGCGATTTTTAAGACCCTGCCCGGAAAATTCGGGGGAGTTAGTATGAAAAGTCTGGGATCACTTAAAGCTGCTGCAATCGTAACATTGGCCTCCTTTTTGAGTGCTTGCGTGACATTGGTTGAACCCGATACGCCAGGACAGAGTGGCAAGATCACTCAGAATGGCAAAGAAGTGGTTGGTGTGCTCTACCGGATCCATGCGCCTTGGGCTGAAGCTTGCACGGTCAATGGTCAGCAAGCTTGGCAGAAGCGTGAGGGAGGCTACCACGATTTTCTCTTTACGCCCGGGACCTGGTCAAACCCCAGCTTCTTGCGGATTACGTGCAACACGACGACCCTAACCGGCTCTCGTCAGATTGCGACTGTATTTGACGAGCAAGGGTTCCGCAGTGCTCGTACTGGTTCTACTATTGGGGCCGCTTTGGTTTCAGGACCGCTCGCTCTGATCACAGGCCCTGCGGTTGCGGAAATGACCAAGGATACTTTCAAGTTTCCACCAATTCTCATTCATGTGCCTGATCTAGCTATTGTTTCCCCAGATATGGACGCCCAGCGGGAGGCTGCAGTCACGCGATGGGCTGCTCTTGGCGAAGTTGTAACGGCGGAGTGCAGCAGGAGAGGGGGGGACACAAAAGTATTCACTTATGCCTGCGACCAGCAGTTTTATGCTCTTCTGCGCGCCGAAGATCTCAAGGCTTTCATTGCAACAAGATGATCGCGATGCTGGGGGCAGTCCGCAGAGCGAAGTGCTAGCGGCTTGCATCTGAGGGACTGTACTTAGATTGGCTCTTTACATCTCGACATAGAGCCTTATGGTTGTGTCGTTGATGTGAGGTTTGTGATGTCAGGCTTTAAGATCGAACCATTGCATGATTGGGAATGGGGCCTTCGGGCTTCGTTAGGCCTGATGTGGCACCATCGGTTGTTTGTGATCCCGCTAACGCTGATGGCTTTGGTTTTGGGTTATGTGTTGCCGACACAGCTTGAAGGTGTGATTCCCAATGAGCTTTTTGAAGCCATTGTAACCGCCGCCATGGCAATTGGCTTGACGAGCTTATTCTTAAAGTTCACCGGGGTAGAGACACGTTGGCGATCCAGAATCATGGCGGCTGTTGTGATCCTAGCGCTCGAAATCGGGCTTTTCCTGATTATGTCGGGCGTCACAGAGCTCTTAACCTATGTAGTTCATCCTGGCTTGAAGGCGTTGGTCTCGCTTGCGATAATCGCCTTTTTTGTTGTTTGGGTGCACTATACTTTCTGCTTGTGCACTCAGGTCTTGGTGGATGGACAGCCGAACTTTTTGCGATCTTACCAGGCGGTGGCGTCTCGTAAATGGCGTTTGTGGCTGTCCTTTCTCTTGTTTTTTGTCCTGTGGTTGCCATTTTGGGGGCTTCAAAACGTCCTTGAAGCTGCCGCACCCCTAAATAATAGCGACCAAGCCTTGTTGCCTTATCTGGCAAGGGGAATTGAAGCCTTCGTTTGGGCACTCTCATCTATGGCCGCGGCTGCCCTCAGCACCATTTGGTTCTTGCACCCGCGCGTTCGTCCACCAGAAGAATCAACCACCTGGGAAGTGCCGACAATCGCGCAGCCGGGTTGAGCTAGGATAAGTTCAATTCCCACTGGCATAGTGTCTTGCATTTGGGGAAGAGCGCGCGTAGATACGCGCTTCAGTTTTACTGGCGGCTCTTACCGGGGCCGCCTTATCTTTTGAAATGGAACCTGCACCATGGCAGTGCCTAAGCGCAAAACTACTCCTTCTCGTCGCGGTATGCGTCGTTCGCACGATGCGTTGGGCGTGAATTCCTATGTCGAAGACAAGGATTCGGGCGAACTGCGTCGTCCACACCATATCGACCTGAAGACCGGCATGTATCGCGGCCGTCAGGTTCTGACCCCAAAGGAAGACTAAGTCTTTCTGACCGTTTCTTGTGGAAAAGCCCTGCCATTTGGCGGGGCTTTTTTCGTTTAGGTCACCTGTCCGCTCGACTTCCTTTCAGCTCTTGCTACACCTGCGTCTAGGTGTTCTTGGGGAATAGAAATCATGCGGGTTTATTCGGGATTAATTGGGCTGGCCGTTGTGTTGGCAAGCCCTGCGTGGGCAGAAGCTCCAAAGCCGGTTGAAGCGCTCGACCTTTACCGTCTCGAACAACCAATTGATCCCCAATTGTCGCCCGATGGCAAACAAGTCGCCGTCCTGCGCCAAAGCCGCGATATTCAAACCGACCGGGTCCTGACAGATTTGTGGTTGGTGCCGGTCCCCGGTGGCGGTGCCGGTGAGGGCCGTCGTCTTCTGGTCGGGGCGGATCGTGCGCCGTCAACCGCCCGCTGGTCGCCAGATGGCAGCGCGATTGCCTTTGTCGGCAAGGATGGACCCAAGTCGCAAATCTTCGTGCTGGATATGAAGGAAGGCATTGCGAGGCCGCTCACCACGCTCAAATTCTCGCCCAGCGCTCTGTCCTGGTCGCCAGATGGCAAGAAGATCGCCTTTGTGAATCTGATCGAAGAAAAGCCTGAGGCCCTTTATAGATTGCCGGAGAAGCCAGAAGGCGCGACTTGGGCGGCGCCGGCGCGCGTGGTGCGCACCTTTCCCTATCGCACCGATCCCGAAGGCTGGCTGACGCCGGGTGACTATCAGGTCTTTATCCTCGATGTCGCCAATGGAGCCCTCACCCAAGTCACCAGCGGTCGTGGCGATTGGGGCCGGGAAGATGGCCAACCCGCTTGGACACCCGATGGCCAATTTGTCATCGTCAGCGGCAATCCGGCGCCTGATGCGCATTTGAAGCCTGTCCAGTCCGACCTCTATGCGTGGCCCGCTGCTGGCGGCGGTAATGCCCGCCAACTCACCGCCGATGATGGCTTTGAAAACAGCCCCGTTGTCAGCCCAGATGGCAAGGCCTTGGCCTATGTCGGCTGGCGCAATCGGCAAACCTCGTTCCAGCGCACCGATGTGTTTGTCGCGTCGCTGGCGGCAACTGGCCTTACCACCCAAAGCCGCAACCTCACCCTAAAGCTCGACCGCCCCGCCAGCCAGATTAGCTGGCGCAAGGACGGGAAGGGCGTGAATTTCCTCTATCAGGATGTCGGCATCAGCCGGGTAGGCTTCGCGCCTCTGGACGGGCCGGTCAGCGTTGCCACGCCAGAAGTCGGCAATACACGTCTTCTTCTGCCATCCTCGGGCGGCAGCTATTCCACCGATGGCACCAAGACGGTTTATCCCAGTGTCGAAGCGGATCGTCCAGCTAATTTGGCGCTGTGGTCGCAGGGCAAGGAAACCATCCTGTGGGATATGAATGCCGCTTGGCGAACTGGTAAATCCATCGGCAAGCTGGAGGAGATTTGGACTCCATCATCTGCTGATGGCCGCAAGGTGCATGGCTGGATCCTCTATCCGCCCAATTTCGACCCCAGCAAGAAGTACCCGCTGGCGATGGATATTCATGGTGGACCGCATACCGATTACGGCCCGATGTTCTCTATCACCCATCAGCTCTATGCGGCAGCAGGCTATGTAACCCTCTTCACCAATCCGCGCGGCTCAATCGGTTATGGCGAAGAATTCGCGAACCTGATCAATCTTTGCTACCCCTGCCAAGATCATGACGATCTGATGAGCAGCGTCGATGCCGTTATCGCGCGTGGCTTCATCGACACCAATCGCCTCTATATCGGCGGTGGCTCTGGCGGTGGCGTGTTGTCGTCTTGGGCGATTGGCAAGACAAACCGCTTTGCGGCCGCTTCGGTCAAGCGTCCGGTGATTAATTGGACGTCGGAAGCTTTGACCAGCGACATTGGCGCTGTTGTCACCAGATATTGGTTTGAGAAAAAGCCGTGGGAGCAGCCGGAGAAATATTGGGCGCGCTCGCCTTTGTCCTTGGTGGGTAATGTCCGCACGCCAACGATCATCATCACAGGCGAAAGCGATTATCGCACGCCCATGAGTGACAGCGAGCAATATTTCCAAGCCTTGCAATTGCAAGGAGTCGAAAGCGCTTTGGTGCGCCTCCCAGAAGCCGGCCATGGCTTTGGCCGCCCCAGCCAGTGGCTGGCCGCAATCCTCAGCACGATCGGCTGGTATGATAGCCATCGCAAAACCGCGGAATAGAGATAGATAAAAATCTATCCCACCCCCAAATGACCCCAGCTATTTTAGTCTCGTTCGCAACAAAGAGGCCTTATCGTTTTAGCGGCGGTTCTGGTTGCGGAATGGATAAGCGGGAGAAAGCGAGGCAGACGTGGCTGCTTTGTG
>JAJTGP010000104.1 GCA_021299265.1 Hyphomonadaceae bacterium | reverse complement strand
TGACTGGCGTTGTTGTGGCGGGCATGGCGCACCCTACAATGGCTTATGTTACGTGAGGATATTTTTAGTTGTATCACGCAAGGGTCACACGTCAAGATGCATTACACTTAGTTTTGCGGAAACCCATTGACATTAAGCCCGTTGCGAACCCACTTCCGCCCGTGAGGCTCTGCATTTGCAAGGGCCCTTTCTAAGTCTGATAAGCCAAACATGCATCTCGTTGTCGTTGAATCACCCGCTAAGGCTAAAACCATCAACAAATATTTGGGGGCCAATTATGATGTGGTCGCCAGCTTTGGTCATGTGCGCGATCTGCCGTCAAAGGACGGCTCAGTTCGCCCCGATGATGATTTCGCCATGGTGTGGGAAGCCGACAGCAAGGGTGCTGCGCGCATTCGCGACATTGCAGAACGCGTTAAAAAAGCCGACAGCCTTATCCTCGCCACCGACCCGGATCGCGAAGGCGAAGCGATTTCCTGGCATTTGCTGGAAGCGCTGAAATCGCGCAAAGTCCTAAAGGACAAAGCCGTTTCGCGGGTTACTTTCAATGCAATTACAAAGGATTCTGTCTTGGCCGCTATGGCCAATCCGCGCCAGATTGATCAGGAACTGGTCGATGCCTATTTGGCGCGCCGCGCGCTAGATTACCTCGTCGGCTTTAATCTCTCCCCGGTCCTCTGGCGGAAGTTACCGGGCTCGCGTTCGGCTGGTCGGGTTCAATCGGTTGCCCTGCGCTTGGTTGTTGAGCGCGAGATGGAGATTGAGCGCTTTAAAGCGCGTGAATATTGGACAATCTCTGCCCAAGCCAAAGCCCAAATTGGGGCCGCATTTGAAGCCCGCCTCGTCAGCCTCGACGGCAAGAAACTTGACAAATTTGATCTGCCAGATGCCGCATCTGCGGAAGCGGCAAAAGCTGCGACGATGGCCGGTAGCTACACGGTCGCGAGCCTCGAAGCCAAGCCACTCAAGCGCTCGCCCGCACCGCCCTTCACCACTTCGACCCTGCAACAGGAAGCCAGCCGCAAGTTGGGCTTTAATGCCCAGCGGACGATGCAAGTGGCGCAAAAGCTCTATGAGGGCGTCGATATTGGCGGCGAAACCGTCGGCCTCATCACCTATATGCGGACAGATGGCGTCGCGATGGATCAATCTGCGATAATGCAATGTCGCGCCGTGATTGGCGAGAGATTTGGGAGCGAGTATGTTCCCGAAAAACCGCGTTATTACAGCTCGAAAGCCAAGAATGCTCAAGAAGCACATGAAGCGATCCGACCAACCGACCCCAACCGCCATCCGTCTAAAATGCGGCTTGAAGCCGATATGGCCAAGCTCTATGATTTGATCTGGAAGCGCGCGATCGCTAGCCAAATGGAACAAGCCATTGTCGAGCGCACGACGATTGATCTGGTCGATGCTAATGGTCGTGCCGGCCTTCGGGCAACTGGCCAAGTCATCTTGTTCGACGGGTTCTTCGCGCTCTATCAAGAGGGCCGCGATGATGAAGAAGATGAAGACAGCCGCCGTCTGCCCAATCTGAAGGCTGGCGATTCAGTTGTGGCGACGGACATTGCCGCAACCCAACATTTCACCGAGCCGCCACCGCGCTATTCGGAAGCGACCTTGGTCAAGAAGATGGAAGAGTTGGGCATTGGCCGCCCCTCCACCTATGCGTCGGTTCTCACTGTGCTGCGCGACCGCGAATATGTCCATATGGACAAGAACCGCTTCATTCCAGACGACAAAGGCCGTCTGGTTACGGCATTCTTGGAAAATTTCTTCGCCAAATATGTCGAGTATGATTTTACCGCAGACCTCGAACAGCGCCTCGATCTGGTGTCTTCGGGCGATCTGGGTTGGCGCATCCTGTTGCGTGAATTTTGGGAAGACTTCTCCAAGGCGATCGCCGATACGGGTGACTTGCGGACGTCTCAAGTGCTCGACGCGATCAATGACTCGCTCGGCCCCCACATCTTCCCCGATAAGGGCGATGGATCAGACCCCCGCGCCTGCCCATCCTGTGCGGATGGTCGCGTCTCGCTCAAGACCAGTAAGTTCGGCGCTTTCATCGGCTGCTCCAACTATCCCGAATGCCGCTATACGCGCCAATTGACCGTGCCGTCTGGGGATTCCCCAGAAGCCGGCGGTGACCGCAATTTGGGTTCTGATCCTGCAAGTGGGCTGGATGTCTGGATGAAGGCAGGCCGCTTCGGCCCCTATGTACAATTGGGAGATGGTGAGAAGCCAAAGCGCTCTTCCCTGCCCAAGGGTTGGTCGGCGGCGGAACTCGAGCTCGAGCGCGCGCTTCGTCTATTGTCCTTACCGCGCACCGTCGGTGCCCATCCAGAAGATGGCGAGCCTATCGTTGCCAATCTGGGTCGCTTTGGTCCTTATGTGCAGCATGGCAAGACCTATGCGAATGTTGGGACGATTGAGGATGTGTTTGAGATTGGCTTGAACCGAGCAGTCACCGTTCTGGCTGAAAAGCTGGCAGGTGGTGGACGTCCCCAACGCACCGCTGCTGCAGCCTTGCAAGAATTTGCTGCCCCGGCCGAAGGCGGTCCTGTCATCAAAGTGATGGCAGGCCGCTATGGCCCCTATGTCACCGACGGCACAACCAACGCGACCCTGCCCAAAGGTCAAGACCCTGCCGCGATCACGCGCGAAGCTGCTGTCGCCCTGATTGAAGCGCGGGTTGCAATGGTCGGGGTTGGCAAGAAAAAGCCTGCAAAAAAGGCCAGCTCTGCCAAATCCGCCGCCAAGCCTGCCGCCAAGAAAGCTGCCACAGCCAAAAAGCCTGCGGCGAAGAAAGCCCCGGCTAAAAAACCTGCGGCCAAAAAGGCAACCGGTGCATGAAGACGAAGGGTCGTGGCAACGGCCAAAAAGGCAAGCCACCGAAAAAGACGGTGACGCGCCCAGCCTTGGGTGTGCCAGACAAAGCCACATTGCTGGCCTTTTTGAACGAAGCCAAGACAGCCATTGGCCCGCGTGAGATCGCCATTGCTTTCGGCATCAAGGGGGATGAGCGCCGCGCCTTGAAAGCAGCCTTGCGTGAACTGGCCGATGAGGGCTCGATTGCCAAGACCGGTCGCAAGGAAGTCGCCAGCCGTACCGTGCCCCCGGAAGGCGGCATGTTCCAACTGATCGAGATCGACAGCCAAGGCGATCTGATGGCGCGTGCGCTTGGCCGGGAGGACGAGCTCTATGGACCACTGGTGCGCCTTGCCAGCACGCGCGCGCAAGTCCGCCATGAAGGCCCGCCTCCGGGCGTTGGTGATCGCTTCATTGGCAAGACCCGTCAGACCCATGAGGGCGAGTATGAGGTCCAGATCATCAAGCGCCTCGGGCGGGTGATCGAACGCGTATTTGGCGTCTTTATGGCAGCCGATGTGCGCCCCGGCCAAGCAGGCTCTGGGGGTGGCAGGCTGGTGCCAGCGGACAAGAAACAACGCCATGAATTGATGATCTTGCCCGAGCATGCCAAAGGCGCGCGCAATGGCGACCTCGTTGCTGCGCGCTTATTACCCCATCGCGGCTACGGCCCGAAGAAGGCAGAAATCATTGAGATTTTCGGCAATAACGAAAATCCAAAAGCGGCCTCTATTTTAGCGATTGCCGCCCACGCGATTCCAATGGGCTTTACCGCTGAAGAGGAAGAAGAAGCCCAGGCTGCAGGCCCCGCTCCTTTGGGCCAGCGCGAAGATTTGCGCCACATTCCCTTGGTCACCATCGACCCAGATGATGCGCGCGACCATGATGATGCGGTCTATGCGGAAGCCTTGCCGGGCGGTGGTCATAAGATATTGGTCGCCATTGCCGACGTTGCCCATTATGTGACGCCGGGCTCTGCCTTGGATGAAGGTGCGTTGATGCGCGGCAATTCGGTTTACTTCCCAGACCGGGTTGTCCCAATGCTGCCAGAGCGTCTGTCAGCCGACCTATGCTCGCTAATGGATGGCGTTGAGCGGCCGTGCTTGGCACTCGAGATTAAGATTGATGCCGGCGGCCACAAGCAGAGCCACCGCTTCTTGCGCGGCCTCATGAGGAGTGCCGCCAGCCTCACCTATACCCAGGCGCAAATGGCCATTGATGGCATGCCAGACGCGATGACAGCACCCTTGCTCGATACCGTGCTGCAGCCGCTTTGGGCCGCCTATCGGGCGCTGGAAAAAGCGCGCGATCAGCGCGAGCCGTTAGAGATCAACAGCCCCGAACGCAAAATCATCCTGTCGCCGGAAGGCAAAGTTCTTTCGATTGGGCTGCGCGAGCGCTTTGATGCCCACCGCCTGATTGAGGAGATGATGATCCTCTCCAATGTGTGTGCGGCAGAGACTTTAGAGGACAAGCGTTCGCCTCTGATCTACCGCGTCCATGATCAGCCGAGCGAAACCAAGCTGGCCGCTTTGGGTGATTTTCTGGCGACTGTGAGTATGAAATGGGCCAAGGGCCAACCGCCCAGCCCTGCCCGCTTCAATCGGGTGTTGGAATTGGCCGCGCCGACCGAGCATGCCGAAATGATCAATGAGATCGTCCTTCGCACGCAAGCTCAAGCGATTTATGACACCGATAATCTGGGACACTTTGGCCTGAACCTGCGCAAATATGCGCACTTCACGTCGCCCATTCGCCGCTATGCCGACTTGATCGTCCACCGCGCACTGATCAGTGCTTTGGGCTTTGGCGAGGATGGCCTGAAGAAAACAAGCCCAGACCAACTCAAAAAAGTCGCCGAAGCCATTACCGCGACCGAGCGGCGCGGCATGGCCGCCGAGCGCGAAGCCACCGACCGCTATGTCGCGGCCTTCTTGTCCGAACGGGTTGGCGCAACATTTGAAGCGCGCATCACCAGCGTCAACCGGTTTGGCGTCTTTGTGCGACTAGAAGAAACCGGCGGCGACGGGCTGGTGCCTGTCATGCGCTTGGGCAGCGAATATTTCCATCATGACGAAGCTGGACACGCCCTGATTGGCTCAGAAACCGGCGACCGCTGGGAATTGGGTGCGAAGGTGCGCGTGCGACTCTTGGAAGCAACCCCCGTCTCAGGCGGGCTGTTGTTTGAGATTGTGAGCCAGCCAAAAGTTGGACCGGTGCCCGGTCGTCGCGCGCTTCGAGGCCCTGCCCGAGGTACAACGCCCATGCGCAAGACCGGTGGTCCACCGCGCGGTGTGACGCGTCGAAAGCGCTAGATTTTAGCTGGGTGTGGCATCCTTAGGGTCGCCCATTTTCACCAAGAATGCGCCCATATAATACAAGATGATCAAGGGGATGGCCAAAGAAAACTGGCTGATCACATCGGGTGGCGTAACAATGGCGGCGACGACGAAAATCCCAAAGATCGCATAACGGCCATTCTCAAGCCACGTCTGCCCGTCCACGATGCCCGCGCGGCCCAGCAGGACTTGCACCACCGGCAATTGAAAGCACGCGCCGAAACCTAGGATCAAAGTGGTGATCATGCCAACATATTCGGAAATTTTGCCTTGATAGACCACGCCAACTCCGCCTTCGGTTGGCGCAAACTCTTGACGCAAGGAAAACTGCATGACCATCGGCATCACGACGAAATAGGCCATAGCGGCACCCATCGTGAAAAGAACCGGCGCCATGACCAAAAACGGGGTAAAGGCACGCTTCTCATGGCTATAGAGCCCCGGTGCGACGAACCTATAGAGCTGGAAGGCTATCATTGGAAAGGCCAGACAAATCCCACCAAACATGGCTACCTTGATCTGGGTGATAAAAGCCTCGAGCGGTGCCGTAGAAATAAGGCTCATCGTGGAGTTAAGCGCTTCGGCTCCCTTAACCGCAATAACCGCATTCTGATAGGGCAGTAAAAGCCAGTGTAAAATGATCTTCCAAACGGCCATACAAATCGCGAAACCGACGGCAATAGAGCCAACGCTCCACAGCAAGCGGTCACGCAACTCCACCAAATGTTCCATCAAGGGCGCGCGGGTCGCCTCAATCGCCTCTTCATCGGGCGTCATCGGCGGATCAACTGGGTCTTTGTGCGGGATAAGGTCGGTCACGCCACTTCAGCTCCAGGTGTTTTTGAAGCGCGCGGTGCGCGTGCGCGTTTGGGTTTGGCAGCGACTTCAGCTTCTGCAGCGATTTCAGGGGCTACAGCTGCTTCAACCTTCAGCTTACGCGCACGCGTTGGCTTGGCTTTGGGTGCGGCCTCGACTTGCGCTGGCAACGCCTCCATCACCGGGGTGTGATCGGTCACCTGATGATGGTGATCAGACCCATATGGGGTGACAGGAGCATAGGGATCGATACCGGTTTCAAACGGCTTGGTCAGCTCATCTTTGATGTCTTGCAACGGATTATTGTTGCGCAACGCTTCGACTTCTTTGCGCAACTCATCTAGTTCCGCCTGTCGGGCCATTTCGTCGAAATTAGCGCGGAAATCGGCGGCCATACCGCGCAGACGCGCCGCCCATTGACCAGCTTTGCGCATCAAGAGCGGCAATTCTTTCGGCCCCACCACCATCAAGGCGATGAGGCCGATGACGACCAGCTCCTGAAAGCCGATGGAATCAAACATGCGTGAGGACTCCTGACCTCAAAATTGTAGAGGTCGAAGACCGAATTACGCTTCGGTCTTAGACTTAGCCGAAGGGCTCACGTCAATCGTATTGCTATCATTGACTTTGGCTGCTTCAGAAGCCGCAGCGGTGGGTTCATCGGCCAAGCCCTTGCGGAAGCCTTTGATGCCCTCTGCGGCGTCTTTCATGATGGAGGACAGTTTACCGCGTCCACCGAACACCAGCAATGCTACGGCTGCAACGACCAACCAGTGCATCAGACTCATACCGCCCATTTTATTCTCCGTTTCGTTGATCGGCCCTGACCACAAGGCTGCTCAGATGCACATAATCTACCAAGGTCCCGCTTGCCAGTCACTTCCTGCAAGCTCTCAGACAAACGTGATAGCAAAGAGAGATTACCAGACCACTATTATGAAGAATTATGGCCTAAGGTTCAAAGAAGTCCTGTGTGAAAGCGATATCATCGCCGTCCAATGCCTCATAACTGCTATCATCGTCGCCATCTTGGGCAGAAATGGGGCGAGGCACTTCAAAATCAGGTGGCAAGCGCGCATCGAGCAGCCCTTGCGCTTGCAAATCGGCTTTGCCTGGCAGGTCTTCGAGGCTGGCGAGATTGAAATGGGCCAGAAACTCGCGCGTCGTGCGATAGGTCAAAGGCTTGCCGGGTGACTGCCTGCGTGCCCCTGCCCGCACCCAACCGATTTCCATCAGAAGGTCTAAGGTGCCGCGCCCGACGCCAACACCGCGCACTTCTTCGATGTCAGAGCGCGTGCACGGTTGGTGATAGGCGATGATGGCCAAGGTTTCGAGGGCCGCTTTGGAAAGTTTACGCGGCTCCTCGCGCCGTTCTTCCATTAAGAAAGCCAAATCAGGCGCGGTCTGAAACCGCCACCCGCCTGCCACTTCAACCAGAATGACTCCACGGCCGACATAGCGCCGCTTTAAGCGTGCGAGCGCGCCGCCGACATCGGCCCCTTCTGGCAGGCGCGCGGCAATTGCCGAAGCCCGCACGGGCTCTGCACTCGCAAACAATAACGCCTCAACCATCCGGTCGACATCGGGTGCTGGATCGACGGACAAGTCGGCACGGTCCACCAAATCAAGTTCTGGCTTGGCGCGCGCCAAACTACGCACAGCGGCGGCAATCGCCTCCGGCGAGGTACGGTCGTCGGTGTTATCGTCTTCCGATTCCGTCACACCAAAGTCTCCGGCCCAGCTTTCACATAGAGCGGCGCATAATGCTCCAATTGCCGCACGGCAAGTTTGCCCTGTTTGGCAAGTTCGAGGCTGGCTGCCAAGAGGCTGGCATAGCGGGAGGCTGCGCTGGGGGGCTCTTTCGTGAATGTCGTCACAGGTGGGGCAAACTCGCCCAAAGCCTGCCAGTCTTTTGCGCGCGGCATCAAGCGCTCTAGCCGCTTGCGCGCATCATCGAGCGAATAGACCGGCCAAGCCTTCACCTCATGCTTGGTCTCTACCCCGCGCACGCGCTGGTCTGCATAGGCGCGCAAAAGGTCGAGGATGGTGGCTTCCCATAAGGGGATCTCGGTGACGGCGGTCTCTTCTGGCGCGCCACGCGTAAAGAAGTCCAAATCCTGTTGCGGGCGTTGATAGAGGGCTTCCGCGGACGCGCGCATGGCATCGAGGCGCGCCAAACGCCAAGCCAAATGCGCGGCGATATCTTCGACGGGTTCCTCACCCGCCGGACGCTCTTTGCGCGGCAACAACAGGCGGGATTTCAAATAGGCCAGCCAAGACGCCATGACCAAATAGTCCGCGGCCAGATCAATCCGGGCCGAACGCGCGGCGGCGACAAATTCCAGATATTGTTCGGCCAATTTCAGAATGGACAGGCGACGTAAATCCACCTTCTGATCGCGGGCCAAGCGCAAGAGAACATGCAACGGCCCTTCATAGCCATCGAGATCAACACTAAAGGCGATGTCGCTTTCACCGACTCCGCGCAGGGCGGCTTCAAGGACGTCATCACTCGCCATCTTAGGCCCAAGCCTTACGCGTCGGATCGGGCGAGATGGAAAGGGTCATGTTCCGCTCCCATCCCGTCAAATCAGTAAAGCGCGCCCAGAGTTGATCGGGTTGTAGAGCAACAGCAGGTTTGGGTGCATAGGCTTCCGCGCGCATTGCCCTGGCCAAACTTGGCCCAGACAGCGCCGGGCACATTTGCAGAAAGGCGGCGCGCTCCTCCAAGGTACCATGGCAACGCATTGCGATATCAATGCCGGCGCCAAACACACGCGCTGCTTTGACCTCATCGGGTTGATCCAAGGCTTTCATGGTCAAATCATCGGTCATCAACAGGCCGTCAAACCCCATGGCCTCGCGAATCCACGTTTGCACAACAGGGGCGGATTGACTGGCTGGTGCCACGGGGTCGATCTCTTCAAACACGACATGGCCGATCATGCCCATGGGGGCAGATTGATTAGTTCGGAATGGCAGCAGATCTTGCTGCAACACCTCTTTAGAGGCCGCGATGCGGGGCAAAGCTTCATGGCTGTCCAAAGCTGCACGGCCTTGGCCCGGCATATGCTTCAACACACCAGCAACACCCGCCGCTTGCAAGCCCGCAAGGCCAGCTTGGCCAAGTTCTGCTACGCATTTAGGGTCCGCGGATAATGCCCGGTCGCCAATCGCGTTGCTTGCACCTTCAAGTCGCAAGTCTAAGCAAGGTGCACAATTGGCATCAATCCCGACATCGCTCAACATTTGGCCGATAATCTGATGGTGCAGATTACACGCTTCCAACGCAAGTTCCGGATTATCCTGCCAAAGTCTGCCGTAGAAAGACAAAGCCGGCAGACGTGGCCAGACAGGGGGGGCCAAGCGCTGAACCCGCCCGCCCTCTTGATCGATGAAAATCAGGCAGGCCCGTCCGACACTGTCGCGCAAATCCTCGCACAATGCGCGCACTTGTGCCGGCGTCTCACACGAACGACCGAACAGGATGAACGCCCACGGATCGCGCGCAGCAAACAAACGCCGCTCTTGCACGGTCAGCACCGGCCCTGCCACATCAATGACGCAGGCGACTGCCATGTTAAGGTCGCCCGTTCCTCATCTTAGCGCGAAGCTGGAATGCACTGAGCACCCGCGCTGCGAGCTTTGCCACAGAAGACTTCCACTTCCGAGCGGCTTTCAAAGCCAGTGGCACGAATCCGGTACCAAGTGCCTTTATCGCCCAAATCTGCTGCGACAATCGAGACCGGACCGGACAGACCTGAGGCGCGGAAGCGCGCTAAAGCCGTGTCAGCTGAAGCCTTATCCTTGAACGAACCCAATTGTGCGGCAAAACCTGCCCCTGACGATGCAGCTGGCACGGGCACAGCTTTTGGCGCGGCGGGTGTAGCCGCTTTGGTTGGCGTCGGTGCCGGGGTTGGGGCCTTGGTCACAACTGGCGCTGGCTTAGGTGCCGGGGTCGCAGGCTTTACCGCAGGAGTTGTAGCGGCAGGCTTGGTCGGCGTTGCAGCGGCTACCTGACGAGGTGGTGGCGCTGTAGCTGGCGCAGGTGTTGGAACTGGAGCAACAGCGGCTGGAGCCGCACTGCCGTCTGTCAGCATCGGGGCTTCTGCAGGGTTGGCTGGCTGAACGTCCAGTGCGGGGGCCGAAGCACCGCTGGCCGCGTCAAACACACCCTTATCAAGATCGGAGCCAACGACCGGAGCTGTCGCAGCAGGATCGCCCGGTGCCTTGAAGGAACCCGTATCGGCAGCAACCTGCGGCGTATCGCCGGGCTCACGGCTTGAAGAATAGACTTGCCAGAAGACAACAGCGATCAGCGCCAAAACAGCAACGATCCCAACAATGATCAGCGGGCCACGACTACGATCTTCTTCTTCTTCGCGCGCGTCAAAGGTCAAGAACCCATCGTCTTCATCATCAGTGTCGTAATCGTCAAAGGAATCACGATCCCGGTTGGCCATGCGAATCTACTCCAGACTTAAAAGAAAGTTTCTTGTAACTCTCAATTAAGTCGGCGCCAGCCCCTTGTTACAAGGTGCGATCCAAATTAAACAGCCTCCGATGCTCATCTATGGCAAAATCATCAGTCATTCCAGCGATGTAATCGCAAATTAGCCGTGCTGCCTTCGTGGAATCTTTGCTGTGGAGATGCAACCAAACAGGCGGCAAAGTATCGGGTTCGGCTAGAAAAACGTCGAATAATTCGCGAACGATTCGCCTTGCTTGGCTGCGCGAGCGATTCATCCGCCAGTGACGATACATTTTAGCATAGAGGAATTCGCGTAAGGTGGCGGCTTTTGCGATCATCTCGTCAGAGAACCCAACCAAGGCCTGCGGCAAAGCGCGAACGTCATCGACCGACTTAGGATGATAGAGCGCAATGCGTCTTTGGCTTTCCACCACGAGGTCATTTACCCAAATCCCGATCAGACGCCGAATGACTTCGCCGCGCATCCGACTGAGATCGAGATTGGGATAATCGCGGGCCGCAGCGTCATAGACTTCTCTGACCAAGGGCACACTGTCGCAGAGCTCGGCATCCGTAAAAATCCCACCGCTGAGGGCATCATCAATGTCGTGGTTGTTATAAGCAATGTCATCAGCGACCGCCGCGACTTGCGCTTCGGCAGAAGCAAATGTCGTTAGACCCATCTCGAATTCGGCATTTAAGTCCTGCCAAACTGGGGCCAGACTTTCGACCCCGGCCCCGTTTGCCAGCATGGGGCCGTTGTGTTTCACGGTGCCTTCCAAGGTCTCCCAGGTCAGGTTCAGGCCGTCAAACCCTGGATAGCGTCGCTCCAACCGGGTGAGCACTCGCAAAGTCTGGGCATTATGATCAAAGCCACCCCAAGGCTTCATACAATCATCCAGCGCATGTTCGCCGGTGTGTCCGAAAGGTGGATGGCCCAAATCATGCGCCAAGGCGCAGGCTTCTGCCAGATCTTCGTTTAAGCCAAGTCGGCGCGATACAGAGCGTGCGATCTGCGCGACTTCCAGCGAATGGGTCAGGCGCGTACGAAAGTGATCGCCTTCATGGGCCACAAACACTTGTGTCTTGCCCTTCAGGCGACGGAAGGCTGTTGAATGGATGATCCGGTCGCGGTCGCGCTCAAACGGTGAGCGCGTCTGACTTTCCGCTTCTGGCCACCGTCTGCCGCGCGACTGGGCAGGATCAGCGGCAAAAGGCGCTGGGCGAGTTAGGACAGGCATCAGGGTCTTCCTCAAAACAAGTTTCTCCCCCATATAGGGATAAAGTTGACGGAAAAGAAAACAGCTTGGCGTTCAAGCTGCCTTTTTGCGCCCTTAAATGAAGATAGGCTTATGCTCATGCAGTCAGGTTTTTCTGTTTCAGATGCCGCAGCGGTGAAAATTGGACACCTTATTGCCACAGAACCCGGTGCGGCTTTGTTCCGCGTGGCCGTCAATGGCGGGGGCTGTTCGGGCTTTCAATATGAGTTTGGCTTTGCCGAAAGTGCCGGCGAGGATGATATCATCATCGAAAAGGGTGCAGCAAAAGTGGCGGTCGACCAAGTCTCTCTACCCTTTCTGGAAGGCGCGGAAATTGACTGGGTTGATGATTTGATTGGGTCGTCCTTCAAAATCCGCAATCCCAATGCAAAATCATCCTGCGGCTGCGGTGTCAGTTTTTCGGTCTAGAGAAGTTGATCGCGCACAGCTTGCCCTCATGTGGCGTTTGGCCCTAGTCTCTAAAAAAATACCAGCTCAGGAACAAAGCCATGAATGTCGAAACCGCTGTTAAGCAACGTAAATCTGTGCGCGCCTTTAAGCCAGACCCAGTTTCCTTAGAGGAAGTCCGTGCCGTGTTGGATATTGCTCGCGCGGCACCTTCTGGTGGCAATCTTCAACCGTGGAAGATGATCGTCCTTACTGGGGAAGAGCGCGACGCCATCGTGACCTTGGCGCAAAAGGCACTCAACGAAAATCCGCGCGGCGAAGCAGGCGAATTCCCGATTTATCCCGCCGAAGTCAAAGAGCCCCATCGTTCCCGCCGCTATAAGGTTGGGGAAGACATGTACCAAATCCTTGGTATCCCACGTGAAGATAAGTTGGGACGACTGGGGCAGATGTCGCGCAATTATCAATTCTTTGGAGCGCCGGTGGCCATCTTCTTTGTGATCGACCGTTCTATGGGCCACGGCCAATGGGCCCATATGGGCATGTTGATGCAGACCATTTGCTTGGTCGCCGAAGAGCGGGGCCTTGCCACCTGTATGCAAGAAGCTTGGGGCATGGTGCGCCAAAGCCTGGCCGCCCACTTTGCCTTACCTGACAATGAAGTGATTTATTGTGGATTGGCACTTGGCTATGAAGACAAGGACGCGCCGATCAACCAGTTGCGGACCGAGCGCGCGCCTCTCGACGAGATTGCCGTGTTCAAAGGTTTCTAAAGCGAAAGCTTAGTTGCTGCTAAAGACAGCGCCGCCCTTATCCGTGGTGGTTTTGAGCTGGTCTTGGAAGCCACGGGAAATGCGGCGCCACTCGTCAGCTGTCCGGCAGGTGCGTGTGGACTTAAGGCGCGTCCCGAGGATTGCTTCTTGCTTACAAACCATACGTGCACCGCGCCGCTTTGGCTTGGCGGCAGGTGCTTGTGCTTCGGTCGTGTCCGGTGTCGACGCGGCAGCTCCAGTTGGTTGGCTCGTTGTCGAGGGTGCTGTCTGCGTAGGTACTTGGGCCAAAGCTGCCCCAGCACACATCAGCCCACCAACAATGGCGATCAAACCTGCGACCAAATAGGTCGGCGCGCGCGGAGCAGATAGGGAGCGTGTCATGCAGGAACCTCTAATCGGGACTATCAAACTGATCGAAATCACGTAAACCATAGTTCGGATTTCGATATTTAGGACGAGACTAATGCGCATCGCGACTTTTAATGTCAACTCTGTCAACGCTCGGCTGCCAAACCTGCTGGAATGGCTGAATGAAGCAAGTCCAGATGTTGTTTGCATTCAGGAAATTAAGTGCGAAGAGCCCAAGTTTCCACGCGAAGCGATTGAGGATGCAGGTTACAATTGCTTCATTTCTGGTCAGAAGAGCTATAGTGGCGTCGCCATCTTGACCCGATTGCCCGCAGAAGTGGCACAAAACCGCCTGCCGGGCGAAGAGGAAGATCTTCAAGCGCGCTATCTGGAAGTCGAAGTCGCAACCCCCACGGGCGCCGTGCGGGTCGCCAATCTCTATTGCCCGAATGGCAATCCCTTAGGCACCGAGAAGTTTGACTATAAGCTACGCTGGATGGACCGGCTGCAGAACCATGTCAAAGGCTTATTAGAGCTGGAAGAACCTTTCGTTCTGGCGGGTGATTGGAACATCATCCCACGGCCCGGTGATTGTTATGATCCGGCTGCGTGGATGGGCGATGCGCTGTTTCAACCCGAAAGCCGCGCAGCTTGGCGGCGGCTGTTGAATCTGGGTCTGACCGACGCCTTTATGGCGGTAAATGGGGCTGAACATGCCTATACATTTTGGGACTATCAGGCCGGGGCTTGGCCAAAGGATCACGGTATAAGGATCGATCACTTCGCCATCAGCCCGCAGGCGGCGGACCGCCTAAAGGAGGTCAAAATCTGGCGCATGGCACGGGCACGCGAAAAGGCGTCAGACCATGTGCCCGTTACGGCAGACTTCGACTTCTAAAGCTGCGGTGCTTTAAAGGTCTGATTTCGGTGGGGGCAAGTCACCCCGGCTTTGGTGCCAAGCATAGGCCCCGATGCACAAGAAGCCGAGATT
>JAJTGP010000141.1 GCA_021299265.1 Hyphomonadaceae bacterium | reverse complement strand
GTCAGGCTCAAGCGCACCGGGCAGAGGGCTAGCTACTCCCTCTGACACCACAAAGCAGCCACGTCTGCCTCGCTTTCTCCCGCTTATCCATTCCGCAACCAGAACCGCCGCTAAAACGATAAGGCCTCTTTGTTGCGAACGAGACTAAGATAGGGGGTTTCAAAAAGAGGGGGATAGATTTTGTTTTGTCCTTACGGGAATACCCTTATTCCTTAGCGATGCGGCCACCCACCATGACAAATTCAATTTTGCGCAAGAGGGAAATATCGGTCAAAGGGTCGCCGGTTACGGCAACAAGGTCTGCCGCTTTGCCCGGTGCCAAGGTGCCGATCTGGTCGGATAGGCCAAGGTGGGCCGCCCCGCCGACCGTGGCGCTGCGCAAGGCTTCTGTCGGGGTGAAGCCTGCTTGCACCATCAGCTCAAACTCGCGCGCATTATCGCCATGACGTGACACGCCGCTGTCGGTGCCAAACACCACGCAGACACCCGCTTCGCGCGCCTTGCCGAGCATAGTGATCATCAAGGGCCCGACCGTCAAAGCTTTGGCCGCCTGCGCACCCGTCAAGGTGCCGCCCGCTTTAGCCATTTCAGTGACCGTTGTGCCAGCCAGCAGCGTTGGCACCAAACACGCATTTTTGGCCTTATAAAGGGCAAAGGTCTCTGCATCGGCATAGCTAGAATGTTCAATACTATCAAAGCCCGCACGCAAAGCTGCTTCAATCCCGCCCTTGCCATGGGCGTGAGCGGTAGCGGTCTTGCCCAAGAGATGGGCCGTATCGGCAATGGCTTTCAATTCATCATCGAAGAATTGTTGGCTGAGGCCGCTGGCTGTATTGCTCAACACGCCACCGGTTGCCGTAACTTTGATGATATTGGCCCCCGCCTTTACCTGTTCGCGCACCGCGCGGCGGCAATCATCGACGCCATTACAGACGCTTTCTGGCCCCATGACATGGAGGATGTCTTCGCGGAAACCGTGCACATCCCCATGCCCACCCGTTGGGCTTAGCGCCGCACCAGCAGCAAGGATACGCGGACCCAGCAGGCGACCGGATGCAAACTGATCGCGCAACGCGAACACCGTATGGTGACCATCTGCCCCCAGATCTACGACCGTTGTGAAGCCAGCCTTCAAGGCCTTTTGCGCATTGACCAGCCCATCCAAAGTCAAATCGCTTTCTTCCTTGGTCACTGCATCCAAACGACTGGAAGACGACAATTCAGAGAGCAAATGGACGTGGCTGTCGATCAGGCCGGGCATGACGGTTTTGGTCTTTAGGTCGACAAGCTTCGCGCCCGCCGTAGGGACAACATAGCCGTCGCGAATGGCTTCAATCTTGCCATCGCGCACAATCAGGGTTTTTGCGGTGCTTGGTGCCGAACCAGGCTCAGCGATCAGGCGACCGACATGAACATAGGTGGCAGGCGACGGTGCAGGTGGGGTTTGCGCTTGAGCAGCACCCACGGCCAGACAAGCGAAAACGGTTGAGAGAAGTAATGAACGCATAGTGCCCCCCAGAGTGTGATTTTCACCCACCATGCGACTGCCCGATGCGATTGGCAAGCCGATGCTTTGACCCCTCTTTCCCGATTGGCCGTCTGACAGACTGGGCACGCCCTCGACGCTAAGGTCGCGCTTGGGCGCGGGATTGCCTTAGCGGGAAACATATTGCAGTCTCCCCACAATGGGGGGCACATATGAAGAAAAATAAGCTTTTAGGTTTCGTATCCGGATTCATTTGCCTCGCCTTGGCACTGCCAAGCATCGGCTCTGCCAAAACACCGCCCGCCACAGCAGAGGCCTTTGCCGCTGCACCAAGCATCTCAAAGGTGTCCATCTCAGCAGATGGAAATCGGATCGCCTTTGGCTACACGACGGCGACCGGGGAAACCCAAGTCCGTGTCTTAGATTTGCCCAGCAAAAAGACAGTTGGCGTATCGGTCGGCGATAAGAAGTTGCGCGGTCTCTATTTTGAAGATGGCGGCGACATTCTCATCACGGCCAGTGACACCATCCGTGGATTTGGCCCGAAATCGGAAATTTTTCGTACCTTTTCATTCGACTTTGAAACCGCCAATATCCGCAACCTTTTAGCGACTGGCGGGATGGTTCGGGAGTATAATTCCGGCGTCCGTTTGCACTCCCTGCTGCCCGACGCGCCAAACCGCGTAATCATGTCGGCCTATGACGTGAACAATTCCGACTTGATCTCGCTGAATCTCTATGAAGTCGCTACCAATGGCGTGCAGGTGGTGACCAAGGCGCTGGGCAATTCCAACACGGTGGACTGGATCACCGATCGTAGCGGCTCGCCGCTCGCACGGGTCGATCATGATCCTCAACGTATGACGACCAAATTATTCTTGCTCGGTGAGAACAAGCAATATTGGGAAGCCCTGAAACTGGACAACACGCCCAACGAAGGCATCTCTCTGATGGGGCTGTCGCGGCAGGGAAGGATCATTTTCTCCAAGCCATTTGAATCAGAGTTTGGCGAACTTTTTTCGATGGACCCCAAGACGGGGGCGACGACAACTTTCCTGCGCGCAGACGGCACAGAGCTTGAATCGGTCTTTCGCGACCCATGGTCAGACGTTGTCATTGGCGTCTCAGTCGGCGGCTTAGAGCCGATGGACCAAATGATCAGCCCCGACTTACAGGCCGCTCAAGGCACGCTTGAAGCGACCTTCCCGGACAAAATGGTTTCCATCACAGACACGACTCAAGACCGAAAAAAGATTGTTGCGCGCATTGAAACACCGTCCACGCCGCCCGAATATGTGATGCTTAATGTCGACGGTCCTAAATTGACGCGGCTGGGCGAGGCCTATCCAGGCCTAAAGGATGTCCCGATGGGCCGCCTCCAAGCCATGACATTCAAAGCGCGCGATGGGGCAGAAATCCCGGTCTATGTGACCCTTCCACCCGGCGATCAAGACATCAAAAATGCGCCGACAATCATTTTCCCCCATGGCGGGCCGGAATCGCGCGACGAACCGCGCTTTGATTATTGGTCCCAATTCATGGCGACGCGCGGCTATGTGGTGATCCAACCCCAGTTTCGCGGCTCAACGGGCTTTGGCAAAGCCCATAGGCTTGCCGGGTATCGTCAGTGGGGCAAGCGCATGCAGGATGATGTGTCGGATGCGGTGGCTTGGGCGGTAAAAGAGGGCCTGAGCGACCCTAAGCGGGTTTGCATCGTTGGGGGTAGCTATGGCGGTTATGCGGCCTTGGCGGGGGCGACTTTGACGCCCGATCTCTATCGCTGCGTGGTATCGGTTGCCGGAGTTGCGGACCTACCCAGAATGATTGAGCAGGAAAAGGCCGCGGCGGGCACCGCACGCGCTGCCAATGTCAATTATTGGTCTGATCATATTGGGGCGGATGATCGCGCAGCGATGGAAGCGGCCTCACCCCGACGTCTTGCCGACCAAGTGCGCGCACCCATCCTTTTGATGCATGGACGAGACGATACCGTCGTCCGCTTTGAACAAAGCACCATTATGGCCAATGCGCTGAAAGCCGCTGGAAAGCCCTATAAATTCGTGGAGCTAAAAGGCGAAGACCATTGGCTCTCGCGTACCGAGACGCGCCAACAGATGTTGACCGAACTAGAGGCTTTCTTGCGCGAGCATTTGGGGCCGGGGGTGAATTAGGTGGATAGACGGGATTTGGTCCTGATCGGTTTGGTTTTGCTGAGCGGCCCGTTGAGCTGGGTCGTTGGGGTTGTCAATTGGATCCCCGGCGAAGCTGAAAAAGATCCGGTGCTCTTCCTCGCTTACATAATCCCCTACCTTACCCTGATCATTTGCACGGCCATGCTTATACTTTCGCTCGTTGCAGCATGTCGCAATTGGCTTTTGAAAAAACGGGACCCAAGCGCGTTCAAAACTAAACTTTGGACACTCCCCATTTGTATTCTCGGACTGTTCTTTATCGTCATTTCACAACGCATTGCTTCGGTAGACGTCACGGTTGAGCTCCCTGACTCCAAAGTCCTTCCCTCGGACCGCCATTAGGCCCTTTGCGCGCACCCCACCTTCCCATTCTCCCAATACCGTCCTAGACTGGGGCGCATACAATAATGCTCTGGGGAGGGCCTACGATGTTACTACCAATTTTGGCGCTGATTGCGTGGACCATGGTCATGTGGGTGTGGATGTATGCCACCCGACTACCAGCTATGCAAAAACACAAGATTGACCCGCAAGGGGCTGCAATTCCGGGTAGTTTGGACGCTTTACCGCTAAAAGTGGCCCAAATCGCGCATAATTATAACCATCTGCACGAGCAACCGACCCTGTTTTACGCGCTGGCTTTGACCGCGCATGTGGGAAATTGGGCTGATGGGCTTTCCATTCAGCTCGCTTGGGGCTATGTGGGCCTTCGTGTACTGCATTCGCTGGTGCAAGCAACCGTCAATGTGGTTGCTGCGCGCTTCGCGGTGTTTGCCTTGGCTTCACTCGTTTTAATGGCACTTTGTGTGAAAACGATCCTGGAAGCACTCGGCAGCTAAGTCAGGTGTGAGGGGCTTCTGCCCCCCCGATCTGCCCGAGTTTAAGTGCACGTCCCACATCAGAGCCACAATGGCTCTTTCATCGCTTTCCGCCGTCTGGGCGTTGCAAGTGGCCGTGTTTGTTTTCGCGAGGCCACACCGGGCGAAGGTTAGCCCTATTTGGCGCGCCTGACAGCAAGCAACTCAAGGTCAGGTCCGTCCCAGACGCGTGTGCGCACCCCAAGATAAGGGGGCGATACCGCACGCTTTGACGTGTGAAAGACGACTAAACCATGACTACTTTTGCCGATTTCGGCTTTGCTGAGCCTATCTTGAACGCCATCGCAGGCGAAGGCTATGAGCACCCTACCCCCATCCAAATGCAGGCGATCCCGCCAGCCATGCAATCGCTCGACATTTTGGGCCTCGCCCAAACCGGTACGGGCAAGACCGCAGCCTTCGCACTGCCCTTGTTGCACCACTTAAGCGAGCGCCGCATCCATGCTGGCGCACGCGCTTGCCGCGCGCTGATCCTGTGCCCAACCCGTGAATTGGCTGGCCAGATCGCCGACAGCTTGCGCACCTATGGCAAATTCGTCGGCCTGTCCGGCGCTTTAGTCTATGGCGGCGCTAATATCCGCAAGCAGATCCGCTCGATGGAACGCGGCGTCGATATCCTAATCGCCACCCCCGGCCGCTTGATCGATTTGATGAAGCAGCGCGCCATCCGCCTCGACATGGTCGAGCATCTGATTTTGGACGAAGCCGACCAAATGCTGGACATGGGCTTTATCAAGCCAATCCGCTTGATCGTCGGTGAAATTCCAAAGGCCCGTCAAACCAGCCTGTTCTCGGCCACCATGCCGAAGGAAATCGCCCACCTCGCCGAAGAATTGCTGACCGACCCAAAGCGCATCCAAGTGGCACCTTTGTCGTCGGCCGCAGAGCGCGTCGACCAGCGATTGATCATGACCAGCCAAGTGAACAAGCAGCAATTGCTGGAATCCATTTGTCATGAGCCTGAAGTTAAGCGCGCGATGATCTTTGTGCGCACCAAGCACGGGGCTGAAAAGGTTCTCGACAAGCTGGAACAACAAGGCATGTCGGTTGATGCCGTTCATGGCAATAAGAGCCAGAATGCACGTGAGCATGCGCTGGAGCGCTTCCGCAAAGGCCACACACGTCTGCTCGTCTGTACCGATGTGGCTGCACGCGGCATCGACGTCGATGGCGTGACCCATGTGTTCAACTTCGACTTGCCAGACGTGCCAGAAGCCTATGTCCACCGGATTGGCCGGACCGCACGCGCTGGGGCTGAAGGGATTTCCATCTCCTTCTGTGCCCCGCATGAGCGCGACAATTTGCGCCAGATTGAGCGCTTGATCAAAAAGTCCATCACCAAGATGGACCCAGCCAATTTGATGAAGGCACCACGTCCTGCGGCACCTAAGCCTGCTGAAGTTCAGTATGACGAAGATGGCGAAACGATTTTTGTGGAAACCGTGGGCGAGGCTTCCAACACCTTGGCCGCGCCAACCAATGCGCATGGCGATGTGATCGGTATTCTGCGCCGCACTGGGCCTAAGGAAATGCTATACGAACCCCGCAACGATCCCCGTCGCGATGGTAAGTTTGGTGCCCGTGATGGTGGCCGCGAAGGTGGTCGTGGAGGTCGTCCAGGCCCACGCGGCGGTCAATATTCCAACCGCGACCGCAGCGACGATGGTGACCGTCGTCCCCGCGCAGGCAATTTCGCGACAGGCTCGGTCTTCAATGAAGGCCGTCCACAACAGCGCGACGAAAGCCGCTTTGGGGCCCGTGCACCAGAGGCCGCAGAGCGTCCAGCCTATGTGCGTCCAGTAGCCGATACTGGCCGCGAAGAGCGTCCACGCTTTGACAAGCCGTTCCATTCAAAGCCACGCGAAGAGCGCAGCTTCCAAGACCGTCCGCGCAATGAGCGTCCTCGTGACGACCGTCCACGCGATGATCGCCCTCGTGACGATCGTCCTCGCGGTGACCGTCCTCAAGGTGATCGCCCACAAGGCGACCGTCCACGCGCTTATGAAGGCCGCAGCGAAGCCTTTGGTCATCGCAATGGTCAAGGCCAGCGCGATTTCGCCCCACGCAAGGGCCCGGTCCCACGCGGGGAAGCCCGTATTGAAGGCCGCAGCGATGATCGTAAGTCAGCGAAGCCTGCTGCCGGCAAAAAGACCTTCGGCGGCAAGCCCGTCAGCCTCGGGCGCTCTGGCGCGCGCGGTGGGGCCAATGTTGGTCGCGGCGGTGACAGCACCTTCGTACCACGTCGCGGCCGTTCGTAATCCAAACGCTCATACCCGTTCAGGCCCCTAAAGCCTGAGCGGGCATGGCAATTTAAGCCTGATCGCCTTCGCGCGCCCAAAAGCGCGCCAAGGCCCCCTCTATCGCCTCTGCACGCGGCCTAGCCACTTCGGCAATGTCGCGACCATGGGTGAAGAGGAAGAATTCATCCGCCTCAATGCCGCGCAAGATACGCTCTGCGGCGATACTGTCTGGAAGCCCTGCCCTATTCTCCTGCCCAAACGCCGCATCCAATTGGCGTGGCCCGCCAAATTTTTCATGGCGATTGCGAAACCCGTTCCAGATTTCTGAGACCACCAGCCCCGGACACAGGACTGAGACCGCTACGGGCGTGTCAACATAGTCGCGCGCCATCGCTTCACACAGGCCCACCAGCGCGTGCTTTGAGGCGGTATAGGGCGTTGCTTGCCCGCCACGAACGGGCAGGCCTAAGCCATGCTCGGAAGCCGTGATCACCAAGCGCGACGGGATGTCTTGTTCGAGAAGGCGCGGCGCAAAGGCGCGTACGCCGTCAATCGTGCCCATCACATTGACCCCAAAGGTCCATTCAATATTAGCGCGCGAGGCTTTGTGGATGGACCCGCCCGCACCAATGCCAGCATTCAAGAACACCAAAGTCACCCGGCCAAAGCGCTCAAAGGCAAAGTCTGCCAAAGCTTGATTGAAGGCGGGGTCTGCCACATCGACAAAGCAGCCTAGCGCTGCCCCACCTTGATCGCGGATCGCTTGCGCCGCCGCTTCTGCCTTTGGCCCCTCAATATCGGCCAATAAAACAGCCGTACCTTTTGCGGCCAAGGCTTGGCCGAGAGCTAAACCAATACCAGAGGCCCCTCCTGTGATCACCGCAACGTCTGCTGGTCCTATGTTATGGGTCATGGCCTACCTCCTTGCGTGCACATCTTTTATGCTGAGCGGGATCGTCGCCTAACTAGACAGACTTAGCAAACCTTGCTGCAAGTTAATTCGACAAGACAGAAGCGCCTGTCAAAACAGGCGAGGCAATCTAGATCAGTAGTCAAAATCCACGCGGGGGCACAATCATGAACAGACGTCGTTTTCTCTATGCAAGCGCAGCGGGGACAGGTGCAGCCATCGCCATGCAAGCAGGTCTCGTAACCTCATCTTTCGCCTCAGCCAATAAGCCAACAATCGGCACTTTCGGCTTTGACATGGCCGGACGCGACTTGAGCGTCAAACCGGGCGATGACTTCTGGCGCTATGGTGGCGGCGTTTGGATGGACAAGAACCCCATTCCAGACGACCGGGTGCGCTGGGGTGCTTTTGATCAATTGGCGGCGAAGGCCGAAGCCGATGTGCGCGCGATTATCGACGAACTAGCGGTTAAGAAAAGTGCGCCCGGTTCTATCGAACAGAAGATTGGCGACTATTATCGGTCCTATATGGATACGGCCGCCATTGATGCGGCAGGCCTTGCCCCCATTCAGCCGGAAATTGATCTGATCAATTCGGCAAAGACGCATGAAGACATTGCCGTTCTGTTTGGCAAGATCGACCTACCCACACAGTCGCCTATCGGCTGGCACGTCGGGCCAGATGCAGGCAATCCAGACCGCTATCTGGTTTCAATCGGCCAAGGCGGATTGGGCATGCCCGAGCGGGACTTCTATCTTAAAGATGAACCACGCTTCAAAACGCTGCGCGAGAAATATCCGGTTCACATCGCCAAAATGCTCAGCCTCGCTGGACAACAAGATGGCGAGGCCAAAGCCGCATCCATCATGGCCTTGGAAACCGAAATCGCCAAGCTGCATTGGAATGTGACCGATCGGCGCGACCGGACCAAGACCTATAATCTGAAGACCCGCGCGCAATTGGACGAAATTGCGCCAGACTTTCCGTGGGCTGCAGGCCTTACTTCGGCCCAACTCAACGACATTCAAGAATGCGTCGTCAGCGAAATAACCGCGATTGGCCCCTTGGCAAAATTGTTTAGAGCGACCCCGGTCGACACTTGGAAAGCCTATCTGACCTATCATTTGCTCTCCTTGAGCGCGAGCGTCTTACCAAAGGCGATTGATGAGGAACGCTTTGAGTTCTTTGGCAAGACGTTGAATGGCCAACGCGTCCAGCGCGAGCGCTGGAAGCGGGCAACCCAAGCAGTCAATGGCGCTTTGGGCGAAGGCGTGGGTCAGGTCTATGTCGCACGCCATTTCAGCCCGTCGGCCAAGGCCAAAATGCTCGTGCTGGTCGAGAATTTGCGCAAAGCCTTCAAGGTGCGCATTGATGGCCTGACTTGGATGTCACCTGCAACAAAGGTCAAGGCACAGCGCAAGCTGGCGAAATTCAATCCCAAAATTGGCTATCCCGACAAGTGGCGCGACTATAGCGCTTTGGAGATCAAAGCAGGCGATCCCCTTGGCAATGAGCGTCGCGTCCAAGCATTTGAAATCAAAAATGATCTGGAAGACCTCAAGAAAAAGACCGACAAGACGCGTTGGTTCATGACGCCCCAAACGGTGAATGCTTATTACAATCCGAGCTACAATGAGATCGTATTTCCCGCAGCTATTCTGCAACCACCCTTCTTTGATGAGTTCGCAGACCCAGCGATCAATTATGGCGGCATTGGTGGGGTCATCGGGCACGAAATGGGCCACGGCTTTGACGATCAAGGTGCCAAGTATGATGAAAACGGTGTCTTACGCGATTGGTGGACCCCTGCTGATGTGGCCGCATTTAAAGCGCTTGGGGCGAAAATGGTGACCCAATATAGTGCCTTTGAACCCCTGCCCGGCCTGAAACTGAACGGCCAACTCGGCCTTGGTGAGAATATTGGCGACCATTGCGGCGTCATCATTGGCCATCAGGCCTATAAGCTGTCGCTGAAAGGCAAAAAGGCCCCGGTCCTGGATGGCGTGACCGGCGATCAGCGCTTCTTCTTGGCGTGGAGCCAAGTATGGCGGGCCCTTCAAACTGAGGAAGCCCTGCGCAACCAAGTCCAGACCGGGCCCCATTCCCCAGCCCAGTTCCGCGTCAATGGTGCGGTCCAGAACTCTGACGCTTGGTACCAAGCCTTTAACGTACAACCGGGCAACAAATTGTATGTGGCCCCGGAAAACCGCGTCCGCATTTGGTAATGGCTAAGCCCCTCTCCGGCTCTGGAGAGGGGCTAATTCGTTCATTGTGCGGCCAAGACTGAAACACGCGCGGTGGCCCGAAAGGGCACTTAACGCGCCTTTTATCCGAACTGAACCGTCCTACGCCGCGCAGCAAGGCGCACGGATTGGTAAGGGTGGCACTGACCTTGAGCAGATGAATGCCCTGAAAATGCTGAACTGAGACAGGCCGCTAAACCTCCACCCAGCCGCTGTCGCCCTATTCTGAGACTGCGTGACGCATCTTGTGTTGCATCCCCCGGCTCACAAAAAATACTACCTTTCCTGCGACCGCGAGGCGATCCACAAGCCGACCACAGCGCAAAGCGCAGCAAAGTCGCGCCTTGTGCGCGCGCGACGGCCATGATCTCTAGACTGTGATTGCTGCCCCTTATGGTTGGAACAGCTTTCCAATCGGGGTGCGGTGATGACACAGGAACCCATATCAAACTGGCTGGGGCGACAGGAAACACTTGAAGAAACACTCTCCGCAGGCCCGGCACAGGGACTGGCGGCGACCTTGAATCTTGACCCGGCGGACTTTGCCACTGATGGGGCCGCCCTACCGCCGATTTGGAATTGGCTCTATTTCCTGCCGCGCGCGCCCAGTCATCAAATCGGCCCAGATGGCCATCCAAAGCGGGGTGGGTTTTTGCCGCCGATCACGTTGGCGCGTCGTATGTGGGCCGGCAGTCGCTGTACCTTTCACCATGATTTGCATGTTGGTGACCGCGCCACCAAGACCTCGACCATCGTGAAGATCAGCGAGAAGCAGGGGCGTACGGGCACGATGTTCTTCGTCACCGTCCGCCACGAAATCCGTGTGGGGGCGAGCCTTGCGTATGAAGAAGAGCAAGACATCGTCTATATGGATATTCCCAAGGTCTTCACCCCGCCGGAGCCCGTGGCTTTGCCACCCTGTACCTGGCAGCATAACGTCGCGCTGGATCCCGTTCTTCTATTTCGCTTCTCCGCGCTGACCTTTAACGGCCACCGCATCCATTATGACCGCGACTATGCGATGGGGGTGGAGAATTATCCGGGCCTTGTGGTGCACGGGCCGCTACAAGCTATTCTGGCCTTCCACTTTGCTTGCTTAGAACAGGCTGACCGAAAGCCACAGGCCTACCGCTTCAAAGGTGTGCGCCCCTTGTTCGACTTTGACACGGTGAGCTTCAATGGCGCGCCGTCTGATCCCGCAAGCACCCTGATTTACGCCGCCAATGGCGACAAAGCTGTCACCATGGAGGCCCAGATGAGCTGGGCCTGAAGCCGAACACCACACAATAAAAAGCCGACCCAAACCAAACATCCATGATGGTCGGCGGGGGAAACAGGATGAACAGAATATTGGACGGTATGCGCGTGGTCGAGGGGTCAGCCTTTGTGGCTGCCCCACTCGCTGGCATGACTTTGGCGCAAATGGGGGCCGATGTGATCCGCTTTGACCGCTTGCAAGGTGGCCTTGATGCCGAGCGTTGGCCCATCACCAAATCCGGGAAGAGCCTGTTCTGGGCGGGCCTGAATAAGGGCAAGCGGAGCCTAGCCGTCGACATGACAACGCCACAGGGGCGCGAAATCCTCACTCGGCTGATCTGTCGCCCTGGCGAAGATGCCGGCATCTTTCTGACCAATCTGCGCTTGCGCGGTTGGATGTCCTATGAGGGCCTCAAGCAGCATCGCGAGGATTTGATCATGATGGCGGTGCTTGGGGATCGCCACGGCGGGCCGCAGGTGGATTATACCGTCAACCCCGCTGTCGGCTTCCCGATGGCAACAGGGCCTGAGGGATCTAGCGAGCCTGTTGGCCATGCTTTGCCCGCGTGGGACTGCATCACGGGGCAACAGGCCGCCATGGCCATCATCGCCGCCGATCGCCACCGCCGAAAAACAGGTAAGGGCCAATTAATGGAACTGGCCTTGAAGGATACAGCGCTCGCCATGCTGGGCAATCTCGGGATTATTGCCGAAGCCAGTATTAATGGCAGCGACCGGCCGAAAATGGGTAATTCGCTATTTGGCGCCTATGCGCAGGACTTTGTCTGCCAAGATGGTCAGCGTGTGATGGTCGTTGCGCTAACCGACCGACAATGGCGCAATCTGAAAGCCGCTACGGGCGCAGAGGCCGCTGTGGCGGACTTGGCCCAACGTCTTGATGCCGATCTGGATCAAGAGGGCGAACGCTTCATCCATCGTCATGCCATCACAGCCCTACTCAAGCCCTATTTCGAAGCCCGCACCTTGTCGGAAGTCGCCACAAGCCTTGCGGGCTCTGACGTGACGTGGAGCCAGTATCGGACGTTCAAGCAGGCCGTGGAAGAAGACCCTGATTGCAGTCTCGACAATCCGATGTTTGCGATGCTGCACCAGCCCGGCATCGGCAGCTATCTGATGCCCGGAAGCCCGATCCATTTCATGGGTGTGGACCGCCTTGCCCCCGCCCCTGCGCCGATCTTGGGTGAGCATACGTTGGAAATCCTGACCGAGATCGGCTTTTCCAATACCGAGATTGCTTCGCTGCACGATGGCAGGATTGTGGCCAGCCCCAAATGAAAAGGGGCTTGAAGCGTCTGCTTCAAGCCCCCTATTTCGGGATTTTGATCTGATTAGTCCGCTTTCGGCTTGCGCTTGCGGAAAGCTGGATTGAGTTCCATCTTCCGGATACGGATCGACTTTGGCGTGATTTCCACCAATTCATCGTCATCGATCCAAGCAATCGCTTGTTCCAACGTCATGCGGCGTGGCGGGGTGAGGCGCATGGCTTCATCTTTGCCCGACGAACGTACGTTCGACAGCTTCTTTTCCTTCAGCGGATTGACGTCCATGTCTTC
>JAJTGP010000138.1 GCA_021299265.1 Hyphomonadaceae bacterium | reverse complement strand
TGTCCTATTTGCCGCAGGGTTTGAATCCTTCTTTAAGCTGGCAGCACTGCTGGCGGTTGCCGGATTTTCGTTGATTTTTCTGCTGAAAGCGCCGCCCGACGTGCTTGCCCGCGCGCAAAACACCCTCGCGACAACTTTCAGCCCGCGCGCCATTAATGTGGACTTTTTGATCATCACCCTCTTGTCGATGGCGGCAATCATCGCCTTGCCGCGCCAATTCTATTTCATGGTGATTGCCGCCCAATCGAGCCGCGACGTGGATCAAGCGCGTTGGCCATTTGTGTTTTACATGGTGGCGACGCTGGTGGTGGTCGTACCATTGGCGACCGCCGGCATTGCGCTTTTGCCCAATACAGCGCGGCCCGATCTCTATGTTTTGCAATTACCTATGAGCGAAGGCGCACATGTGCTTGCAATGATTGTTTTTTTGGGCGGTTTTTCGGCGGCGACTGCCATGGTTTTGGTGGAGACGATTGCTTTATCCACGATGGTATCCAACGACTTGGTGGCACCCGCTTTGTTGGGGCGCGATGGGCGGGATGGGCCGCGCAATTTCGGCAAATTAATGCTGCTGGTTCGGCGCGCGGCCATCGCCGCCATCATGGTGTTTGCACTCCTGTGGGCCCTTACTATACCGGACAATCAAAGGTTGGCGTCGATTGGCTTGGTGGCCTTTGCTGCAATGGCGCAATTTGTACCTGTCCTGATACTGGCGGTGTACAGAGGCAATCGGGACGCCATTGCCGCACGATATAGTTTGATAGCAGGCCTGATTGTTTGGTTTTACACCTTGGCCTTGCCTCAGCTTTTGGGTCCACAGGCTCTGTCCCAATTGGCGACCAGTCCATTAAATCCCTATCATTTGTTTGGTATCGGTAATTTGAGCCCAATCAGCCACGGGACCATGTGGAGCTTGGGCCTCAACCTCGCCACCTATTTGTTGGTGACTGCGCGCCGTGTCCAGACCAGTGCACTTCCTAGCCTTCTACGCTCGCCGACACCGGATTCTTCCCTGCAATCAACACGCATTGAGGATCTCAAAGCTTTGGTGGCCCGCTTTGTGGGCCCGAATCTAGCCCAAGAAGCCTTCGCCAATCTCAAAGACGGGGCTGGAGTCAGCCAAGCCAGTGCCCGCAAGGCCGAGCGACTGATCGCTGGCGTCGTTGGCTTGCCCTCAGCCCGCGCGCTGATTGGGTCGCGCCTTTTTGGAGCGCGTCTGTCTGCAGATGAAGTGTCGCGCTTGCTTGATGAGACGGGACAAAGCTTGCGTTTTTCGAAAGACCTATTAGCGGCGACCTTGGAACATATAGATCCGGGCGTCAGCGTGGTCGACCGCGACCTGAATATCGTCGCATGGAACAGTCATTATTTGTCCTTATTCAATTATCCAGATGGAATGGTCTATGTCGGTGCACCGGTGGCTAGCCTCATTCGGTTTAATGCCGAACGCGGTGAATGCGGGCCGGGCGAGATCGAAAGCCATGTCGAGCGTCGCTTGACCCATATGCGACGTGGTCAAGCTCATAGCTTTGAGCGCGTACGCCCCGATGGCCGTGTGATAAAGACCGTGGGTGGTCCGATGCCTAGCGGCGGCTATGTCATGTGCTTTTCCGATATAACAGCCGAAGCGGAGGCATTGGCTGGCTTGAGGCGCGCGCGCGCTGAATTGGAAGCCCGTGTAGAAGAGCGTACGCAAGATTTGCGGGAGGCCAATCAGGCGCTCGCAACGGCAGACGCCGAAAAAACGCGCTTTCTTGCTGCGGCTAGTCATGACCTCTTGCAGCCCATACACGCCGCTCGGCTTTTTTCATCAGCATTAGCGCGACAAATTGGCTGTGGCGATCAAGATTTATTGCGTAAATTGGATTTGTCGATCCAGTCAGCGGATACTTTGCTGCGGTCACTGTTGGATATTTCTAAGCTGGATGCAGGCGGCGTGGTCGCTTCGATTGAGCGCATCAATTTGAGGCCGCTCTTGCGTGATCTTGTCGATACGATGATGCCTTTGGCGCAGGAGAAAGGGCTGCAGCTCAGGCTTTTTGGGCGCGATCGCCAAGTCGAAACCGACCCGATTTTGCTGCGCTCTATCCTACAGAACTTCATGTCCAATGCCATTCGTTACACCCGCGACGGCGGCATTGTGGTGGCGATACGGTCGCGTGGTCAGTCCATTCGCATCGATGTCATTGATACTGGCCCCGGCATTGATCCGGCCGATCATGGCCGTATTTTCCGGGAGTTTGAGCGTTTACCCCACGCCGATGGTGGCGGGATTGGCCTCGGCCTCGCCATCGTTGAGCGTACGGCGCGCGTGCTGGATTCACAAATCTCGCTTTCGTCCAATTTAGGTCAAGGCAGCCGGTTCAGCGTGAGTTTGGACGCCGCGACCCAAACCCAAACTGAGGTACCCCTTACTAGCCCGCGATCTGCGCCCCAGCCGCATAAGGTCAGTCCGTCTTTGAAAATTCTGGTGGTGGAAGATGATCCAGCCAATCAGGAAGCGATGCGCGCTTTTCTAGACAGTCGGGGCTATGTCTATCAATGCGCTGGTGATGCGGCCTCAGCCATGCAAATCAGAGCGGCATTTGATTGTGCATTGGTCGACTTTCATCTGGGCAGCGATCAGACTGGACTCGACGTCATCGAGGCGCTGCGCGCGTACCATCCCCAGGCCCGTTTTGCGCTTACGACTGCAGCCTCGCCTCAGGATTTTCTGGAGCGTGCGCTGGCGATGCAGGTCGAGGTTTTCCGCAAACCGGTCGATCCCGCATCGCTCGATCAATGGCTGGCGCAGGCTTCGCCCGATTTAGGCGGGGGCGAGCCCAAGAGCCTTGGCAGCCAAAACCGCTTGGGTCCGGTTTTGGACGTCTAGTTTCTTTAGGATCGAGGTCATATGCGCCTTGATCGTTGCTTCACTCAATCCAAGGTCAAAGGCGATTTGTTTGTTGAGACGGCCTTGCATGACGCCCAGCATCACTTTCAATTGCGTCGGCGTTAGACTGGCGATCTGCGCGGCGACAGGGTCAAGCACCGGGTCGACCGGGGCGGCCAAGCGCTTTCCAGACAGTGCATCGCCAATCGATGCCTCGATCATGGACAGACCGGAATCCTTCCCGATGAAGCCAACTGCCCCAAACCGAAGCGCATTTTGAGCCGTTCCTGCTGCTGCTTCGCTCGACACAACAAGGATCGGGACCTCTGGTTTTTCGGCATGGAGCAGCGCCACCCCTGAAAAACCCTCTGCTCCTGGCATTTTCAAGTCCAATAGAATGAGCGCTAAGTCATCGGCGGCTTTGGCCTCCAGCATAGCGGAAGCCAAAGTGGCACCTTCAACCAGACGCGCATCCTTAGCTACATTGCCTGCCGCCATGGCGAGAGCTTGGCGGAACAAGGGATGGTCGTCTGCGATCAAGATGGTGCGTGTCATGATCGCTACCGCGAGGCGATCAGTGCATCAACGACTGAAGGATCGGCCAACGTGGAGGTATCTCCCAAGCTGGACACATCGCCTTCGGCAATCTTGCGCAAGATCCGTCGCATGATCTTGCCACTTCGGGTTTTGGGCAGCCCCGGCGCGAAGTGGATCACATCAGGCGTTGCGATGGGACCGATCTCTTTTCGCACCCATTGTATCAGAGCTTTGCGTACCTCGTCACTCTCGGTCGCATCGGCATTTAAGGTCACATAGGCGTAGATGCCCTGACCCTTGATATCATGCGGGAAGCCGACCACTGCGGCTTCTGCCACATTGGCGTGGGCGACAAGGGCGCTTTCCACCTCTGCCGTGCCCATGCGGTGACCTGAGACATTGATGACGTCGTCCACCCGACCTGTGATCCAGTGATAGCCATCCTCATCGCGGCGGCAGCCGTCGCCAGTGAAATAATAGCCCGGATAGGCCGAGAAATAAGTTTGGAAGAAGCGGTCATGATCGCCCCAAACGGTCCGCATTTGGCCTGGCCAGCTGTCGGTGATGCACAAATTGCCTTCGGTTGCGCCTTCAAGGATTTTGCCTTCGCTATCGAGCAAGACGGTCTTCACGCCAAACATGGGCAAAGTGGCGGAGCCAGGTTTCAGGGCAATCGCGCCCGGCAAGGGCGAAATCATTGCGCCGCCAGTCTCGGTCTGCCACCAAGTATCGACAATCGGGCAGCGGCCTTCGCCCACGATATGATAATACCATTCCCAAGCTTCAGGATTGATCGGCTCACCCACACTGCCCAGAAGGCGCAAAGATTTTCGCGACGTGGCGGTGACATAGCTATTGCCCTCGCGCATCAGAGAGCGCAGCGCTGTCGGGGCACCGTAGAAAATGTTGACCTCATATTTGTCGACAATCTTCCAAAAGCGGCTGAAGTCTGGATAATTGGGCACGCCCTCAAACATTAAAGTTGTCGCGCCGTTCGCCAGTGGGCCGTAGACGACATAGGAGTGGCCAGTTACCCAACCGATATCGGCGGCGCACCAGAAGACTTCACCATCTTGATAGTTGAAGATGTAGGAGAAAGTCATGGCTACCCAGACGAGGTAGCCGCCCGTTGTATGCAAAACGCCCTTCGGCTTGCCCGTGCTGCCAGAGGTATAGAGGATGAACATAGGATCCTCGGCGATCATGGGCTCAGGTGCGCAGACATCCGAAACGCCTGCAATTGCCGCATGATACCAATGGTCGCGATCACCTTGCATCGTGATCTCATTGCCGACGTGCTTAATAACCAGCACATGCTTAACCGAAGTACAGTGGGTGAGGGCTGCGTCGACATTGGCTTTGAGAGGCACCGTCTTGCCGCCGCGCATTCCGGCGTCGGCCGTAATCACAATGCTGGAATCGCAATCTTGAATGCGTCCTGCCAATGCTTCAGGAGAGAAGCCACCAAAGACGATGGTGTGGATCGCGCCCAACCGCGTACAGGCCAGCATGGCCATAGCGGCTTCTGGAATCATGGGCAGATAAAGCGTGATGCGATCGCCCTTTTTTACGCCGAGATTTTTCATTGCATTGGCCAGCCGGCATACACCGCTATGCAACTCGCGATAGGTGATCTTGCGTGATTGGCTCGGTTCGTCACCTTCCCAGATGATCGCCACCTGGTCTGCGCGATCCTTTAGATGGCGATCGAGACAATTCTCGGAAACATTGAGCACACCATCTTCAAACCATTTGATGCCGAAGTCGGCTTCGTTAAAGCTGGTATTTTTGACTTTGGTAAAGGGCTTTATCCACGAGAGGCGTTGGGCTTCCGTGGTCCAGAACGCATCAGGATTATCGATAGATGCAGCATAGGCCTCACGATAACCTTGTTCTGTAATGCGTGCTTTTTCAGCCCATTCGGCTGGAACTGGATAAACAGCTACCATGGTCGGCTCCCTCGTCGGCCCATCTTACTGGGCGATGTTTCGGTCTTTTATAAAGTCTTTTCGCGCGCACCGCACCCTAGACCAAAGTCTATCGGGACTACGACTAAAGTCTAGCTATCGCCTGGAGCTGTGACCTGAGAGGTTAGACCCAAGGGCCCGCTTTGTAACGGTTGCGGCCTGTCAAAACAACGACCGAGGGAACCACCATGCTTACGATCAAACGGCGTCATCACTTGCTGTCAGGCATTGCCCTTTTTGCCCTTGCAGCCACTTCCGCGCATGCGGATACACCAAAGGAACAAGAGCTTGAGGCGCGAATTGCAGCTTTAGAGCGGATGTTTGGCACCGTCCAAACAGAGCTTGCCAGTGCGCAGGCAGAGAACCAGAAACTGCGCGCAGATGCGGCACTCGCCCAGGCCAAAACGGCAGAGTTGGCAAATAGCGTTGCCGCAATTCATGTCACGCCAGCGGCTGCTCCTGTAGGACCAACTGCTACGGCTGACGGTTTTAAAGTTGGCGCGACGACGGTGAAATTGGGCGGGTTCTTTAAGACGACCGTGGATTTCACGCGTTGGAATGATGGCGATGTGGCGACCGGCAATTTGGGTCGAGACTTCTATTTGCCGCAGTCCACGCCTATTGGCGGCCAGCGAGAAAACCTAGACAATGACTTTAATGCCAAGCAGACCCGCCTATGGCTGACCACCGAAACTGCGATCAGTGGTCACACGTTAAAGGGCTATGTCGAAGGCGACTTCCAAACTTCACCTGGTACCCAGGGCAATGAGCGCACCACCAATGGCTATAATTTCGCGCTGCGCCGCGCCTACATCCAATATGACCGCTTCACTTTTGGCGAGGATTGGACGACCTTCCAGAATGTGGCGACCTTGCCGGAATCCACCGACTATATTGGCCCGACTGAAGGTATTGTCTTCGCCCGCCAAGCCCTAGTGCGTTATTCCTATCCTTTGAGCAAGACCACGACCTTGCATCTGGCGGTGGAAAATCCAGAAACCGCAAGCGCCAATTTAGGCACCCCCACCCTGATTGAGAATGACGATGATTCCGTGCCGGACTTCATCGTTCGATTGAACCATAGTTTTGCTGCTGGTGAGATCTCGGTCGCAGGGATCGCGCGGCGTTTGTCAGTCGATAATGGTGCGATTGGCGATACGTCTTCAGGCTATGGGGTCAGCGTCACCGGTAAGGTCAATTTGGATGCTGCGAAGCGCTATGAGTGGAAGTTCATGGCCACCTATGGCACCGGCATTGGTCGCTATGTCGGCCTAAATTTTGCCCCGGATGCCGTCTTTGTGCCTGCGACTGGCCAGCTCAAAAATGTCGATATTCTGGGTGGGTACTCGGCCCTTAAGGTCAATTGGACACCCAAACTACGCTCCACGCTGACCGGCAGTATCCAAACGGTCGATTATGACAGCGGACTGGCTTTGGCCAGCCTAGCCAATTTCAACAAGCAGGCTTGGAGCGTCTCGGCCAATCTATTCTACTCCCCCGTCAAAGGCGTGGATTTGGGAGCAGAGTATCGCCACGGCGTTCGAGAAGTCGTTAGCGGCGCGGAAGGCTCAGTCGACAGGCTCGAGTTAATAGCGAAGTATAGTTTCTAACTGGAAAAATGGAGGGAGAGAGACATGGCTAACATAGAACCCATGCCTAAAACTGCCGGAGGCCAGGCGGCTATTCCGGCGAAGGGGCAGAATGAGAAGCTGGTGATTGCGGCATCCTCGCTCGGCACCGTCTTCGAGTGGTATGATTT
>JAJTGP010000088.1 GCA_021299265.1 Hyphomonadaceae bacterium | reverse complement strand
CCAGCGCCACTATGATGCCTTTGATCAAGGCTTGAAAGTCTGCGACGCGATGGGCGGCGACACCACACTTGCCGGATGGATCAATCACAAACTCCAGCGAAGAGACGCCGCGTTCCAGATCATAAAGTGCCGTTTGATTAGCGGCTTGCGGGTCTGGCGTCAAAATCGTTTGACGAATATCCCAAGGCAGGAACGCATCACGCACCGCGTCTGCACCACGGATGAAAGGCGCTTGGCCTGCCACCCCGGTCTGTTCGGCCGGGTTCGGCGCATCGACAGACGTGTAAAGCGGGCGGACCGGCACGCCATCATAGGTCTGCCCAATGAGGCGTTCAAACGGGGCACCCTTCAATGCTTTTTCTGCCAGCTCCTGCCAGCGCGCAATTTCAGGGTCAGTGAAGCCAGAAGCCAGTGCGAATGGATGAGTCATGAGATGGCAAGTGCAGGGCTAAGCCCGCCTCGTCAAGACCTCACCTAGCGGTAGATACCAGTCGAACCAAATCCGCTTGCCGCCGCAGGCCCAATTTAGCGAGCAGGCCTTTGATTTGACTCTTGACGGTCGCCACAGAAGTCTTGCGGATCGCCGCAATCTCTTCGACCATGCGGGCTTGCGAGAGGAGAGTTGCGATATTGGCCTCAGATTTGGTAAGGCCGGCAAAAACCTGCAAACCGGTAATAGTTGCCATCTCATCTTGCGCGGTCTTAGGCAGAAGCACCGCGACATAGGGGCCTAAGGTCGCCTCACATTTAAACAGGCGGACCATATCAACGACCCAGCCATCCAAGGTACGCAATGGCACAGACAAATGCTTGCCCTGATAGCCGTCATAAAGAACACCAATGCCAGCCTGCAGGTCCGTGACACTGCGGGCTGCCAAAGCCGTCAACTTACCGTCCTTCAAGCGCAACGTGCTCGACGCATCAATCCGGCGAGCCCATTTCGACGTGCCTGTATGCACATGACCGGTATGATCAACAATTACACCATGGACGCTAGCGGCCTCGAGACCAGCCAAAAACTGCTTGAGCTTGGCACGACGGTCTTTCTCTTCCTTGGTGTCATAGCCGGAATCGGTTTGCCAAGACGGCACATGCTCATCCGAGGAACGATCTATGGCGTCAAAGGCCCATGAAATCCCAACAGCGTCTGGATCGTCAAACCCAACAGGCATTTCCTGCACAGATTCGTAATCAGGACGAATCTTTAAGTCGGAACTGGTGCTATCAGCACTTGCGTCTGCACTTGTCATTGGAGCTGGTTCAAACGAACCATTCTCTTCAGGCTTCTTCGCGCTCATACAACTTCCCCAAGCCGAGCTTCCATCTTGTTGGGCCTATTGGGCAAAGTCCACTCAAAATAGCGGTTAATTCGTCGCCGGATCAAAATTGTTTTGCAAATGTGATCAAGAATCTGTCAGCCCCGCGCGAAAGAGCGGTAAGCTTGTCATGGTCAATGCCAGTTTAGTCGTGCGCTTCCACTTGCATCACAGCGCAGGACGCGCCAAGACGGGACCATAAACGTAGCCATAATGGCACCTGCCACACTGCTCTGGGAGTTCATATGTCGGTACCTGCAGTTCTATCTCGTCTTCGGATCCCTGTGATTGGAGCTCCGCTCTTTATCATTTCCAACCCTGATCTGGTCATTGCTCAGTGTAAGGCCGGTGTGGTGGGTTCATTCCCAGCGCTCAACGCGCGCCCTGCCCACGTGCTCGAAGAATGGCTCGACAAAATCACCACCGAATTGGGTGAGTGGACCGACAAAAATCCGGACCGTCCCGCCGCGCCATTTGCCGTCAACCAAATCGTTCACAAGACCAATGACCGGCTGATGCATGACGTTGAGGCTTGCGTGAAGTTTAAAGTACCGGTTGTCATCACCTCGCTGGGTGCCCGCGAAGATGTGAACCAAGCCATCCAGTCTTACGGCGGGATCACTTTGCACGACATCATCAACAATCGCTTTGCCAAAAAGGCCGTTGAAAAGGGTGCGACCGGCCTAATCGCCGTTTCGGCGGGCGCTGGCGGCCATGCGGGCACGCTGTCGCCATTTGCTTTGGTACAAGAAATTCGCGAATGGTTTGATGGGCCTTTGTGCGTCTCAGGCTCCATCGCCAATGGTGGTGCGGTTCTGGCAGCGCAAGCAATGGGCGCAGACTTTGGCTATATTGGCTCTGCTTTCATCGCGACCGCTGAAGCCAATGCTGAAGAGGCCTATAAGCAAATGATCGTCGACAGCAATGCCGACGATATCATCTATTCGAACCTGTTTACCGGCGTACACGGCAATTATCTGGCCCCTTCGGTTGTCAACGCTGGCCTCGACCCCGCTAACCTGCCTGAAAGCGACCCATCTGCCATGAACTTCGGCTCTGGTGGCAATCAGTCCAAGAAGGCTTGGCGCGATATTTGGGGCTGTGGCCAAGGCATTGGTGCCGTCAAAAAGGTGGCAACTGCGGGTGAGTTTGTCGACCGATTGGCTGCCGAATATGAAGCCGCGAAAGCGCGCATCATGGCAGCACCCTTGCGCTAGATCAGCCTGCATCGGTCAATCTATCCGACTGACCTGTTACAAGGGCCATGGTGTCGTCTTCTTTCAGAGGATTGACCCATGGCCCTTTTTTCTTCCCCACCCCCTGCCGCTCAGCTTGGTTGGCGTTGGCCGCACTTCACGGCGACAGAATTGTCCTGCTCGTGTCGAAAGCATTGTAAGGGGGAGTATTTTCATGATCCGCGCTTTTTAGACGCCCTAGAGGCGATGCGGCGCGACGTTGACCCATTGATCATCCGATCCGGTCATCGCTGTCGGGCCCATAATACCGCTGTAGGTGGTGTCCAAAATTCCTACCATGCCAAAGCGATAGCAGCCGACATTGCCGTTACAAACAAGGACCGGGCACGAATATTACAGGCAGCCGTCAATGCGGGCTTCACCGGTCTAGGCTATGGCCGCAGCTTTTTTCATGTCGATTTGGGTCCAGCCAGAGCTTGGACTTATCCAGGTGCCTTGGGCTTATGGGTTAGAGCCCTCGGGTTTGACCCGATGCGCAATCCATTAAAACCTCAGAAGCAACAGGCTTAGCCGCCCTTGCCCTTATTCTTGGCTTCTTTGGCTTCCCGCTCAGCCTTGGTAGGCGGTGGTGGGGCGCTGGCTTTGATCTGACGCGCTTGCAAGGCCAAAGCCTCACCGCGAGCGCCCTCTTCATCTTCGCAGCTGACGCGATCCTTTAAAATCGGGTCGCGTCCAACGACACATAGGCCACTGGCAGCCACGCGGACATTACCAACGCTGTCAGCCGGATCATTGGTGTCGCGATTGAGAAGTTGCGAGGAAACCTCGGCTTGGGCGCGCGATTTGATCTCTTGGGCATAAAAGGACAAAGCCGCGCTCTCACCCGACCGGCCCATCGAGCCAGTCGCGCTGGCAAATCGCTGAACCGAGTCAGCAAAAGCGCGCGGAGAGATTTTACCCGAGAAATAGAGCCTACGCGCCAGCACTGCCTCGGCCCCGAAGAAGGTCTCCGCCGAACGTGGATCGCGCTTTTCAAACGCCAAAAAGCCCAAGCGCTTGGAGGCTTCCCAAGCAATTGGGTCGCCAGCTTCCCCGGGTGGCGCAAGCGTCAGTGCCGTGCGAAAGGCCTGTTCGGCTTGACGAAGATCGCCCGTTGCATTGGCTGCGGTGCCGGCTTTGAGGGACGCACGGGCGGCTTCATCGGTGATGGGTGGTGCTGGCGGGGCGGGTTCTGGCGTTGTGCTGGGGGCCAGCACTTCAACGACAGGTGCCACGACTTCTGCCGCCGGGGCCGGCGTAGGGGCCGGAGCTGGCGGCATAACTTTCTGAACCACGGGTGGACGCTGGGTGCGTTTGGACTTGCTGTGCTTCTGACCTGCGGTCTGCGCCAAGGCGAGGCTCCCTAAGGAAGCAGCCATACCGGCGCAGAGGAACAGGGTTGTTTTGGAAACTTTCAAGTGAGCCTCGGTTCTAGAGCAACGCCCGCTCTATCTGAATCAAATAGAGCGGACAAGCTGTTGCTCCGATTTAGATTTAGTGCGCGCCAAGCGCCTGTGAGTAACCACAATAACGAACGCACGCTGCGACGCAACGCGTAACACGCAGAAGGGTTAGGGATTTCCTGCATAGTCACAAAGTAAGGCCGCAACGTGGCGCTCTAAACATTCCCACTTCTTATAGGCGCGCACATCTGGGCTCGCGTCTGTCCAAGCCTGCTTAAACGCGCCGGCAAGACCACGATCGCAAAGCAGGTCTGCCAATCGATAGAGTCGGATGCGTATGGTGAAGAGGACTGCGCCTGTTTGGGGAAGCCTGCGAATGGTCTGGCGCTCGACCCTCACATGAAGCGCGTCCCTTGCCGCATCAAGGGCGGCCGCAGTGGCCGCTGCGCGCAAGGGCGTGGCGTCGGGCGTATAACGCACGTCGCTCCATTGCACGGTCCAATTAAAGCGCTCCAGAACGAGCTCATCACGCAATAAGGAGAAGACACGAGAAATACGCCCGCCAAGGCCTGGGTCACCACCCGGTACAGGTCGATGCAGGCCAAAGAGGCTTTTGCCAATGGCTTCATGGGCAGAGAAAAAAGTTGGACTGCACAAACACAGGGCCGTGTTGGTCCAAGCGCCCTCGCACATTTCCATCAAGACCAGATCGTCTGACACCAAACGGCTGGCGGCAAACAGGGGAGGCTCACCTGGATCAAAACTCTGACCACAAGCGGTGGCAACCAGCTGTGCCGCTTCCAACTGACCGGGCATAGAACCCGTGATGCTGGCAAAAACCGCATCGGATTCGGTATCCATCAGCGCATTTTTAGGCGCAAGCCAATGGGCCTGATCATCGGGCATCAACCAAGCTTGCGGCTCAATCGGGGCGAGGCCGACATCAAAGCGCGGCGGGCCCTGCTCGAAGGGCAGAGGACGGGTGGAGGATAGCGCATGCGACACGCTTTGTTGAAACCTGTCTGAGCACAGGTTGCAAGCGGGCAGATGCGGTGAAGCCGCTGCCCACCGCTAAATTAGGGTGAATAGATCAGGGGGTCGTTTGTGGAACCAAATCATTGGGCCCAATCACCCGATTGGTCGACCTACTTGGATTGGCCTTGCTGGCGGCCGCAGCCCGTTGGCGATAAGTCCAAGAATCCGCTTCGTCGCCGCAGACGGTGGCAAACACGCGTTGCGGCTTGCCGTCGGCCCCAATACGCACATCCTCCTGGGTTTGGCAGGTGGAGTCTGGGTTCACATCGCCGCTAAAAATGTCAGAGGTGACTTTCAGGCCTTGGTCTGGCGTTGCTGCACAGCTGGGGGTGGGCTGTCCTGGAGTCACGACGCACAGAGTCGAAGGGCCGAACAGACTTGCGGTTGGATCAAAGGCTTCCACGTTCGCATCCGCACCGGGTTGCTTCGCTGCAGGCCCAGACCAATCCAGCGGAACGGCCCCATCCGGGGTCGCAATCGCATTCTTCAGACCTGGCATGAGAGGGCCAGATTGTGACGGAGTCTCTGCGCCAGTCGGTGAGTCTGGTGACAAGGGTGACGTCGCCGACAAAGCGACCATCATGAGGGCCAAGAATTGGGTCAAAGCGAAAACCTCTCATGCACGAAACGACGAGATTGCAGAATGGCCGGAAGATGCCTGTGAAGTCTTACTTTGACGTGAATGCGTCACAGGTTTGGGAAGTCGGCGGGCGTAGGGGTCTTCCAATTTGATCTCAACGCGCGGCTGGCTCAATTGATGGACCGACAAATCACCCCGTAACAAAGCACGAACCGCCGCCTGAACCCGATTGACCACACCCAGCTTGCGCGAGGCATTGCCCAAATGAAACTGAACGGTGCGCGCCGTGACTCCGGTTAAAACCCCGATCTCCCAATTGGTCTTGCCTTCTAAGACCCAATGCAAACACTCAATTTCACGACTGGTCAGATGGGCAGGCTCTGCTGGTTGAAACAAGGCTGCGGCCGTCAGACGACGAACACGCTGATAAAAGGCCATGGCAATATGGCTGAGCGCCTCCTCATCATCCGGGTCAAGGCGGAGCGGTCGAGGGGCAGCAAACATCATGATGGCCACACAGCCTTGTGGGCCATGCACGGGCGTGGTGATACCGTCACGAAACCCTTGTTGACGACAGGCTTGGACAAAGTCGCGCTGTTCTGGGCTTCGGGCAGAAGCAAAAGCACGCTGCCACTGGACAGAGCCTGCCCGTTGGATGGCCTGATTGCGGGCAGGGTCAGTCCGACAACTGGGCTCTGTGGCATATTGGCGTCGCCAAGTCGGGTCAAAATTACCAAAGTTCAAAAGGCTTGTTGGATCCAACATCGGGTTGTGCGGTCCCGGGGCCAATTGATACCAGCCAAAGCCGCAAGCCTTGGCATAGGTGGTGAGGATGTGGTGGAGGTCGCCTTCACGCCTTGCGGCACGCAACTCAAGTAGGACCGCGGCAGTTAGGCTTTGAATCTGAGTCATCGCCGTCTCCGTTTGCGCTGCACTCTTCTGGTGCATTTAAGAAGTTTATCAATTTTAGATAGAGTTTCTTGATGGCGATAGGGGGGCGCTGTGTGTTTCCTCCGTTGCATGGGACCACTCTCAGTGAAAATCGCGGCTATTGGCGAAGGCGCGGGTGGTCCGCTGTTGGGCGAGTGCACGATTATTGGCTTGGGTCAGCTTGGGGTCTTCGCGCGGACTTTGATGTTCATCGGCGCGGGCCAGTGCTTGGGTGAAGCTGTGGCTGCTGTCAGACAATTCTGCCAGACGGGGGTTCAGATTAGTGACCCGGTCCGCAATCACATGGATGACGTCATGCTCTCGCTGCAGCCTGCCTCTGATGCCCATGAATTTTGCAGCCAAAGTCTCACGCCGGAACCGCTCAAAAATCTTCGGCCAAACAATCACATTGGCAGAGCCAAATTCATCTTCCAACGTCACAAACAAGACGCCCTTAGCCGTACCGGGCTTTTGCCGCACCAAAACAAGGCCGGCAATATCAACGCGCGCGCCATTGGGGGCGGTCTTGAGCGCTTGGGAAGTCACAAAGCGCTTTTCTGCCAATTCGCTACGGAAGAAGGACACTGGATGGGCTTTGAGACTGAGGCGCAGACGGGCGTAATCATGCACGACCTGTTCGCTAAGCGGCATCTCTGGCAGGGCAGGATCCACTTCTGGGCCATATTCGCTCGCATGCTCAAATAAGGGCAAGGCATGTTCAGCTAGGCCTTTGGCACGCCAAAGCGCTTGGCGGCGATCCAAATTCAAGCTGCCCATCGCATCCCCATCGGACAGCAAATCCATCGCCCGACCATTTAAGCGCGCGCGCCGTTTCAGATCTTCCGTATCGAGGAATCTTGCACCCCCAGCGCGGGCCGCAACCAAGCGGGCGGCATCGGCCTCCTTAAAGCCCTTAATCTCCCGCAGCCCTAGGCGCACGGCTTTACGGGTCTGCCCCGGACGCACTTCCAACATAGTGTCCCAATCCGAAAAGCCGACGTCTGGCGGCAGCACCTCCACTCCATGCTCCTTGGCATCGCGTACCAATTGGGCAGAGGCATAAAAGCCCATGGGTTGAGCGTTGAGAATGGCGGCTAGAAAGACCTCGGGCCAATGCTTTTTCAGCCAAGCCGACACATAAACAATCAAAGCGAAACTGGCCGCATGGCTTTCAGGGAAGCCATATTCGCCAAAGCCCTCAATCTGGCGGAAACAACGCTCGGCAAAATCTTGCTCATAGCCATTGGCCACCATGCCATCGACCAAGCGTTTGCCAAATTCATGGATGATGCCGACTTTGCGAAAAGTTGCCATGGCGCGGCGTAAACGGTCTGCTTCAGAGGGGGTAAAGCCTGCCGCAACAATGGCGATGCGCATGGCTTGTTCTTGAAACAAGGGCACACCGAGGGTCTTGCCCAAAACGTCTTCCAGTGCCTTGGAAGGAAAGGTGACCTTCTCTTGGCCTTGGCGGCGACGCAAATAAGGATGGACCATGTCGCCCTGAATGGGCCCGGGCCGCACAATGGCGACTTCAATCACCAGATCATAAAAAGTGCGTGGGCGCAGCCGTGGCAGCATGGACATTTGCGCCCGGCTTTCAATCTGAAACACACCAACCGTATCAGCCGCGCAAATCATATCATAAACGGCGGGGTCTTCAGCTGGAATATCGGCAAGCCCCAACCGCACGCCATAGTCGTGCTCTAAAAACTCAAAGGCGCGGGCCACACAGGTCAACATGCCCAAGGCCAGCACATCAATCTTCAAAATACCCAAAGCATCCAAATCGTCCTTATCCCACTCCACAAAGGTTCGGTCTGGCATAGCGGCATTGCCAATGGGCACCACTTCATCGAGCGGCCCGCGTGTGATGACAAAGCCGCCGACATGTTGAGACAAATGGCGGGGAAATCCATGCAGGGTGCGGGCAAGTTCCAACGTTTGAGTAATGACTGGGGTTGTGATGTCGAGGCCTGTCATCTTATGAATCAAAGCGGCATCAACCCCACCGCGCCCCCAGCCCCAAACGGACTTAGCCAAGGCCTCTTGGGTATCCCCGCTCAATCCCATCACTTTGCCAACTTCGCGCAAGGAAGAGCGGCCACGATAGGAAATCACCACCCCAGCAATACCCGCCCGATGGCGGCCAAATTTGTCATAGATATATTGGATCACCTCTTCGCGGCGCTCATGCTCAAAGTCGACATCAATATCGGGTGGTTCGCGCCGCTCTGCTGAGATAAATCGCTCAAACAAGAGGTCGACGCGGATGGGATCTACCGCCGTAATCCCTAAGCAATAGCACACCACCGAATTGGCAGCAGACCCCCGGCCTTGGCAGACAATGCCGCGACTGCGCGCAAAGGCGACAATGTCATAAACGGTTAGAAAATAAGGCGCGTAACTCAATTCCGCGATCAATGCATATTCATGATCCAAGGCCGCCCGTACCCGCTCTGGCACCCCATCTGGATAGCGACCTTGCGCGCCCAATTCACTTAATCGAATTAAACTATCCATCGGGGTTTCCCCCCGTGCTACAACTTCGTCGGGATATTCATAAGCCAGTTGGTCTAGGGAGAAAGTGATCGCATCAAAAAGTTTCTGTTGCGCCTGAAGACAATCTTCAAACCCTTTGAAGAGGCGGATGATTTCTTCAGGGGGTTTCAGACATTTTTCGCTATTTTGTAACCGCAAATAGCCCGCAGCTTCCAAAGTCGTCTTGGTGCGGATACAGGCCAAAACATCGGCCAACAGCCGGCGGTCTGGCGTGTGGAACAGTGCATCCATGGTGGCAATCAGGCGTGCGCGCGTGCCCTGAACCAGGTTCACCAGAGCGGTTAGACGTTGAAAGTCTGTACCGTCAAAAGGTCGGGTCGCGGCCACATAAAGTTCAGCGGTCAAGGGCGCGTCGGACAAGTGGGTCTGGGCTTTATCCAACCAAGCTTGGGTGAGAATGGGGGGCGGCACAAGGATGGCGCAAGCCCCGTCCATGGCCTCCAACAGATCGGCTTTTTCCAACGTACAACTGCCCTTGCGCGAGCGGCGGTTGCCGCGCGTCAAACACCGGGTCAAACGTCCCCAAGCCGCCCGGTCTTTGGGATAAAGGACGGTCTCAAATCCATCGGGCTCAACCAAGCGCGCACCAACGATCAACCGGATGCCGGCTTCTTTGGCGGCGACATGGGCCCGCACCACACCGGCGACGGTATTGATATCGGCCACGCCCAAGCCTTGCAGCCCAAGGCCATGGGCCGCCCACACCATCTCATCGGGCTGGCTTGCCCCTTTCAGGAAGGAAAAACTGGTTGTCGCCAAAGGCTCAAAGATGCGCATGGACGCACCTCAATGGGATCAGCACTAAGTGAAGGGGCTTCATGCCGCACTCCCATGCACATACCATTTGGGATGATCGACTTTGCCGGGCAGGCCTTGGCGATAGAGCCAAAAGCGACGGCCCTCACTGGTCTCGATCCGGTAATAGTCGCGGTCATGGGCCTCGCCACAGGCAATACGCTCTGGCCCTTCGGCGCAAGCGACTTTGAAGGCTAAAGCGCGCCAGCGAAACAGGCGGGGTGGGCCGTCTGGCACTTCGGCGATGGCATCAATTGGTTCGGCGCGTTCTAACAGCAAAGCGGGGCGTCGCGCCGCCAAAGCTTCGGGGAAATGGCTCACCTGTGGCCGTCGATCGGCAACAGCCACTTGGCGCACAGCCTGTTCGGGTACCCAATGGGCCACCGCCTCCATACGCGTCACCCGTCCAGCGCCTAAGCGGGCCGATAAGCGGTCAGCCAAACGATGGAGCGCATCGGCACTGGCCAAGGCCGCAGCAGCCACCGGGTCCAAGTCCATGACTTGGCCTTCCAATACCTCAACCACGGGCGCACAAACTTCAACCAGATCAACCCCAAAGCCTAAATCAAGCCCAGCGCCATTGGCCTCTGCCTCAATCCGTTCGCACAAGACCTTCGTCCACAAAACCGCGTCGCGATGGGCGCGTCCGGACCCGCCGACAAGCTGCAAGACGACCCCATCCACACGGTAGAGATTGAGAACCAAACGGCGTGCGCCTTCATTATAGGAGTCCAAAAACGTGCACATCTCCCCCGCAGCCTTCGCCCCTGCCAGCTCAAGGCCATGGCGGGTCATCAGTGGTTCGGCCAAGCGCAAGCGGATACGCCGCGGGATGATCTCGGCAACCGGGTCGATGGCTTCTTCCTCAAGCCCACGGGCGCGGTCCAAAGCGCGCACCAGATCAATGCCAAACCGTCTCGCCAAAGCCGCCGACGATTGGGTGGCGACTTGGCCAATGGTCTTCAAGCCCAAAGCGCGCAAGCCCGTGGTCGTGCCGCTTGGCAGACGCAAAGCTTCCACCGGCAAAGGCCCCACCAAGGCGCGCAAAGCCGCTCCATCCGGCGCACTCAAACCATGGCGCGCCTCTGGTGCAAAGCGCGCCAACGCAAAGGCCGCCCCCGGTGTCGCCGCGCAAGCTGCCCGCGCTGTCAGGCCCAAAGCCCGCATTTTGATGACCATATCGGCTAACATGGCGGCTTCACCCCCAAACAAATGGGCGCAGCCGGTAATGTCGAGGAAAAGCGCATGGGTGCCCTCAAGCCCTTTGACTGGCGCACAATATGGGCTCCACCGCATGGCCCAGCGTGCCAAAGCGGTCAGATCCTCGCCCTCCCCCACGGGGTCACTATCGGCGACACAAACATCTGGCACCAAGGCCTTCGCCCCGGCCAACATCATGCCAGAGGATAGACCTGCCTCTTGCGCGGCACGATTGAGGGCAATGAGGCGAATTCCCCCGGCACTACGCGCAACCGTGGCGCACGGCTTAGCGCGCGAAAAATTTGTCCCATCGCCCTTAAGCAGAGAGGCGTTGCGGCTGAGGCGATCGGTTGGCCAGCGTGGCAGGCTGATACAGGCTATGCGTCGCATCATCATACTCCAAATCAAAGGATTGTGGACGCGCACCATTGCGGGCACGCTCAAGGTGAAGTCTCCAAGCTGGGGGCCCAAGCCCCGGCAGTGCGGTACCCAAAGGCACAGGTCGGCACGGTCGGCTGGCGATAACCAGTCGCGCGCGTGCTGGCGCAAAGGCAGAGGTGCGCAGCCCTTGAACAGCCAGAACCAAACTATGGGCCTGCTCTGCCGCCAATTGGACCCGCCGTGCGCCGGCAAGGCTAAAGCCTGCCTTAGGGCCAGACAGAGCCAAAACACCGGCCAATCCAAAGGTTCGCGCCGCATCCTCCAGACAGGCGTGAAAGCCCTTCACATCCGGTGCACGCACCAACAAAATACGGGATGGACACACGCCGAGCTTCTGCAGGCCCGGGCCATAAAGCTGCCCCCAAGCAGGCCCCCACCCCTGCCCGCGACTGGCATCTTCAATCACCACCAGATCGCCAGAACGCTGGTGCAGCGCCTTGGCCAAACAGGCGAAAGCAAAGTGCAGACTTGCTGGCTCATCCATGAAAGCGGCCGGAACCACTTCGGTCACACCGCCCAAAGCCAATCCGCCACCCAAGGCCGCGTCCAACCTGTCTGCACCTGTTGGCAAACAGCTCAAGGTCGGACGACCCTCTGTTTCAATGGCCTGTATCTGGGTACGCAAAGCGGTCAAATCCGGTCTCATGGCTGAAAATCACACACCTTTCCGTTCTTTATGTTCTTGATTTGTTCTAATCACGAAGAAGCCGGTGAGTCGAGTCGGAAATCTGGTACCTTCTCGTGGGCATGTCCGATAATGACGCATGTCTGAACAGGGAATAACCCGCATGCCCAAACCATAAAAACCAGAATAATCGACAGAAATTGGCAATTTAACTCAACAGAAACACCATGAAGTCTATAAAACACCTCTCTCTTTAGGATGGCCGTATGAAATCGATCCCTAGGCTACTGACAGTGACGTTTGCAATCCTGCTTCTGGCAGCGGCTTCGTCGTGGCAGTTTGCCTCCTATCGCGACATCAATACGCGACAGATTTTATTCACCGAAGCCACGGGTGAGATCAATCGTCTCGACGAAGTCTTGACCATGTCTGCATTGATGAATGCAACGACAGCCGATCCGAAATGGGCAAAACGCTACGAAGAGAACACCCCCGCCTTGAAGCAGCTATTGTCAAAGCCATGACGATCGGCCCAATGGGCGTGAAGGAAAACCTCGGTGAAGTTGATCTGGCAAACACCAAGCTCGTTGATCTTGAACGCCTATCCTTTGCACTCGCAGCCGACGGCAAGAAAGCAGACGCCCTCGCCATTCTGTCTTCGCAAGATTATGCCAACCTAAAAACCACTTATAACCGAGAAATCGGGAACGCCCTTCAATCTGGCTCGTCAGAAATCCAAGCCGCAAAAGGCCGCATTCAGACTGGTTTCCTGATTACAATCATTCTAGTGGGTATTGCTTTCATTCTGATTTTTGAGCTCTGGCGACAAGACCGGGAAACAACTCAGAAAGAAAAAATTCGCTATCGCGAATTCGCGCGCTTTGCCGAGCTCGCCCGGAATCCTATTATTCGCACCAATCGTAACCGAGAAATCATTTGGGCAAACGACGCTTATCTTGCCCTCACCGGCTATAGCCGTGACGAGGTAATTGGAAAAAGGCCCAGCCAATTAACCCTGTGTTCCGAAACAGACCCAGCAGAGATTGCCCGCCTTATAAAGGCATTGGATGGTGGGGAGGCGACTAGCGCCACCTTGCTAAACCGAGCCAAAACTGGCCGCATATATTGGGTAAACTTGGACATCCAACCGCTCCATGATGATCAAGGGCAGCTGGAAGGATTTCAAGCGATTGAAACCGAAGTTACCGATCTGGTCGAAGCCCAGCGACGCGCCGACGATGCCTTGGCCAATCTCAACGCCTATCAATCCGCTCTCGACGAGCATTCCATCATCTCAGTTGCCGACCAATTTGGCCACATTGAGTTTGTTAACGACCGCTATTGCGAGATCAGTGGCTATAGCCGCGAAGAACTTATCGGGCAGAGCTATCAGGCTGTTCAGTCGGGCAAGCATGATCCTTCCTATTTCAAATCGATGCGCGACACCATCAATGCCGGTCACTCTTGGCGTGGCGAAGTCTGCAATCGCGCCAAGGATGGGTCCTTTTTCTGGGTCGATGCCACCGTTGTGCCTCTCCCTGCCACGCGAACTCAAGGCGCACGCTTTGTCAGCGTCCTTTATGACATTACCGAGCGCAAACGCACCGAAACCGAATTGAAGGACGCGCTCAACCTGTCTTCAACTTTCTTTGACGTGTCGTCAGAATTATTGTGTATCGCAGACAACAAAGGCCGGATGATCCGCATGAGCAAGTCTGCGGAACAAATCATTGGCTACCCCGAACATGAATTGATCGGTCGTTCCACCATTGAATTTATCCACCCGGATGATCAGGAACAAATTGCGATTGCCATGCAAGAGCTCCTAAAAACTGGCAATCTCATGGACTATGTCGCCCGCTATATGCATCCCAACGGGGCTATACGAAGCGTCGAATGGCGTGCGAAGATCGTGGGGGACTTCATCTACGCCACAGCCCGCGATGTGACACAGCGCTTGGCAACTGAAGCTGAGTTGCTTGCCGCACGCGAACAAGCCGAAGCCGCCAATCGCGCGAAGAGTAGCTTCCTAGCCAATATGAGCCATGAAATCCGCACCCCATTGAACGGGGTTATCGGTGTAGTTGGCGCTTTGTCACGGACCGAACTGACGCAAACCCAACGCGAAATGGTCGACCTGATCCAATCGTCAGGCGAAACACTGGAAGTTCTTTTGTCGGATATTCTCGATGTGTCGAAGATTGAGGCTGGTAAGTTCACGCTTCAGCCCGAACCCTTCAACCTGCGCGAAACCATTCAGGCGACGGCGCAAGTCATGGGCGTTCGGGCCGAAGAAAAAGGCCTTGGATTCCATGTCAGATTTGGCCCCGGCACCGAAGGTTTGTTTGAAGGCGATGGCGTACGGGTCAAGCAAATTGTATCGAACTTAGCCTCAAATGCGGTGAAGTTCACCCAGACAGGTCAAATCGACATCAGTATCGCAGCTACCGATAAAGCAGATGGATCATGCGAAGTCATGATCAGCGTGAAAGACACAGGCATCGGCTTTGACGAGCAGACCAAGCAACGGCTGTTTGCACGGTTTGAACAAGCAGACGCTTCCATAACCAAGAATTTTGGCGGTACAGGCCTCGGCTTGTCGATCTGCCGCACCTTGACCGACATGATGGGCGGCCAATTCCTCGTCACCTCAGAAGCCGGGATTGGGAGCTTATTCTCCGTCATTCTGCCTTTGCCACGGGTGAATCCAGAAGCCCTTACCCCCGCTGCCCAAACCGGGGCAAGCGCCGCGCCAACCGCCCTGTCGCTGGACGCAGCCAGTCGCTCAATCCTGTTGGCAGAAGATCATCCAGTCAATCAACGCGTGATTGCGATGATCCTTGAGCCCCACGGCATCGCACTGACCATCGCCCAAAACGGCCAGGAAGCTGTTGAAATGTGGCAAAATGCACACTTTAATCTTGTGCTCATGGACATGCAAATGCCGATCATGGACGGCCTGTCAGCGACCAAACGCATCCGCGAGATTGAACGCAGCCAAGGCTTGCGACGTACCCCCATCGCAATGGTTAGCGCCAATGCGATGAAGGAACATATCACCCAGTCCTTTTGGGCTGGCTGTGACTTCCATATCGCGAAGCCCGTCACGCCTGAGGCCTTGCTCAAAGGTATAGATGCGACACTGGAGGCCTGTGAGGCAAACGAACACACAGGCAGCGGCAAGGCAAAGACGAAAGCCTAAGCCACTCGCGATTTTCGCTGCATGGGCTCAGAACGGGATATCGTCCTCAAGGTCAGCCGCAAAGGAGCGCTTCTCGCCTTGAACAGCCCGAGGTGCCGACGATCCGCCGCCAAAGCCACCACCATTACCGCCCATTGAACGACCACCACCGAACCCACCTTCGGAGCGATCCTCGACCATGTCACCCCCGCCAGAACGGCCATCCAAAATGGTGATTTCGCCCTTGAACCGGCCAATGACCACTTCAGTCGAATAACGCTTTTGGCCGGCCTGATCAGTCCATTCACGGGTCTGCAATTGGCCCTCGACATAGACCTTGCTGCCCTTTTTGACGTAATTCTCAACGACCTTCACCAGATTGTCGTTACGCACAACGACACGGTGCCATTCGGTCTTCTCTTTCTTCTCACCGGTTGCTTTGTCATTCCAGCGCTCGCTGGTTGCGACCGAAAACTCTGCGATGCGATCACCGGATGGAAAGGACTTAATCTCAGGATCGCGCCCCAAGTTTCCGACCAAGATCACTTTGTTCACGCTGCCCGCCATTGCCCTAACTCCGTCTTTTTTGCCGTTGGCGACTCATCCTGTCGCATCCTGGCCTCGTATCTATTTGAAACTGACGCTACAGGTCTCATGTCCAAACCAGAAGAGAGGGGTGACACTCAAACCGCCTCCCCTTGTGGATAAGCATGTAAAACTGTGCATGCCGTGGACAAGCGTAAGATGTTCACATAATGTTCTATTCGTCAAGCTGGTTCGCACGCGCTAATCAGGGCGACATTGTTTTAGCTTCAGAGCCGTTGGTTCTGGGAGTTGCGTAATCAAGGTCACACATGTCTGAATCGCCTGTTATCCGTGTGCGCGGCGCGCGCGAACACAATTTGAAGAATGTCACGGTTGAGATCCCTCGCGGTGAGTTGGTCGTCATCACAGGCCTATCTGGGTCGGGCAAAAGCTCGCTCGCGTTTGACACGATCTATGCGGAAGGCCAAAGGCGCTATGTGGAAAGCCTGTCAGCCTATGCGCGGCAATTCCTTGAGCTGATGCAAAAGCCGGACATGGATTCGATTGAGGGCCTATCACCCGCCATTTCGATTGAGCAAAAGACTACCTCGAAAAACCCGCGCTCCACTGTCGGCACGGTGACCGAGATCTACGACTATATGCGCTTGCTCTGGGCCCGCATTGGCGTGCCCTATTCGCCGGCAACCGGCCTGCCGATCGAAAGCCAGACGGTCAGCCAAATGGTGGATAAGATATCCGTCCTGCCCGAAGGCACGCGCCTCTTCCTATTGGCCCCGGTCGTGCGTGGCCGAAAGGGTGAGTTTAAGACCGAATTCAAAAGTTGGATCAAGCAGGGCTTTGTGCGCGCCAAAATCAATGGTGAATATTACGAGCTTGAGAATGCCCCTGACCTCGACAAGAAGCTGAAGCACGACATTGATGTGGTCGTGGATCGCATCGCCGTCCGCGCTGGGATTGAACAACGTCTGGCCGAAGGCTTTGAGACCTGTTTGCGCTTGGCCGATGGCATCGCGCTGGCCGAATTTGCCGACGAGAAGGATGAGAAGAGCGCGGCAAAACGAATGCTGTTCTCAGCCAAATTCGCCTGCCCCGTCTCGGGCTTTACCATCCCGGAGATCGAGCCGCGTCTTTTCTCCTTCAACAATCCCTTTGGGGCCTGCCCCACGTGTGATGGCCTCGGCGTGCAGCTTAAATTCGACCAAGAGTTGGTGGTCCCGGATTCAAGCAAGACCTTGAATGACGGCGTGATTGCGCCCTGGGCTAAAGGGGCTTCACCACTCTATACCCAGACTTTGCAAGCCCTTGCCCGCCATGCCGAAGTCGCCCTGACAACGCCTTGGACAAAACTGCCTGAGAGCTTCCAGAAGCTCGTGCTCTATGGATCGGGGACGGAGAAGGTCAAATTCGTCTATGATGATGGCGCACGCCGCTATGAAACCACCAAGACGTTTGAAGGCGTGATCCCCAATCTGGAACGACGCTGGCGCGAGACGGACTCCGCTTGGTCGCGCGAGGAATTGGGCCGCTATCAATCGGCGCAAAAATGCCCGACCTGTGAGGGTAAGCGCCTCAAGCCTGAGGCCCTTGCGGTGCGTGTCGGGGGCGAAGATATCTCGGTTGTCTCGTCGCGCTCGATCCGAGGTGCGCGTGACTGGTTCGTTGATTTGGAAGGCCGCCTGACGCCCAAGGAATTGGAAATCGCCACCCGCGTATTGAAAGAGATCAAAGAGCGCCTCCGCTTCTTGGTAGATGTCGGCTTGGACTATCTGACCCTCCACCGGGGTTCAGCGACGCTGTCGGGCGGCGAAAGCCAGCGCATCCGATTGGCCAGCCAAATTGGTTCAGGCCTAACAGGCGTACTCTATGTATTGGATGAGCCCAGCATTGGCCTGCATCAGCGCGATAACACCCGCCTCCTGACTTCGCTCAAAGGCCTGCGTGACCTCGGCAATAGCGTCATCGTGGTCGAGCATGATGAGGAAGCCATTCTGACGGCTGACCATGTGCTGGATATGGGGCCGCTCGCCGGTATCCATGGCGGCCAAGTGGTCGCCCAAGGCAAGCCGGCCGATATTGAAGCGACCAAGGGCAGCCTGACGGGGGCCTATCTGCGCGGTGAAAAGGCCATCCCCATCCCGCCAAAGCGCCGCCGCCGCAATCCTAAGAAGTTCCTTCGGATTGAAGGGGCGACAGGCAATAATCTGAAAAATGTCTCGGTCGATATCCCGCTGGGCATCTTCACCTGCGTCACCGGTGTATCGGGCGGAGGCAAATCCACGCTTATTCTTGAGACACTTTATAAGGCCCTTGCCCGTCGTCTGAACGGGGCGAATGAAGTGCCCGGGCCGCATAAGGCGCTGGAAGGCCTTCACCATCTCGACAAGGTGATTGATATCGACCAGAGCCCGATTGGCCGCACGCCACGGTCTAATCCTGCCACCTATACGGGGGCATTTGGTCCGATCCGCGACTGGTTTGCTGCTTTGCCAGAGTCAAAAGCACGCGGCTATGGCCCCGGCCGCTTCAGCTTCAACGTCAAAGGTGGGCGCTGTGAAGCCTGCCAAGGCGATGGCGTGCAAAAGATCGAAATGCACTTCTTGCCCGACGTCTATGTCACTTGCGACGTCTGCCATGGTCAACGCTATAATCGTGAGACTTTGGAAGTCACCTATCGCAATAAATCCATTGCCCAAGTGCTGGATATGACGGTGGAAGAAGCTGCTGGCTTCTTCCAAGCGGTCCCCTCCATTCGCGATAAGATGGAGACTTTGGTACGGGTGGGCCTCGGCTATGTGAAGGTCGGTCAGCAGGCGACCACCCTCTCAGGTGGGGAAGCCCAACGGGTAAAATTGTCCAAGGAATTATCGCGCCGCGCAACCGGGCGAACGCTCTATATTCTCGATGAACCCACGACTGGCCTGCACTTTGAAGACACGCGTAAGCTGTTGGAAGTGCTGCAGGAATTGGTGGATCAAGGCAATAGCGTCTTGGTGATTGAGCATAATTTGGACGTGATCAAAACCGCCGATTGGCTAATTGATTTGGGTCCCGAAGGCGGCGATGGCGGCGGCTTGATCGTGGCCGAAGGTACGCCAGAAGAGGTGGCCTTGGTCAAGGGCTCTTGGACTGGTCGCTATCTCAAAGAGACCCTGCTCAAACACGAAGAACGCCGCCTCGCCCAAGCCGCACGTATGGCCCAAGAAGCAGAAGGGGAAGCTAAAGCTTAGGGGTTAGCCTTCTGGCTCGCTTCGACTCCGTTCCAGACCCGCAGGTTGAAATCAGTCCGCTCATTTTCACGGGCAGTGAGGATCGTGAGAGCCCAGAGGGCTGTGATCAAGGCGATGATCAGCCAGCCCCAAACAGTGCCGAAAAAGCGCAAAAGTCTCATGGCTTGGGCTCCGCCGTGTCAGAGACCAAACGGCCATCTTCCAACTCGATCACGCGACTGGCGAAAGGCACCAAACGATCATCATGCGTGGCGCAAAGGATGGTTGCGCCCTGTTGTTTAGCAGCTTCACTCAGTAGTCTGGCGACCATGACGGCATTGCGGCCATCTAATGCCGACGTGGGCTCATCGCAGAAGATGAAGGCTGGTCGCTTTGCCAGCATGCGGGCGATAGCCACCCGTTGATTTTGGCCACCAGACAATTGACTGGGCTTTGATTGGGCGCGATCTAACAGGCCAACTAGGTCCAGATACTGAGATGCCCTTGCCTTGGCGTCTCCAGCGGGTACCCCCAAAAGTCGCAATGGAACAAAGACTTGCTGCCACGCCGTCAGAGACGGAAATAGCCCCGGGGTTTGAAAGACATAACCACAATACTGGCGACGAAAACGTTCAGCAGATCGGCCTCCCCGCCCCCAGACATCCGTCCCCTTCGCGATCACCACGCCGCCCTCTGGTCTTTGAAGTCCAGACAAGGCCGCCAGCAGACAGGATTTGCCAGACCCACTCGCCCCTTTGAGTAAGGTAAGGCTGCCCTGCTCCACCGAGAAAGAAACATCATGCAGCGCGTGCACTTTGCTGGCACCGCGTCCAAAAGACTTAGAGATCGCCTTTGCGGACAGGATAGGACCCTCTGTCATCGCAACAACTCAACCGGCTTGAGGCCAAAAATGGTGGGCAAACTCATCATGCCCGCAAGGCAAGATGTCGCGAGAATGGCACCTGTCACCATCGGGACCTGTGCCGGATAAAGTAGGATATAAACGTCGGCCTTCTCTAGAACCAATTGGCCGACAAGGCCGCCGGAAAGGGCAAAGGCAGATGCGATGAGGCCGATCCACACGGTCTGCTCTAGCACCAGAAGGGCAATCCGCCACTTTGGCACACCCATGGCCAGCAAAGTGGCAAACTCGACGCGCTGACCCGCCATCATGGCGTGAATGGCTTGTGAGATAATCAAAAGGGCGATCACACCGATAAAGATGGCAAGATAGAGAAATGCACGAATGTCGCGTTGATCCTTCAGAGCGTCCTCAATGACTTTTTGGGTTAGTTGCTCTCGGCTCATCACCTCGGCGCCAAGGGCATTCAATTCGCGATTGAGACCGGCAATCGCTTGGCCGACTGACTTCCCTTCCTTTGGTGCCACCAAGATGGAATAGACTGGGATTTCTTGTTTCCGATCTAAGGTGTCATTTAAGTTTGCAAGGCTGTCACGTGAGATCATGCTTCCCCGGGGACCTAGATTACCATCCATAAGCCCAACAACCCGAAACCGTACATTTTCTCGAACAACTTCGTCGCCCAAGCCAAGGCCGGTCGCCCGCGCATCTTCATCCGTCAGCAGAACCGAATTTGGTAGTTGGAGCAGTCGCTTGGCTTCCACAGACATAATTTGCGGTGCTGACAGTGCCGGTGAGATTGGGTCGATGACATTTACCTTTAGGCCGCCACCTGACGGACCTTGGCCCAAAAAGGCATGCTTCTGTCGGATCAGTTCAAAGGCACCCACATAGGAACTTCGACCGACTTGAGCGATCACGTCCTCAGGAATTTTTTCATACTGATCGTTGCCCTGCTTCTGAGACAAAATAACGATCGGTGCTGTGGCTTGCCTCTCAAGGAGCGCATAACGCGACAAAAAATAACTCGACAGCCCAAGCTGAAGATAAATGGCAATACCCGCCAAGATTAGCGTGAGAATGGCAAACCAAGCCCGCAGCCAATTGTGGGAAAGATGGAGTTGCGCAAGCGCATTCATCGCAATTTATCAGGCCTCAAAGACCTGGAATCTGGAGGTTTCTGTGAGGTCGAGTATCACAGAGGGTCTGTCCTGGCGCGGGCGGCGACCTCATTGAAGCCGGATTGAGCGAATCTGCGTGGAGTGATGGGCCCTATGGGATTAGTGGCAATGCGCTGGTTTTTGGT
>JAJTGP010000114.1 GCA_021299265.1 Hyphomonadaceae bacterium | reverse complement strand
CTCCCCCTGACACCACAAAGCAGCCACGTCTGCCTCGCTTTCTCCCGCTTATCCATTCCGCAACCAGAACCGCCGCTAAAACGATAAGGCCTCTTTGTTGCGAACAGGGACTAAAATAGCTGGGGTTATTTGGGTGTGGGATAGATTTTGTTTTGTCCCGGCTCGAAATACCCCCTCACCGGCTTCGCCGGACATTGGCGTATGCGCCGATGTGTCCCAAAGGGACTGAAGGGGGCTTTGTAGAAACAAACCGCTTCGAGATAAACGCTCTCTGCCCACCATAGACCGCACCCAAAACCCGTCTCCAAATCCCGTTTTTCTGCGCCGAAATCAGCTGAAAATTGACGCACTGCACCATCGCACTGTAGAAATCCCGAAAAAGTGATCAGAATCAGGAGCGTAGATGCACATCTGCTCGGGTTGACTTGAGATAAGGGCGCCTCTAGTTTCCGCCCGCGTCGACAAGGGGGCAAGTCCGCACTTTTGTTGTTCGCACGGCTGGTTCATGGCTGATCCTAGACACCCACATGGCTCTGATGCCCTTGATGAGTTGGCCAAACGCGTGGCTGCGCTCCATCAAGAGCGAGAGAATGCCGGGCCAAAGGTCAGTGTCGATCGGTCGGGTATGTCTTTGGGGCTGCGTCTGGCCTCAGAATTTGCTTCGGCGATTCTGGTCGGCGGCCTTTTAGGATATGGTGTTGATGTCGTTCTGACGACGCAGCCATGGGGCCTTTTGGTCGGTTTGGCGCTCGGCTTTGTGACCGGCACAGTGAATTTAATTCGGGCCTCCCGTCAGATGACGCAGGCCCACCCCGTTGATCCTCAGGCATCCGGCTTGAAGGACGACTCAGACGAAGACGCGTGAAGCAGGAGACAAGCGGCGTGGCCAGCGATCCGATGCACCAGTTCCATATCGCCCCAATGCTCGACTTAGAGTTGGCTGGGTATGATGTGTCGTTCACGAACGCGAGCCTGTTCCTTGTCCTAGGCGCAGCACTGCCTGCAGCCTTTATGTTGGCCAGCTCTGCCAAGGCGGCTTTGGTTCCTGGGCGCATCCAGACTTTGGGCGAAACCGCTTACGGCTTCGTCTATAACATGCTGTACAGCTCAGCAGGTTCGGACGGCGTCAAGAAGTTCTTCCCACTGGTTTTGAGCTTGTTCCTGTTCATCTTCACGGTGAATATGGTTGGCCTTTTTGCCTATAATTTCACGCCAACCAGCCAAATCATCGTGACGGCCATGATGGCGCTTCTGGTGTTCTTCACCGTGATTATCGTGGGCTTTGCCAAGAATGGCTTGGGCTTTCTTAAGCTGTTCGTGCCATCGGGCATCCCTTGGCCACTCTATCTTATTGTGACTCCGATCGAGATCATTTCCTTCTTCTCGCGTCCTTTGTCACATGCCGTTCGTCTCTGGGCAAACATCCTCGCCGGTCACATTCTGGTTAAAGTGTTTGCTGGTTTCGTGCCCATGATGGCCGAGACCGGAGCCGTGGGTGCCGTCGGGGCTATCTTGCCCTTCGTGATGACGGTTGCCCTCTATGCACTGGAAACCCTCGTTGCATTCCTGCAGGCCTATGTGTTCACCATGTTGACCTGTATCTACCTCAATGACGCGCTGCACGCAGCCGATCACTAAGTCACCCTTTCTTATCGTCCCTTAATCCCTCAGGAGAATTCATCATGGACGCAGAAGCCGCAAAGTACATTGGTGCAGGCCTTGCTTGCTTGGGCATGTTGGGCGCCGCCATCGGCGTGGGCAACATCTTCGGCAGCTTCTTGGAAGGCGCAATGCGCAATCCTTCGGCCGCTCAAGGCCAGTTCGGTAACCTGATCTTCGGGTTCGCCGTGACCGAAGCGCTCGGCATCTTCTCGCTGCTGATCGCAATCTTGTTGTTGTTCGTGGTCTGATCCAGATTTCTAATCTGGTCTTTCATCAAAGACCCGGAGTGGTTTGAATATGGCTGGCGAATCTCACGCAGTCGAAGCTGCGGGTAAAGCAGGCGAGCATGCAGGCGGTGGCTTCCCACCGTTTGACCCTAGCCTGTTCTCTTCGCAGATCTTTTGGTTCTGGCTTGCCTTTGGCGCGCTCTATATCGTGTTGGCCGCGGTGGTTATCCCCCGCTTTGCCAAGACTTTGGCTGATCGTAAAAACGCCATTGAAGGTGATCTGAAGACGGCTGCAGAACAAACTGCTGCTGCCCAAGCAGCGCGCCAAGAAGCTGAGAAGGCCCAAGCCGAAGCCCGAGCGAAAGCTCGGAAGACGGTTGAAGAAGCCCGCCATGCACATGAAGCAGCCGCAGCGAAAGCTGAGGCTGCTGCCACCAAAAAAGCCAATACCAAGATTGCCAAGGCTGAAGAGAAAATTTCAGCTTCCCGCGATGCGGCATTGGTTAGCGTAAACGAAACTGTCGGCGAACTGGCGGGCGCGATTGTGGAACGTGTTTCCGGGATCAAGCCAACCGCGAAGGCGCTCGACACGGCAGTTAAATCCGTCACAGGGGCAGCATAATGGCACTTGGATTTGACGCGACCCTCGTCGCCGCCCTCGGCTTCACCACCTTCATTGGTGGCCTGATTTATCTCAAAGTGCCTGGCATGTTGACCAAGGCTTTGGATGACCAGTCAGCCAAAATCTCGAAAGAGTTGGACGAAGCTAAGCGCTTACGTCAAGAAGCTGAAGCTTTGTGGGCATCTTATGAAGCCCAGCACGCCAAAGCCGTGGCCGATGCAGCTGCCATCATCGCGAAAGCGGAAGAAGATGCGGTTCGCGTTAAAGCTGAGGCTGAAGCCCAGCTAGAGCGCTCGATTGCTGCGCGCAGCAAGCAAGCTGAAGAGCGCATTCGTCGCGCTGAAGAAGTTGCGATCTCAGACGTCCGGGCGGCTGCTTCCAATGCCGCTATGGCTGTCGCTGAACAAGTCTTGTTGGCCAGCGTCAAAGGCAAGGCCGGCGAAAAGCTGGTTGCCAATGGCATTGCCGCTGTTGAGAGCAAGTTCGGCTGAGCAGGCTTTATGGGACGGACTTGGTGACACCTAAACCGCCCTTGATTGCCTCTCTTTCTACCATTCAAACTCTGCGTGGTGTCGCGGCCTTAATGGTCGCGATTGCGCATTTGCATTCGGTGGAAAACCGCTTTGGCGGCGCGCCTTTGCTGGGCAATTGGGCGTTAGCCGGCTTTGGCGGCGTCGATCTATTCTTCGTTATTTCCGGCTTTGTCATGGTCTGGGTTACGCGTGCCGATCAAGGCAAGCCCGCCGCCCTGCCCGGTTTTTGGTTTGCCCGGCTCGCCCGCATTTATCCGCTTTGGTGGCTGGTCCTATCCGCGCTGGTCGCCGTCTGGATGGTCAAGCCAGAGTGGGTCTATTCCAGCCATGATTCCAGCCCCGAGCTCTGGAAGTCCTATCTGTTGGTGCCAGACAAAGAGCTACCTCTACATGCGGTCGGCTGGACCTTAATCCACGAGCTTTGGTTTTATCTCGCCTTTGGCTTGATGTTACTGTTGCCAGCGCGTTGGTTCCCGGCGGCATTGGCAGTTTGGGCAATTGTCACCGCCGCAACAGCCTTTGTTTGGCCAACGCCTGAAAACCCTTACGTGGCACTTATTCGCCATCCGCTCACGCTGGAATTCATCCTCGGGGCTGTGGTCGGCCTGCTGGCGCAAAGACGCGTGTTCCCCGTGTCGCGCCTCATGGTGCAGTTTGGCGCGTTCTGGATGCTCATAAGCGCCTTGGCACTGCGCGAGAATGCGCCAGCCATGTTTAGCCAAGAATGGCCGCGGCTGTTTTACTTTGGCTTTCCAGCGGCCTTGTTGGTTTGGGGGTGCGTGGGCTTGGAACAAGATGGCTATAAGAGCCCCACATGGTCCAAGTCCTTGGGCGATTGGTCCTATGCGCTTTATCTGATCCATGTGCCAGTATTTGCCGCGCTAGGCCGCTTGGGGGCACCTTTGTCGCGCCCGGGACCACTGGACAATCTGATCTTGCTGACAGCGGCACTCGCCGCAGCCATTATCGCCGCGTGGATCCTGCATGTAGGCTTTGATAGGCCGATCCAACGACTGGCGGCCAGCCTGCGCGGCAAGCGTCAAGCAGGCGGCTGACGGCCCCTGTTTCCAGTAGCCGTCAGCCTAAACTCGTGACCTTATTCGGCAGCGATTTTGGTCGCTTCCACCGGAGGAGCCCACTTTAGGACGGGCTTACGGGCAGCGCGCGTCTCATCCAAGCGCTTTACAGGGGCATGATAAGGCGCACCGGTAAAGCGGGCCGTGTCGCCCGACTTAGCGGCTTTCGCGAGGCCTGTCATCGAGGCAATGAACGCATCAAGGCTTGCCTTGCTTTCACTTTCTGTTGGCTCAATCAGCATCGCGCCATGCACCACTAGCGGGAAATACATGGTCATGGGGTGATAGCCCTCGTCGATCATGGCTTTGGCAAAATCAAGCGTGGTGACGCCCGTGCCTTCCAGCCAAGAATCGTCGAACAAGGCTTCATGCATACACACGCCGTCAAAGGCCGGGCTCATATGCTCTTTTAAACAAGCTTGGACGTAATTGGCATTCAGCACCGCGTCTTCAGAAGCTTGCTTGATACCGTCGGCACCATGGCTCAACATATAGGTCAAAGCGCGTGTATACATGCCTATCTGACCGTGGAAGGCGACCATGCGGCCAAACGGCTCGCCGTCGCTATCGGCTTCATGCTCAACAAGGTCCAACGTGCCATCCGCGCGGGTGACGACATAAGGGACTGGCGCAAACGGTGCCAGAGCGTCGGAAAGCACGGTTGGGCCAGAGCCCGGCCCACCGCCGCCATGCGGGGTGGAGAAGGTCTTGTGCAGATTGATGTGCATGGCATCAACGCCCAAATCGCCTGGACGAACCCTGCCTGCAATGGCGTTGAAGTTTGCGCCATCACAATAGAAATAACCACCCGAAGCGTGGATCAAGTCTGCAATCTCGCGAATATCACGCTCAAACAGACCGCAGGTGTTCGGGTTGGTCAGCATGATGCCAGCGACATCGTCACCCAGCTTGGTTTTGAGATCGCTGAGGTCGACGCGGCCATCGGGGGCTGCCTTGATTTCATCGACGATAAAGCCGCACTGCACGGCAGTGGCTGGGTTGGTGCCATGCGCGCTTTCGGGCACCAGCACGCGACGACGGTGGGCTTGGCCTTGGGCGTCCAAAGCTGCCCGGATTGCCAACATGCCGCACAATTCGCCATGCGCGCCAGCCTTAGGCGACAGAGCGACGGCCTTCATGCCGGTCAAGGTGATCAACCAATGGGATAATTGATCCATCACGCCCAAAGCGCCCTGAACTGTCGAGACGGGCTGCAGCGGATGCACGTCAGCAAAGCCTGGCAAGCGCGCCATTTTCTCGTTCAAGCGCGCATTGTGCTTCATGGTGCACGAGCCCAGAGGGAACATGCCCAGATCAATCGCATAATTGCGTTGGCTTAAGCGCACATAATGGCGCACAGCCTCTGGCTCTGACAGGCCGGGATTGCCGGTAGTGGTCTGGCGAGCAAGGCCGCCCAGACGCGACTGCACGCCCTTCACAGGCGGCAAATCAACGCCCGTGCGGTCGATGGAACCGGTCTCAAAAATCAGAGACGTTGGCTGCAAAAGGCCACGAGCGCCCGAGAAAGTGGTTGGGGCTGCCGCATCATTGGCAACAGAGGCGGTTGGACGGCCGACATTATTCATAGCCATGATCAGATCACCTTCTTCAGGGTATCGGCGAGACGTGCAATGTCTTCAGCCGTTGTGGTCTCGGTCGCTGCAATCAACAGCACATTTTCAAAGCCGGGTTCTTGGCGCAGGCGCGAATAGGGCACGCCGCCCAGCACATTGTGCGCGGCCATGGCTTCGACCGCTTTGGCAGCATCGCCGGGTAGACGCACCGCGAATTCATTGAAGAAGCTGTCGCTTAAGAGCTCAACACCTTGGATCGACGAGACAGCATCGGCCGTCTCGCAGGCCGCTTCATGGTTCAATTGGGCTAGATGTTTCAGGCCCTTATCGCCCAACAGGGTCATGTGAATTGTGAAGGCCAAGGCACAAAGCCCTGAATTGGTACAGATATTGCTGGTCGCCTTATCGCGACGAATATGCTGCTCCCGCGTTGACAGCGTCAACACAAAGCCGCGCGTGCCGTCGGCATCCACCGTCTCACCAGCCAAACGGCCGGGCATTTGGCGGACATATTTGTCCTTCGTCGCAAAGAGGCCGACATAGGGACCGCCGAAATTCAAGCTATTGCCAATCGACTGGCCTTCGCCTGCTACAATGTCAGCGCCCATTTCGCCCGGTGGCGTGATCAGGCCAAAAGCGACCGCTTCGGTAAAGACCGCGATTAACAAGGCACCCTTGGCTTGCACCGCTTTAGCAAGCTCGGTGAAGTCGGTCAGGGTGCCGAACACGTTCGGGCACTGCACCACGACACAGGCGGTGTTTTGGTCCACGGCTGCCAGAACGGCTGCTTCGTCATTAATCGCAATCGGCAGACCAGCAATCTCAAGACCCGAGTGCTTAGCCAAAGTGCGCGCGGCGCGGCGGTAATGGGGATGAAGGCCGCCGGAGAACACGACTTTGGTCCGCTTGGTCACACGTGCAGCCATCACAACCGCTTCGGCACAGGCGGTGGAGCCGTCATACATGGAGGCATTTGCCACATCGCAAGCCAATAGGCCCGCCACTTGGCTCTGGAATTCAAACAAGGTCTGCACCGTGCCTTGCGCCATTTCTGGCTGATAGGGCGTGTAGGTGGTCAAAAACTCTGAGCGCTGGATCAAATGATCGACACTAGCGGGCACGGCATGACGATAAGCCCCTGCCCCACAGAAAAATGGCACACTGCCAGCCGCGACACTGCCATTGGACAGACGCTGCATGTGGCGCTCTACTGCCAACTCGCCTTGGGCGAATGGCAAGTCATGGATCGGACCATCCAAGCGGGCGATTTCGGGCACATCGAGGAAGAGATCTTCAATCGAGGCAACGCCGACTTTGGCGAGCATTTGCTCACGGTCTGAAGGGGTAAGTGGCAAATATCGCATCAGGTTTTCTGACTTTCTTTTTGCATTTCGTGGGAAAGAATCTGGTGGGAGGTGTGTGCGGAGGCCGCAAAAGCCTCCTGCACGGATTGATAATCTGCCTCTGGCTTGCCTTGGTTGATCTTGCGTTTGGCGATCAAGGCCGAGACCCGAATTTTTAGGCCGACGATGGCGCGTTCGAGGCTGGAGATATAATCCGCGGGCGCATCGTCAACCGTCCAAGGCTTGGGGGCTGCTACTTCCATGTCATGGGTGGCCGGCTCTAGAAAAGCCCGCATCGCGCTTGGATCGGGTTCAACGACCAAATGTCCGCGCGCCTCTGCCGCCAAATAGGCCCAGGTCGGCACAACTTTGCCATGGATCTGTTTGGAGGGATAAAGCGAGGGGCTAATATAGGCATCAGGCCCTCGGAAGACAGCCACGCAGGGCGCACCTTCGACCGGCACCGCCGCATGAAACGGATTGGCACGCGCAACATGGCCGATAAGCTCATGCGTGCCGGTTGCTTCATCGTAACGGACCACCAAAGGCACATGCGCAATCACTGGCCCGTCGGGACCATTGACGCATAACACCGCGAAAGGGTGGGCTTTTACAAAAGCCCACGCTTCCTGTGGGTCGTCCACCCGATTGTGAACCGGCACATACATCAGGCTTAAAGACCAGCCAGATAGGCGTCGTAAGCGGCGCGATCCATCAAAGCATCAAGCTCTGCTGGGTCGGTCAGTTTCAGCTTGGTGAACCAGCCCGTGGATTCAGCCGCTTCGTTCACGCCTTCCGGCGCTTCAGCCAAGGCTTCATTGACGTCGACCACTTCGCCCGACACGGGCGCATAGACGTCAGAGGCGGCTTTCACGCTTTCAACCACGGCCACTTCATCGCCTTGCGACACGATGCGGCCGACGTTTGGCAATTCCACGAACACCACATCGCCCAATTGTTCAGCGGCATAGGCAGTAATGCCACAGGTGGCGATGTCGCCTGCAACAGAAACCCATTCATGGTCTTTGGTATATTTGGTGGTCATGGTTCAGCCTTTCCGGTGGTAATTATGGGGAACAAAAGGTAAGGGCGCGACGACCCAGCGGCGGGGTTGATCGCGAACGATCAAATCCAATTCAGTGCCGACCGCGGCAAAGGCCGCGTCGACATAACCCATGGCAATCGGCCCACCGACGCTGGGGCCATAGCCGCCAGATGTGACCATGCCGACCTTTTCGCCAGCCAGATTGCGGATTTCAGCGCCTTCACGTGCGGGTGCCTTATCCTTGGGCAAGAGACCAACGCGTTTGCGGCTTGGCTTCTCGGAGAGCTCTTTCAGAATGCGCGCAGCGCCTGGAAAATCGCCACGCTCGCGCCGCACTTTCTGAATGGTCCAAGCAAGGCCTGCTTCAATCGGGCTGGTGGTCTCATCCAAGTCATGGCCGTAGAGGCAAAGACCCGCCTCTAGGCGCAGACTATCGCGCGCGCCAAGGCCAATGGCTTTGACATGCGCGGTGGCCAACAAGGTGCGCACAAAGGCTTCAGCCTTATCGGCGGCAATCAGCACTTCAAAGCCATCTTCACCCGTATAGCCAGAGCGGGAAACGACTACTTCGCCATAGGGGCCTTTCACCGTGGCAAATTCCATAAAGCCTAAGCGCTTTGGCCCGTCGCCAACATTGCCAATGGCATCCCCCCCCTTAGGCCCCTGTACCGCGATCAAGGCGCGGTCATCGGCGCGCGTTAGCGTCGCTTTGCCAGCGCAGGCTTCTGCGATGATCGCAAAGTCTTGTTCTTTGCAGCCGGCATTCACCACAAAATAGAGCGTGCCTTGATCAGCATCTGCCTTCGGGCGGCCAACAAACAAATCGTCCAGCACGCCACCACTGGCATTTGGCAAAGTGGTATAACGCAATTGACCGGGGGCAAGGCCTGCGACATCGCATGGCAGAATGGTTTCCACCAAGGCCGCAATTGCCGCATGGGCGGCGTCGCCCTTAAGGCTTGTATCATTGAGCGCCAAGAAGGCTGGGCCCATGTGCGAGACATCGAAGAGACCACAACTCTCGCGCGTCCATACATGCTCTTTCATCACGCCTTCTGGAAACTGAACCGGCATCAGATAGCCAGCAAAGGGCACCATGCGGCCACCCATGCTTTGCCAGAGCCCTGTTAGAGGTGTGGTCTTTAAGGAAGTATCTTCAGACATGGGCAGGCTCCGACAGGTACGCGACACGCCTCAGGGTTCCCCCGTTTTGGCGCGCGCCCCAGCTGTCTAAAACCTGAGAGTTTTCGCGGTCGGCCTTGAGACTTCAAGGGACCGCTTGCTCCTTCGGCGGTTGGACATTTTGCCCAACACTCTCCAGCGTATTGACGTGGCTGCGGTCCTTTTGCCTGAGAGTTTCCGGGGCGGTTGCTCCTTCGGCGCGGTCCTTTGGGGATCGTCTCTCCCGCAGTCACACATGAGCTTGGGCCGGTATCATCCGAGAGCGGCACAAGAGACGCCCTCCTGCCCGCGCACGCGCGGCGCGTCAACTGGTTTGGCAACCAACAGGGCTTTCATCGACAGGCTTTTGCAGCGCATATGCGCAGTTTGGCGGATTATTGGGCAGCCAAAACTTCAGCCGCCTGCTGTGGAAGTCTTAAGCGACAGAAGATAGGGCAGCCGCGTTCTCAGCCCGCTTTGGTGTCAGCGCCAACACGGTCAGGATCAACCACAGGGCAATGACGCAATGAAAGAGATGCCAGCTCAGGTCTGGACCCAAAAGACTTGATTGACGCAAAAACAAGACGTTGGGCAGCATCACACCAAAACCCATTGCCGCGCCAATATTGGGCTTCCCGCCTTTGCGGTCGAGCACAAATAGGGCGATCCCGCTAAGCAAGGCGAGGACATAAATGGGTGCGCCCGCAACGGGCACAATAATCGCCAGCCCCACGGCGCTGACACAAATAGCAATGCCAAACAATGGGCGAATACGGCCGGTTGTCGCTTCAAAAATCTGCCAGAGGATGAGGAGCAGGCCCAATAGACCGCCAATTTGAGAGGCAAATCGATGCGCCATGCCAAGCGGTTCGATCAATCCACTGGTAACACGGACCGTCCCGATCGCTGCAGCAAGCGCGAACAAAGCCACACCGAGCGCGCCGACAGGCTTATTGCCGCGCATGAGGTGCCACGCCCCCCAAACAGCGACGGCACAGACCAATCCATCGGTCAGCGCATAATGAAGCGGCATCATGGCGGGCTGGTCTTTGCGGCAACAGGGTCTACAGACGGGGCACCAATGCCAGCGGCGCGTTTGATATCAGTGCTGGAAAGGCGGGAGCCGTCATGGCTCCAGCCGGGCGGTGCGAAAATATAACAAAAGCGTTGAAACAGGGTCAGCCCCTGTTGGCTCATATCCTTAGCAATGCCAATATATTCATGCGTTAGAACCGTAAATATATTGAAGGTATTGAGGTTTTTCACCAGGCCATAAACGGGCCGGTCTGATTCGTCCTCAGCAACAAATGTCCCGAAGAGCCGGTCCCAGATGATCAAGGTCCCGGCATAATTCGCGTCCAAATAGCGCGGATTACTCGCATGATGCACCCGATGATGCGATGGGGTATTGAAGATCGCCTCGACCCAACGCGGCAGTTTGTAGACAGTTTCGGTATGCAGCATGAACTGATAGCTGGCATTGAGCACGCCGCAGAAGGTCACCATGATCGGGTCAAAGCCAATCAAGACCAAGGGCACTTTGAACAACATGGTGCCGGTAAAGTGCTTGGTCCAACCCTGCCTCAGAGCGACTGCCAGATTGTATTCCTGACTGGAATGGTGGACGACATGCATCGCCCAAACCCAGCGGCAGCGATGGGCGACCCGGTGATGGCAATAAAAACGCAAGTCATCCAGAATGAAGCAAACCAGAAAAGTCCACAGGTTTACCGGAAGGGTGAAAAGCTGGAACGGCTGAACCAAGGACAAAATGCCGAGTGTAATAAAGGCCGACATCGCATTCACTGGGTCACTCAACACGCCCATCAGGACGCCCAAGGAAGCATCTTTGGCCGGCATTTTCCCTTTTGCCCGAAACAACTTGATGGCCATCAATTCGATGGCAAGGAGCGTAAAAAAGAAGATCGCCGAATAAAGGCCGATATTGCCATGAATGAACTCGGTGGTCGTCATGCACTTCCCCCTTGGTGCCGTTTTGGCCTGCTTTATCGCGTTTGCACCGGAGATTAGGCTAGGTCTTCTGCGCCAACAATTGAATAATAATCTGTTATTATGTAGATAACGGAACATGTCGATTGATCTTGTTCTGATCCAACGGTTCGAAGCCGTCTACCGCTTAGGCAGCTTTTCCCGTGCGGCCGAAGAATTGCTGATTACGCATTCGGCGCTGACCAAAAGCATCCAAACACTTGAAGCCAAGTGGGATGTTCGGTTGTTTGATCGCACGACCCGATCGATCATCCCGACCGAGGCCGGGCGAAGATTAGCGCTGACCGCCTCCGATCTACTTGCCCATTCAGAAAAGGTGCGCGCAGACGCAATTGCTGGAGAGCTGCAACTCAACCTGATTTGCGGCCCTGCCGTCATCGACACGCTGATGCACGGGGCCCTGTTAGAGTTCCGCAAAACCCATCCCCAAGTAGCCGTACAAATTGAAACCATGCCGCCAGACCTGGCCAGTGACAGGCTGGTGCGACGGCAGGCACATCTTTTGTTGTTCCATTCGACCACGGTGGAAGGCCTAAAAAACCGGAGTGAATTGAAACTGCAAAAGCTGGTGTCTGAGGCCTATCAAGTCGTCTTTCGGCCCGGCCATCCAATTGAGGAAACTGACGGCTCCCTTTCGGCCATCTTGGCCTTTGATTGGGCCATCGCAGGGTTTGACAGCAAGTTTCAAAATGCCCTGCCCTTTGAGCAGCGTGAACTTTTGCGGCGGCGAGGGTTTCCGAAATACCGAATTTTGAACCAAAGCGCGTGCCTAGAACTGGCCATGCGGTCGGATATTGTCACGATGCTACCAGCCTCTGCTGCAGCACCCTTAGTCGCGAAGGGGGCCTGCCGGACACTTCCGTTTCCAGGCGGTGCCACCTTTTCAATCAGTGCCGTGACCCATGCAGCCCAAGCCCCGTCACAAACCGTGCAAGCCTTCCTCAGCGCGATCAAGACGTCACTCGCTATTTAAGCGAGTTAGCGTGACAATCCGTGCCAAGACATAAACGGCAGCAGGGTGCGCATCTGGGCGCGTGCGAGTGGCCGCAATTGCCTCCCCAAGGGCAAAGCAACATACGCCGCCGGCAAGGCCGATTGAGCTATAAACGTACAAATGGACTATAAACGCACAAAGGCCGCACCGGTTTCCCCGTGCGGCCTGCTCTCAACAAGTTGAGTGCGACGGCTTCAAGTGCTAGGTATAGCTTTCGCTTCGCCTTCAGAAGTATTCGCTAGAATTAGACTATGTTGACCCCACCTATTGAAAGGCGTTTTCTTCTTTTGTCGCCTCGCTAACTTTTCACTCCCGCTCTTGCTTCCGTGAAATTAAGATTACGCCTGATTTTCATTTTGACAAGAAGTTTTTTGTGTGTGGCGATTCTCATAATCCCGCATAGAATCAAATGGATGTGGATTATCCCCAGATTTATCCACCATTTTAGCCACAGGAAAGCGAGCGGCATCTTTTAAACTGGTTTGGCAATACACATATCGTGCGCGGGCAATGATTTAGGGTAGGCTTGGGACACGTGTGTGTACCGCGTTATGGCCTGCCCCACATTGGCTCTGAATGGGGAGGTTTATTCATGGAATTCCTTTGGTTCTCTGCCGTCTTGGTTGTGATGGCGATCATTTTTGTTACCACTTTTGTCAAAATCGTCCCACAAGGCCGACAATATACGTTGGAGCGCTTTGGCCGCTATTTGCGCACGCTCCACCCCGGCATCCATTTCATCACACCCATTATGGACCAGATCGGCCGCAAGATATCGATGATGGAGAGCGTTCTCGACGTGCCGCGCCAAGAGGTGATCACGCGCGACAACGTCATGGTGCGCTGCGATGCGGTGGTCTTCACTCAAGTATTTGACGCCGCCAAGGCCGCCTATGAGGTCGAAGATTTGCGTCTGGCCATCACCAATCTGTCCTTGACCAATTTGCGTACCGTGATCGGCTCAATGGAATTGGACGAGGTCTTGTCCCAACGCGACACCATCAACGCCAAGCTGTTGCAGACCATTGATGCGGCCACCAATCCATGGGGCGTCAAAGTCGTGCGCATTGAGATCAAGGACTTGTCGCCTCCATCAGACCTCAACGAAGCCATGGCCAAGCAAATGAAGGCCGAACGCGAGCGCCGGGCCGAAATCACCTCTGCCGAGGGCGAAAAGGCGGCCGCCATCCTACGCGCCGAAGGCCATAAGCAGGCTGTCATCCTCGAAGCGGAAGGCCGCAAGGAATCCGCCTTTCGCGACGCCGAAGGCCGTGAACGCGCTGCCGAGGCGGAAGCCAACGCGACGCGCATGGTGTCCGACGCAATTTCCTCCGGTGACGTCAATGCGCTGAATTACTTCTTGGGCCAATCCTATGTGGAAGCCTTTGGTAAGCTGGCCTCCTCGCCGCAACAACGCACGGTGATCGTGCCGACGGAATTGAGTGCGATTGCCTCGGCCATTGAAGGGGTGCGTCAATTGACCATGTCGGGCACGGCTACACAAAACCAAGGCCAAGCCAAAGCCCCTTCCCGTACCGCAGTTCCCACCACAAAGGACTAAACGAATGGAAGCTTTTACTTCTTCTTGGGCGGGCTTTGGCGCTTTGACCTGGCTTGGCATTGGTGCGGCTTTGTTGGCAGCTGAATTGCTGACGGGTACCGCCTATTTGTTGTGGATTGCTACAGCTGCGGCTCTCACCGCGGCACTGGCTTTCCTATTCCCAGATGCCAGCCTGCCCTTACAATTGGTGGCTTTTGCCTTGTTTGCTTTGGCAACGACGGTAGGCGGACGGCGTTTCTTTAAGCCCGATACCACGCCGTCGGAAGACCCGACCCTGAACGCGCCCCTGCAACGCCATATTGGCCAGCAGGCCATTGCGGTGGATGGCTTTGTGAGCGGTGCTGGCCGGGTCCGTCTGGGCGATACCGAATGGGCCGCCAAAACCCAAGACAAGGCCGACCCCGATAGTGGCAGCGTTTTGGTCGTGACCGGCGTTGAAGGCGCGGTCTTGCATGTGACGCGCGCCAATTAAGCCTTCCCTTGCCCGGACAGCTGCGGCTATAGACTTCTGATGGATCGATTATTGGAAGGCTATAGCCGTTTTCGCCGGGATGCTTGGCCGCACCAACGCGAACTCTATGAGCAATTGGCCGATGGCCAGACCCCGCGCCTGTTGGTGATTGCGTGCTCTGACTCTCGCGCAGATCCTAGTCAGATCTTTGACGTATCGCCGGGCGAATTGTTTGTCGTGCGCAATGTGGCCGCCCTTGTGCCACCGTTTGAGCAAGGCGAAGGCCTGCATGGCACCTCTGCCGCCATCGAATTTGCCGTCCAAGCGCTTGGCGTGAAGACCATCCTTGTGATGGGCCACGCCCGTTGTGGCGGGGTCAAGGCTGCAATCGACCGTGGCCGTTGGGGAACCAAGGCCGGGCAAGAAGGACAGACTTTGCGGTTCGTCAATCAATGGATCGACGTTCTGGTCCCCGTCGTCGTGGCGCTGAACACTGAGGAGATCGAACTGTGCGAGCGCGCCAGTGTCGAGCTTTCGATGTCCAATCTGTTGAGCTTCCCGTTTGTTGCCGAAAAAGTTGCCTCAGGCACGCTTAATCTGGAAGGCGCACGTTTTGACATTGCGACAGGTGGCCTCGACCTCTTCAACCATGAACGTGGCTGGGTGCGTGCAGATCCACGGGCGGCGGACTAGCCACCCATCAAGCTCGCCATCGTCGGCCAGCCGCTAATCATGGCCGATACGGCGAAATAGGCGGGAATTCCGATGATGATGTTGAACGGCAAAGTGATGCTGATCGACGTCGTCAGATAGAGCCCTTCATTCGCCTCTGGCATCGCCATGCGCACGGCAGCTGGAGCCGCGATATAAGAAGCACTGGCAGCCATGGTGGCAAATACCGCTGTGCCACCAACCGAGAAGCCCGCGAAATGGCCTACAACCAAGCCAATCGCCCCAAACACAATCGGCATGGTAATCCCAAACCCAAGCATGAAGGGCAGAGGCGCTTTTGATTCCCGCAGGCGCTTTAAGGCCACCACGCCCAGTTCCAACAAGAAGAAGGCCAAAACACCTTGGAAGGGCGTGATGAAGACGGTGGAGACAGCCTCAATCCCCTTGGCGTCGGTCAATAGGCCAACCACTAAACCACCGCCCATCAGCGTGACGCACTTGCTGGTTCTCGCTTCGCGCAGCACATGATTGACACTGATGGTGCGATTTTCCGACATGAGACGCGCCAGCACGATGCCGATAATGATGCCGGGAACCTCCAGCACGATCAGAAGCGCAGTCAAATAGCCTTCGATTTGAAAACCGCTCAATGAAGCAAAATTTAGCGCGGCCATAAAGGTCACGGCACTGACCGAGCCAAAGTGAGCCGCCATAGCGCCAGAATCGACAATGCTCTGTTTGCCGATCTGTCGTGCTACATAAAAGGCGATCAAAGGCGTCAAAACACCCATAAAGATGGTCGCCAGAAACGGCAGCAACATCGAAGCGCCGGCTGAATTATCGAGTGCAATCCCGCCCTTCAAGCCAATTGAGAACAAGAGGTACATCGAGATGGTCTCGTGTACCTGCTGCGGCACGCGCAAATCACTCTTCACATAGGCAGCAAAAGCTCCAAGTGCGAAACAGATAACAGCGGGCGAGAGGAGGTTAGCAGCGACGAGGTCAAAGTTAAGCATGGCGGGGGCGCTAACGCGAAACCCACCCGTTTGCAAGCTTTGACCCGACGTTTGTGACCACAAAAATGTGATAGCTCGGGGGCGGATCAAAGCCTGACTTCTGGGAGTTACTTCTCGAGCTCAACCTGCAGCGAGATCTGGATCGAATAGCTCACCTCACCAGCGGCAACTGGAGTCGGTGCCGCTGAATCCGCCATCGCGGCACGCGCCATCATCATCGGCATGGGTTGCGGCGGCGTATAGCCACCACTTTCATTGATCGAGACGATACGCTTAACCCGCATGCCTGCGGCCTTGGCGTAAAGCTCTGCCCGACGCATAGCGGTCGCCATGGCTTCACCGCGCGCTTGATCCAGCATGGCTTCAGGGTTTTCAATACCGAAATTTGGCCCATCAATCTCGTTGATGCCTTGGGCAACAAGCGCATCCATCACCGCACCGATTTGATCGATCTTGCGCAACTTCAAAGTGACGCGGTTGGCAGCCTGATAGCCGACAATGCGCGGACGGGTGCCGTTGGTGTAATCGTATTGCGGGCTCAATTGCACGCCAGAGGTTTGCATGTCCTTGTCGGCAATGCCGGCTGCTTTCAACGCCACAAAGGCGGCTGACATTTTGCGCGCATTATCTTCCATCGCGGCTTTGGCGGTTTTCGCCGTCGTCACCACCCCTGCCCCCATCGTCGCCATATCTGGGGCTTTCTTCTGATCGGCGCTGACAGTGAAGTTCAAGGTTGTCGGCGTGACCGGTGCTGCTGCCACGCAGCAAGGCGCGCCCATAGCCGGTGCGGCCTGCGCCATCGCCGACAGGGGCACGAAACCCACTGCACTGATCGCGAGTGCCGATAAGAGGGTGTGGCGATGAAACTGACGCATAGTGTATTCCCTTCCCAGATTGGTCTTGTGGTTTTTAGCTAAACCAACATGAACAGAGTCTGCACTGCTTTGGGCAAAAAAGAGACCGATCTGCGTTCAAATGAGGACGAGGCTTTTGCATCGCGCCAAAAACCGCTATCTCCCCGCCTCCCGCAGATGGTTCGCCACGGCACGGGTCGTTAGCTCAATGGTTAGAGCCGGCCGCTCATAACGGTCTGGTTGTAGGTTCGAGTCCTACACGACCCACCAGCCTTCGCACTACGTGCTACGGCTTGGCGAGCCGAAGCGCAAAGCGCGTAGGCTGCCTAAGCGCCCCACCAGCCTTCGCACTACCTGCTACGGCTTGGCGAGCCGAAACGCAAAGCGCGTAGCCTGCCTCGGTATACCACGGCGAAGCTCGCAGAGCGAAGTCGGGTTTATCCCGGCGAAGCTCGCAGAGCGAAGCCGGACGAAATGATCAACTCACACATGTGTTTCCCGTGGCTGATCTTCCCAAACATGAGGAAGTTCAAAAATGAAATACGTTTATATTCTAGCAAGTCTCGATGGGCAGCATTTCTATGTCGGCGCAACCGGTGATTTGAAGGCGCGGTTGGCTAAGCGCAATGCGGGCGAAGTGACCCACACGTCCAAATACGGCCCATGGCGGGTCAGAACATACCTAGGCTTTTCCGAAGACTCATAACCTTGGGCTTTTGAGAAATATCTTAAATCCGGCTCCGGCAGAGCATTCGCAAAGAAGCGCTTGTAATTTTTTAGCTTTAGCACTTCGTGCTACGGCTTGGCTTGTCGCGGCGAAGCTCGAAGAGCGAAGCCGGATTACCCTTTCAAGCCCCAAAGCCCCGCGAGGTTATTTTTCTGCATGTCGCTGGACCCACCGACGATGCGCATGCCGAGGAGATCGCGGACGTGGCGTTCCATCTCGAAGGCATCTGATAGGGCATAAGCGCCCAATACGCGTTGACAGATCAGGGCGATTTCAGCGGCGGTATCAGCGACAAACAGCTTGGCCATGCTGGATTCAATCCCGCAGGGCAGGTTTTGGGTAGCGAGCCAAGCTGCGTGATAGAGCATATGCCGACAGGCTTCGAGCTTGGTGCGGGCCTCAACCAGCGCGTGACGGATGGCCTGATGGCCGGAGATGACTTTGCCAAACTGTACCCGCTCTTGCGCATAGGCCCAGGCTTCTTCAACGGCAGCTTGGGCGATCCCAAAGGTGACGGCGGTGATTTCAAGCTTTTCGACATCGAGGGCGCGGCCCGCCAACATGCCCCAGCCCTTGCCCCATTTCTCCGGGCCGCCCACGATGTGGGAAACAGGGATACGGGCATTGTCAAAATAGACGTCGCTCGACAGCGTATAGCGCAGATTAGCGTGCTCAATCGGCTGCAAGGTCACGCCCTGCGTATCCTTTGGGATTAGCACAAAGGCGAGGTTTTTGCGCTTCTCGTCGCTTTCGGTCCGGATCAGGCAATAAATATAATCGGCAAAGTCAGCCCCTGTGCACCAGCGCTTGGCCCCATTGATCACGACATGATCGCCCTCAATCACGCCGCGCGTCGTGACACTGGATAAGTCCCCGCCCACATCAGGCTCCGACAAGCCATAGCAGAACATCAGTTCGCCCTTGGCCAAGGCCGGT
>JAJTGP010000022.1 GCA_021299265.1 Hyphomonadaceae bacterium | reverse complement strand
ATAGCTCATCGCCTTCGCACCACCAGCCTTCGCCAGCGTCATCGTGATCGCCGCCGTCAACGTCGTCTTACCATGGTCAACGTGACCAATCGTGCCAATGTTGCAATGCGGTTTCGTACGTTCAAACTTTTCCTTAGCCATGGTCGTGCCCTTCGTCTCTAGTGACATAGCGCTTGGAAGCGCTACAAAATTCAAAAAACTGGAGCGGGTAGACGGGATCGAACCGACATCCTCAGCTTGGAAGGCTGCTGCACTACCATTGTGCTATACCCGCATCCGATTTCCCGAACCGACGAGCCCCAGGTTGGCCATTCAAGGATTGCGATTTGGGATGTCACTGGTGGTGAGGATAGGATTTGAACCTATGTACTCTCTCGAGGGCAGATTTACAGTCTGCTGCCATTAACCACTCGGCCACCTCACCAGGTGACACCCAATCGCAACCGATGCCAGCACATACCGCAACGGCGTTTCAGGAGTTCCAAACCCTCTTGCCGGACATGAGTCACTTCATGCCTCAGCCACGGCAAGCCGCTCTGGAAGGGCCGCGTTATAGCGATGGTCGCTCCAAACGCAATGGCGATTGGCTGTGATCAAGCAGATGAGTTTCACATAACTGCATGATGGGGCTATTTTGGCACACCGCCCCACCCTGTCAATCGCCCGATACCAGATGTTTCGTTAGTCGACTTTGAAGCCACCAGAGCCCAGCTTGGTTACGCGTGGGCTGCCTTCGAGTTTGGAAGCTGTCACATCGCCAGAGCCAATGATGTTGATTTGCGGGTCAATTACCGTGCCGCCGTGACGAATATTGCCAGAGCCTGCAATATTGGCTTCAAGCCGTGAACGGCCGCCTTGGATATAGGTATCGCCAGAGCCTGCGAGATTTACTTCGACATCGTTTTGAACTTGACCCAATCGAACATCGCCAGAGCCCGCCAAATCAATTTCGCTGCGTCCGCCGATGGAGCCAATATTGGTATCGCCAGACCCCGCAAGATCCAGTTTCAAATTGCCCTTAACCGGCCCAGTTTGATTGTTGCCAGAGCCCGCCAAACTGGCATTTAAGTCGCCGCCAACGCTTTCGGTTCGGAAATCGCCAGAGCCTGCAATGGTGAGCTCCAGATTGCGAGCAACTTTGCCCAGAGAGAAGTCGCCACAGCCAATCATGGTGATGGTGGCCCCGCCCACATCACCAGCTCGACCACTTACCAACGAGCGCTTGATTCGAAGCCCCATGGAGCTTGGCCCCGTTACGACGATCTTGGGCAAATCCTCTGCCTTATATCGCACGCCATCAATCTTGATCTCTTCAACACGTTGCCCATTTTGGGTGGAGCTGCTGCAATTGGTGCGCATATTGCGTTGAATTGGACCTTTGACACGCAAAGTTATCCCATCCCGCTCGGTTGTCGCGGATAATTTGGCTCCCGGCGTCACTTGGACATTGAAAGCAGCCCCCGGCGAGGTCCGAATCTCCACTTGTCCTACGACGCCATCCAATTCCAACAAACGGGCTTGCCCGTCACTCTGGGCTGCGACAGGTTGAAAGCCGAGCAACAGGGCAGCGCCCAGTCCAATCCCGGCACCTAGGCCAAATCCTTGTTTCTGTGTCAGCATGATCTTCAATCTCCTGTCCGTCCTCAAAAGAGTTTCCGCAGCCCTTATAGGCGACAGCGCCGACCTTTTCCCGTTAAAAGAACGTCATGACTAAGAATTCACGTTTTCGTCCAAAAGAGGGTGGCCGCGATGGTGGCCGTGACACGGGTCGCGAACGACCAGCCGGTGCTGCGCCTTGGAAAGCCAAAGGCCCCCGCCCCCCGCGCGAGGATAAGCCCAGCGACGGCAGTCAATGGATTTACGGCACCCATGCTGTGCTCGCAGTCCTCGCCAATCCGAAACGAAAAGTGCTGGAACTTCGTGCCACCCGCAATACGCTGGAAGGCTTAGAAGACACCCAAATCGATAAGAGCAAGATCGCCCTAACCGATGGCGAAAGCCTGTCGGCTCTCCTGCCGCCTGGCGCCGTGCATCAAGGCATTGCCGTGCGCGTGCATCCGCTGGAGAGCATCGGCCTCGACCAAGCCCTTCCCAGTGCTGAGGGCATTGCCTTGATCTTGGACCAAGTTACCGACCCACAAAATATTGGGGCGATCTTCCGTTCGGCTGCGGCCTTTGGGGTGCGCGCCATCATCCAACAGGACCGCAAGGCCCCGCCAATCACGGGTTCGCTGGCCAAAGCGGCTGTCGGCGGCATTGAGATGGTGCCCGATGTCCGTGTGGTGAACATTGCCCAAACAATCGTGCAGCTGGCCGAAGATGGCTGGATGACAATCGGGCTATCGGGCGAAGCTGAGCATGATTTGGCCGATGTTCTGGATGGCTCGCCCGTTGTGCTGGTTATGGGGGCTGAGGGCAAAGGCTTGCGTCATTTGGTCGGGGAACGGTGTGACCGGTTGGCGCGTATCCCCATTGATCCGCAAATGGAGAGCTTGAATGTCTCTGCCGCCTCCGCCATTTCGCTCTATGCAGCCCATATGGCCCAAACGAAGAAATCGGTTGGTTCGTGACGCCTGAAACCATGATGAGTGAGGGTTTTACCCTCCTCGAAATTCTGGCCATTGACGTGGCCCTATCCGGCGACAACGCCATCGCGGTTGGCTTGGCCGCTGCTGGCCTGCCGGTAGATCAGCGCCGCAAGGTTATCTTCTGGGGCCTAGCCGGCGCCGTTGTGCTGCGGGTTCTGTTCGCGCTGATTGCAGCAAAGCTTTTGCTCATCACCGGTCTGCAATTGTTGGGCGGCTTGCTGCTGGTATGGGTTGGCTGGAAGCTCTTGACGGAATTGCGCGAGCAAGATGCGGCAGATGCCGATCATGATGGCGTGGCAGACCATGCGACTACCCATCCTAAAACACTGACTAGTGCCATCATCACCGTGATGATCGCCAATCTCTCGATGTCGCTCGACAATGTGCTGGCGGTCGCTGGCGCTGCGCAAGGCCATATGGTGGTTCTGGCGCTTGGCCTTTTGTGTGCGATTGGTTTTATGGCGTTTGCCGCCGACCTCATCGCCAATCTTCTGCAAAAGCATCGTTGGATTGGCTATTTGGGGGTGGCGGTTATTTATCTGGTTGCCGCCAATATGGTGTGGCATGGCGGCCTTCAGGTGTGGGAATTCTTGGTAGCCAAAACCAGTTAAATCAAGAAACTAGCCAAGCGCCTTGGCGGCCAACTCGACGTCTTCTGTGGTGGTCTGCCACGAAGCGACAAATCGGTAAGTATCTGGACCCAAAGTCGCCCACGGATAGAACCCAATCCCTTCCGCCTGAAGCGCGGCGACTTTGCTGGCATCGAGGCGCACAAACACTTCGTTGCCCACAACAGGAGCGGCTAGACTTGCTCCAGCCCGCTCAAAAACTGCGCCGAGGTCCTTGGCCATATTATTGGCGTGGCCAGCGAGGTTCAGCCACAAGCCATCTTCCAGCATGGCAACCGCCTGCGCAGATAAGTAACGGTGCTTGGAGAAAAGTTGGCCAGCGCGCTTGCGCAAATAGGCTGCTGCGCCGGTGCGTGCTTTCCCAAACAAAATCAAGATTTCAGCTGCCACAGCTCCATTCTTGGTCAAGCCGAAACTTAAGGCATCCACCCCTGCCCGCCACGATAAGTCGCTGGCCGAAGCCCCAGTCCCAACAACAGCATTGGCAAAACGTGCACCATCGACATGGAGAACCCAGCCTTGCTTGGCGCAAACAGCACGAATGGCCCGCAAATGATCGGGGCTATAGGCTTGGCCACTCTCACTCAAATTGGTCAGAGTTACCGCACGCGGTTGAAGCCCATGAACGAAGTCCGGGCTGTGGCGGGCAGCTGCAGCCTCAATCTCTTCTGGCTGAACGAGAAGCCCGGTCGAGCCCAAAGCTACGAGGCGAGAGCCGCTGGTGAAAAATTCAGGGCCATTGCCTTCATCCTCCAGCACATGGGCATGGGGATGGGCCATGATCGCTGCCCAGGGTGGGCAAAGGGCCGACAAGGCCAAGCCATTGGCCGCCCCACCAGTTCCGACAAAATAGGCATCAAGGTCGCGGGTCTCAAACACGCCGTACAAAAGCTCGAGCGCGCGCACAGTCCAAGGATCATCGCCATAGCTGCCACAGCGCCCCGAATTGGCAGCGAACATGGCTTCTAGAACACGTGGATGGGCAGGTGCCTGATTATCAGAGCCAAACATCAGGCGAGGCTCGCATCCGCCGAAGGCCGCGCCTTCACGGCATCGCGCCAGCGCGCAATATTGGTATGGATTTCCCACGGCTTGAACTTGACCAGCCGCGCAAACTCAATCGCGGCGAAGGTTGTGATATCAGCAATTGTGAAGCGGTTGCCAGCCACATAGTCGCGCTCTGCCAAATCAGCATCCAGCCAGACCATCGCCGCTTTTGCTTTCTCAGAGGAGGCTTCAGCAAAATCTTGAATTTGAGGCTTTTCCAATACCGCCAAACCCGGATGGCCATGGCGAACCCAATTGGCCAAGGGCAACAGCACGCCCCATTCAACGCGGCGGTCAAACATTTCGATAAAAGCCTTCTCCTCAGGCGTCTCCCCCATGAGATTAGGTTCAGGATGGAGATGTTCGAGGTAAGTACAGATGGCACGGCTTTCAGTTAGGAAGCGACCGTCATCTAACTCCAGCACAGGCACCAGGCCCATCGGGTTTCGGCCTAAATGGTCGGGCACTTTGGTCTCGGTCGCAAGATCAAGCTGAACCCGCTCTACCGTCTCCCAAAGGCCCTTTTCAGCCAAAAACATATGAACCCGGCGTGGATTGGGGGCGAGCTTTGCCGTATAAAGTTTCATCGCGTTACCTCGGATTTTTAGTGGACAAACACGCCCATAGGCAAAGCTGCCACAATGGTCGCTGATAAGCAGGTCGCCAAAAAGCCCGGGATCAAAGCCTTCCACGCAAGCTTGAGGATTTCGTTGCGCCGCTCTGGCATCAAAACCGTCATGCCGCCGGTCATGATCCCAATCGAACCAACGTTAGCAAATCCGCACAAGGCATAGGTCATGATCATGCGCGAACGTTCGCTCAAGGCTTCTGCGGGAATATTGCCCAGCTCGATAAATGCGACAAATTCCGTCAGGAACAGCTTAGAGCCAAACAGACCACCTGCCTTCTGCATGTCTTCGGCTGGAATGCCTATGATCCAAGCAAGTGGCGAGAACAAATAGCCAAAGAGGCGCTGCAGGGTCAGCGGGCCACCCCATTGGTCGCCAAACACAGTCAGAAGGCCATTGGCAATCCAGACGAACGAAACAAAGACTAAGAGGAAGGCACCTACATTGACGACAACCATCATGCCGTCCTGCACACCCTTCGTGATGGCATCCATGGTCGATTCATATTTCAGCGCTGAGCTATAATCCATGCCATCCACATATTGCCCGGGCTGCTCCGGGATCATGATGCGGGCCAGCAAAATGCCTGCCGGTGCGGTGATGATAGAGGCGACCAATACGTGGCCGGCTGCATTGGGTAAGGTGGGTGATAGGATGGCCGCATAAGCCACCATGGTTGACCCCGCGACGGTGGCTAGGCCCACCACCATCATCATGAAAAGCTCTGAGCGCGAGAGCTTATCGAGATAGCCTTTGATCACGATTGGGCTCTCTACCATGCCCATGAAGATGTTTGCGGCAGTGGCGAGGGCCGAAGCGCCACCCAGCCCCATCGACTTCTCAAACAAATAGCCAAAGCCACGGGTCACCCATTGCAGGATTTTCCAATGCCAAAGAACGGCCGATAAAGCAGAGATAACTAGGATGAGCGGCAGGACTTGAAACGCAAACACAAACGGCGGTGGCGCGCCGGGCTTTGCCAATTGGTAGGGCGCTTCTCCACCGCCCAAATAGCCAAAGACAAATTTGGTGCCTTCAATCGTTGCAGCATTGAGGCCATCAACCGCAGCATTGACGCCATTCAAGAAGCCTTGAGAGGCAGGTACAGCAAATAAGAGAACCAACAGAAAGGCTTGCACCGCCATCGCGCCCAGAGCCAGTCGCCACGGGAAAGTTTTACGGTTCTCGCTCATCGCCCAACACAGTGCGATGATCAGACCCGCACCGAGAATCGCGCGTGCATTGTCCCAGCCCCATTCCATATCGACTACCCCATTTTGTTCTTGGCTTAGACTTCTTGCTTAAGGCGGAGAAAGGCAATGGGGAAGCGCAATCGACACACTCGTGCAGCCTTCCGTGTCAACGCCAAGCTTGAAGCGATTTGTTGACAAGACTTTCAGCATTCTGCGCTAAAGTGGTGGCGAAGGTAGTTAATGTGAGCAGGCCCTTATATCATCCAGCGGCGGACTTCTTTGCCCGCGTGCGCTCATTGGCAGGGAGGGACCCAGCCGATGCGCTGATTGGTGCCCGCCATCCAGACAATCGACGCAAAATCATCCTGATCGATCTCGCGATCTCGCTGTATCTATTTTGCTGCTTTGGTTCAACCGTCGCCTTTGTTATGAAGGTCCAACATTTGAAGGAGGCCCCAACTTGGTCTCTGCTGATTTATGCGCCAACGGTCCTCCTAACAGCGCTGGCAATTGCCTATAAACCGCACATGGCGCTGCGCACGGCCTTAGTGGGTGGGCCCTTCTTCCTGTTTATTCTGTGGACGCTAGCAAGCTTCCAATGGTCAAACCAGCCCGACCTCACGCTTCGGCAAGGACTTTTGATGTGTGTGACCTATGGAGCGGCCTGTATGGTCAGCCAGTATTTGAGTTGGCTGCGCCTTGCCCGCATCTTGGCAGGCCTGTTTACGATGCAAGCGGTGGTGTCCGCGGCGCTCGCCATTTTGACCCCGCAATGGGGTGTCATGACCGAAATCTATCCGGGCGCGTGGTCAGGTATCTGGAGCTTCAAGCAGACCTTAGGCGTCGCGATGGCGGTGGCATCAGGTGGCGTGATGGGCTATGCCCTGATGCAGCCAAGGGCGATCATTTGGACGGCCCCTGCCCTCGTCATCATCGCCTTGTGCGCCGTCAAGAGTGAAGCAACTACCGCGATTTTGGTGACTGGCCTTGCCATGGCGATGCCCGTCGCAGTTTGGCTCGCGCAACGACATCCCAGTGCGGCGGTCCTTTCAGTTTGGGCCGTTGTGTCGGGGCTAGCGATCTTGTTTCTTGTGATTACCATCCTAGCGCCCCTTGTGTTTCAGCTCTTGGGTAAAGCACCCACCCTGACAGGCCGCACCGACATTTGGCATGCTTTGGAGGCCCCCCTTGCCGAAAGGCCTTGGTTGGGCTGGGGCTATCAGGCCTTTTGGACCGACACATCGCTGACCAGCCCGGTCGACAAAGTCGAAGCCGCAATGGAAGGCTTTAGACCACCCGACGCCCATTCGACGCCCATTGATATTCGCTTACAAATGGGTTTGATCGGACTTGTCCTGATCGGTTTGACCTTTGCCCGGACTTGGCTGCAAATCCTCATGCAGGCAGCACGCGAGCCCGCCATGATGCCGATCATTGGCATTTTCACCGCCATCACAGCCATGGCCTTCACAGAAGTCATTGGTCTTTACCCGATGGACGGTATGACATTGATCGTCCAGATTGTGATTGTGAAAACCGCTCTGTCCGCTTGGAATTATCGCGATCGCGCGCAAGGCAAACCCATACTGATTTAGACCAATGGCTAAATTGGATTAGGCTAGCTTGAGCTGGGGTGTTTTTTGAAATCGAACCTTCCCGCCACCGCCCTGGCGGAGCAAGCTCACACCAGGCGGGGCTAGGAATGGCGCGAGCGACGGGGCTCGAACCCGCGACCCCCGGCGTGACAGGCCGGTACTCTAACCGACTGAGCTACGCCCGCGCTGTTTCCTCAAACCGTTGCGTCACCGCTTCGGCAAGGCGGGCGTGATAGACTCCTCCCCTCAACGGGTCAAGCGATCATCGCAACTTCGTTGCAGGAAAACTGTAATGAATGGATCCCTCCCTATCCTGCACGGGGACAACGCCAAGCAATCTGCAGTCAAAGATGTCCTCAAAAGCTCCCTGTCCCTAATGAACTTCCCCAGACCCTTGATCAGGCTTTGCACGCGAGAGCAACGGAATTACCAGAATCGATAGGGCCAAAAAACCAGCGATCAGAACGAACAGATTATTAAATGTCATGACCGCTGCTTCTCGGTTGAGCATTTGCACCTGTTGCGCCAAGGCAGCCGTTTCTGGGTTAGCCACGCCATGCGCTGCCAAATTGGCCGCTGATGCTGCCAGTCTGTCAGCTAACAGCGGATCTCCGACATTCATGGCAGAACCTAGCTCCGTGCGATGGAAAACGGTGAAATAGTCATTCATGGTCGATAAGACCGCCAAGCCAATCGCGCCGCCTAAATTCCGCGTCAGATTAAACAAACCAGAAGCACTTTGGATCTTGTGCGGTGGCATAGTACCCAAAGCTATGGTCGAGAGCGTGGCAAAGCACAGAATCAGGCCGCAACCGCGCATCGCCTGCGGCCAAAAGAATTCCCAAAAGCTTGATTGGGCCGTCAAATGTGCCTGAAGGAGGCAGGAGCCGCCAACAAGACTTGCCCCCACAAAGATCGCCAGCCTTGGATCAACCCGCATGATAAGTTGTCGGGCAAAAGGTGCGCTGATCAGCATGAAAACCCCAGTCACAAACATGACTTGGCCAATCTGGAGTGAGTTGTAGCCACGAACTTGGCCCAGGAATAAAGGCTGGAGATAGACCGAGCCATAAAGGCCGATGCCGACCGTAAAGGCCAAAAGCGAGCAGACGGCGAAATTCCGATCTGTGAAGGCATCTAGCTTCACAATTGGCTCTTCCAAAGTGAATGCGCGCCAGAAAAATACGCCTCCTCCAGTCAGCATGGTTGCCAAGAAGAAGCCAATTTCACTGCTGGCAAGCCAGCCTTGCCTTGGCCCCTCTTCGAGAACGATCTCCAACGAGCCGAGGAAGACCGCCAAAGCGATCAGGCCGATAATGTCGATACGGCGTAGCAAGGGCCAATCGGGCGTCTTGAGTGGGATCAACATGAAGCAACCAACAGCGCAGACGATGCCCGGCACCAAATTGACTAAAAACAGCCAATGCCACCCCAGCGCGCTGGTGATAAACCCACCTAAGGCTGGGCCCATCGCAGGTGCTGACGTCATAATCATGCCCATCATCACATTGACAGTCGCTCGATCTTTTTCGGCGAACAGTAAAAAGCCCGCCGCAAAAGTGGTGGGCATCATGAACCCGCCCATAAAGCCCTGAATGATCCGGAAGAAGACCAAAGTCCCGATATTCTGGGCAAAGGCGCAGCCAAACGACGCTAAGGTAAAGCCTAACGCCGCAGCTGTGAACAAATTGCGGATCGATAGCGCCCGCCCCATAAAGCCCGATAGCGGGATCGCGATGACCTCAGCGACCAGATAAGAGGTCTGGATCCAAACCAATTCATCGGCACTGGCCGAAACCCCAGCTTGAATTTCCCGCAGCGAGCTTGCCACGATCTGAATGTCTAAAATGGCCATGAAATTGCCCAAGGCCATGCAGGCAAAACCGATCCAAAGGCCCAGTGTTGGCTTGGGATAAATCAGCCCTCCCGGTCCCGGCGGTGGGGGGGACTTAGCGGCCGTGGGGGCCTCCCCGCTCACTTCTGGGCCACCTTGGGCAGTGTCTCAACTTTACGCGTATCCACATCAACCACCGTTGAAAGACCGGGACGCAAGAAGCCTTTGGCCCGCCACTCTGGATCGATCATAATCCGAACTGGAACCCGTTGGACAATTTTTGTGAAATTGCCAGTCGCTGTGTCCGTTGGCAGAAGCGAGAATTGCGATCCCGATGCCGGCGCGACGCTTTCAATCGTGCCTGTGACCTTTTGGTCCGGGAAAGCATCGACCTTAAAGGTCACCTTCTGGCCCGGTGCCAATTTGCCGATCTGGGTCTCCTTAAAGTTGGCGACCACATAAACTTGGTCGAGCGGCACCAAAGCCATCATAATCGTGCCGGGGCGCACGAGTTGGCCCACTTGCACAGTACGATTTGCAACAATGCCAGAGACAGGTGCGGTCACTTGTGCGTAGCCTTGCCCCAGCATAGCAGCATCGAGGCGGGCTTGGGCAGCAAGAACCGCTGCATCGGCAGCCTGAATGGAGGCTTCAGCCGAGCCAATCGCACTGCGTCCTGAAACGGCACCAGCAGCTGCAGCTTGCGCCTTCGCCGCAGCACTTTCCGCGCCAGACTGCGCCCCAAGTGCGCCTGCACCTGCCGAACCCACGTCATTGCTGGATTTAGAGCGCGAAGCGCTAAGGACCGCCACTTGTTGACGGGCGACCGCCACAGCTGCGCGCGCTTCCGCCACGCGGGCCGCCGCCGCACTGGCTTGAGCTTCGACTTGATCCATGCGGGCTTGGGAGACAAAGCCTTGCTTGGCCAAAGCGGCAAAGCGGCCTCTATCGGCTTCTGCGACTTGATTGGCAGCTTCTGCTGCGCGCAACGAGGCTTGGGATTGAATAACTAGGTCTGACTGGGTGGTCACTTGTTCGGTTGCAACAGCCACGCTAAGGATGCGGCCACGCGCTTCAGCGCGGGCTTGATTAGCTAAAGCCACTGCCTGCCGCGCGCCTGCGGCCGAAGCCATAGCCTCTGCACCCATACGATTGGCTTCAGACGCAATGCGGCGGGCTTCAGCCCGTGCCCGCACGGCCTCTGCCTTGGCGCGCGCCAGATCGGCTTCTGCCGCCGCCACGCTGGCTTGGGAGTCACGTGGGTCCAAGATCACCAGCGAGGTGCCAGCCAACACTTTTGCATTGTCATGGGCGTCAATCTTGCGGACATAGCCTTCGGTCTTCGCGGCCACCATCGTGATGTCGGCCCGCACATAGGCGTTATCAGTCGAGATATGGTGACGGCCAACCAGCAGCCAGCTACCAATCGCCCATAGGGCACCAAGGCCCACCACGCCGCCAATCGTGGTCAAGATAGTCTTTCGGTTCATGGCTTAACTCCGGCAACATGCTGCGACGGGACGGCCGCAATGCCATTTAGAAACAAGTCGAAGATGGCCTCGACCAAAACTTCCATTGGTTGGCCGGCATTATGGGCTGGGAACGCCTGCCTACGCAGAATTTCAAACACCAATGGTGACACTAACGCGCGGGCAGCCAAGAGCGGCTCAACTTGACGAAATAAGCCCGCATCAATGCCCGCTTGGATCAGCTCAACCAGCGCCCCTTGGGTCCGTTCGATCACGGTACGGTGGTAGAATTCGGCGAGGTCAGGAAAGCGCAAGGCCTCCGCCAAAATGATTCGGGGCAAAGCCGCGACCCGTAAATCATGAAACGACGTCGCCCACATGCGTGCCACAAGGCGAAGGCCAGCAATTGGATCGCGCTTTTGATCCTTGGCCGCAGTGTCAAAATGAGCCTGAAGGACACCAATCCTCTGCTCGACCAGCGCCTTGAACACATCATCCTTAGACGGGAAATAGAGATAGATTGCCGCTTTGGAGAGACCCGCCGCTTTGGCGATATCGTCCATTCGCGTTGCGGCAAAGCCATTGAGCGCAAAGACATCCAGTGCGGCTTCGAGCACTTCGTCGGGCCGTGCTTCGGGCTTGCGTGTCCATTTCGGCGAATTCGAAGGTGGGTCCATCACGTTCATGTGATTTATATAACTGACTGGACAGTTAGTTGTCGAGAGCTTTTCTACTCATGGCCGCAAGACACGATGCCGCACCCGAGTGTGACTTAGTCAACCAAGTTCAGGACGTGATAGGCGGTGCGCAATAGGCACGACATTTGCGCGCCATAAAAGTCGTACAAATTGGCCAGTGCCTTGGGTGTGAACACAACGTGCTCCTCATCCGCCCACCTTAGCAGATTGGCATTCACTGCCGCATTCAAGATCCGGCGAATATGCACGCTTGAGACATTGAAGCGCTCTGCCAGTATCGATGGGTTTAAGGGAACCGGCTTTGGCGAGGGGAAAACCTCGTCTCGATGAAAGCTCAACATGTACCAAAGGACTTGCGAGCCGGCGGCGCGATTGACGAAAATCTGCGTGATTTCAGGGAACCGATTGAGGGCTTCTACATCATCAGCCAATTCGTCGATCTGCGAGGCACAAATGGCATCAAAAATCGCATCATTCTGGAGATGGTCCAGCAGTTTTCCAATGCGCGGGTTAAGCAATTCAAGGGACGTAAAGATCGCTTCTAATTGCAAGCGCCAAGCTGCGATAAAGGTTGGGTTGACCTTGTAGATTGTCGTGCCATTCGCGCTCTTCTGCCCCCAGACGTCGACATAACCCAAATAGCGCAGAAACAAGAGGACGGCGCGGGCGCGTCCAGCACTTAACAGGCCAAACCGCGCACAGAGCGCCTTTAGCTTCACGAGGGTGACCCCCTCTTCCCGCATGGAGACAGCGCACATAGCCGCAACAAATCGGCCTGCGTCTTTAAAGATACCGTCGACGGCCCGGTCTTGGTCACTCAACACCAACATCGTGGCGGCCCAGCGCCGTGCGGCTTCAACAAAGCCATCGTATTTATGGACTTCATGGCGTTGCACAGACGGTGTCGGGCTAGCAGCAGGTGAGTTTGAGACACGCACTTTGGTGTCACCAGCGTCAAAGGTCAGGCTCTCACTCATGCCTAGGCTCTATCTCTATCTCTATCTCTATCTCTATCTCTATCTCTATCTGACCAATAATCAATCAATTACCAATCGGAAACAACTAAATCAAAAATGTTCCTTGCGCAATCTGGAACCAACATATTTTGCTGCAGTCTCAAGATTTTGCCCATTTGAGAGATGCTCATGATTCACAACCGACACCTTGCCATTATACTGATCCCATTGACCTTAGCCCTCGCCGCTTGTGGCAATGCCAATGCACCCGACCCGGCGCGTACCTTGCAGATCGGTAACTTCGCAGAGCCCGGTACATTGGACCCGAACAAGCTAGATGGGGCTTGGGAAGGTCGCATCGCTGATGGGCTATTCATGGGCCTCACTACCAATTTGGCGAATGGTGACATTGCGCCTGGGATGGCAACTTCTTGGACCACCAGTCCGGACGGTTTGACGTGGACTTTCAAGCTTCGCGACGCCCAATGGTCAGATGGAACGCCTGTCTCAGCGGCAGATTTTGTTTCTGGCATGCAACGCCTCATGACTTCAGTGCCAGCATCATCTTCGGTTAGCGTCTATTTTTTCGTTGAAAATGCCGAGGCCGTTCGCAGCGGCAAAATGCCTGCAAATGCTTTGGGGGTTCGTGCACTTGATCCCAAAACCGTAGAATTCAAATTGAACCGACCGGCCCCCTATCTACCCCGCTTACTCACTTGGGCGAACGCGGCACCCGTCCCACGACATATCATAGCATCTTATGGCGAGGCGTGGATAAAACCCGAACATATGGTGGGCAATGGCCCTTATCTGCTCAAAGAATGGAAAGCGGGCGACTTCGTCCATCTTGTCAAGAACCCAAAATTCTATGATGCCGCTTCCGTTTGCCTCAACGACCTTTATTTCTATCCAACCAAGGATGTGATTGCCGCAGAACGGGCAGTACGTTCTGGCAAATTGGATATAAATTTTGACTTCTCAGGCTCCCGCCTCGCGGAGATCAATAAGAATATGCCGGGCTATGCCCATGTCACCCAAGGCCAGCGAACTTCCTACATTAACTTCAATATGCGTCGGCCTGAGTTTAAAGATTTGCGGGTGCGGCAAGCCTTGTCCATGGCGGTTGACCGCGACTTTATTGCCTTGCAGGTGCTGGCCGATGGGTCAGAGCCCGCCTATTCCATCGTGCCGAAGGGGATCAAAAGTTATGCAGGGGGCACGGTTACACTTGCCTCAAAGGGACAATCGCAGGATGTACGGGTCGCCAAGGCCAAAGCCCTTTTGGAGGCAGCTGGCTATGGCCCCAATAAGCCCTTAGTCCTGACGTTTGCCCACCGAAATTCAGGCGAGGTTCCAAAGATTGCGCCTGTCCTACAAGCCAATTGGCAGTCGATCGCCCCTTGGGTCAAAATCACGCTTCAAGGCAATGACAATGCCATCCATTATGCTTCGCTCCAAAGAGGTGATTATCAGTTTGCCGACGCGAGTTGGGGAACCATTACCAGTGATGCAATCGAGCATTTAGAGATCATCAGAACGGGCGGCGGCTCCAATGACGGCGCATTCAGTGATCCGGTTTATGACAAACTATTGGATAGAGCCGCACGCACAGCGGATATCAAACAACGCGAAAAGGCCTTCTTGGAAGCAGAGGCACGCGCTTTGGACCAATTGGGGATCACGCCAGTCATTTTTGACTCTATGCGCCAACTCGTGAACCCGAGAGTCACGGGCTATCAAGTCAATGGAACAGGCGACAACCCCTTCCGCCTGATGTGCACGAAAGAGGCACAGGCCGCCAAGTAAACGCCAGAGCTGACGGCTGATCCGAACTTTGATTTTGGGGAAATGGTGGGCGGTGACGGTCTCGAACCGCCGACCCTCTCGGTGTAAACGAGATGCTCTTCCAACTGAGCTAACCGCCCCACGCCGCTTCCATAGGGGCTGGATGGGGTTTCTGGCAAGGCCCCTCGTGCAGCCATGAGCGGGCTGGAAGCAGAACCCCAACCCGGATTGGTCGATAGAAAAAGGCCCCGACATGCCT
>JAJTGP010000221.1 GCA_021299265.1 Hyphomonadaceae bacterium | reverse complement strand
CATAGGCCAACAAATGATGGCCAAGGGTGACGGGCTGGGCGGTCTGTAAATGGGTGAAGCCCGGCATAATCCAGTCGGCATGGGCTTCGGCTTGGATGACCAGAATGCGCATTAAACCTAAAAGCGCCTCATCCGCTTCCCCCAACGCGCGGCGCACCCACAGGCGGAAGTCGGTCGCCACTTGGTCATTGCGCGACCGGCCAGTGTGCAAGCGCTTGCCCGCATCGCCAATCCGCTCGGTCAAGCGGGCTTCGATATTGAGGTGGATGTCTTCTAGATCGGTGGAGAAAGGGAAGGTGCCCGCTTCAATTTCGGCCCCAATATCGTCCAAGCCTGCCTGTATCGCTTGGCCATCTTCCTGCGTAAGGATGCCCGTGGCGGTCAACATTGCAGCATGGGCCTTTGACCCGGCGATGTCCTCGCGCCACATACGTTGATCGACATCGATGGAGGCATTGATCGCCTTCATGGTTTCATCGGGACTGGCTGCAAAGCGACCGCCCCACATTTGTTGGCCTTTGGCGGAAGCGGGCGGGGTAGAGGAATCTGAGGACGACATGAGTAAAGAGCAACCTGAGCGCGATGGACCTGTGACAACGGGGAAGCCCAAACGGGCGCAATGGGCGCTGCTTGGGGCTTTGTTGATCGGGATTATCCTTTACGGAGTTTATCGGGTGGTGCCAATCTCTCCAGGTGGGAAGGATTTTGCGTCTTTTGCCGCAGGACCGTTGAAGGGTCTTGAGATTGTAAAGGACCCGGTACCCCAACCGCCTAACAGTTTTGCAGGCCCTGACGGTGCGCCCACTCAGCTCAGCGCGTTTCACGGTAAAGTCGTCTTGGTCAATCTGTGGGCGACCTGGTGCGCGCCATGCGTCACCGAAATGCCAACGCTGGCGGCCTTACAACAAGGCCTAGGCGACAAGGACTTCAAAGTCGTCGCGATCAGCGTCGATAAGGCCAATGAAGCCGAAGCGGCCAAAAAGGAATTGGCGGAACTCAGCAAAGGCAGCCTAACCTTTTACCACGACCCCAAAATGGCCATTGTCTACCCGCTCAAAGCACGCGGCTTCCCAACGTCCATCCTTTATGATCGGCAAGGCAAAGAACTCGCCCGTCTGGCAGGTGAAGCCGATTGGAACAGCCCAGAGGCACGGGCGCTTATTCAGGCGGCGATGGAGCAGTAGGGGGGTATAGCAGGCCCCTTCAGTCCGCTTCGCGGCCAGCTTCCCCATGAATGGGGAAGCGGCGTGTCCAACTGTTTCCGGTTGACGCTTCCCCGCTTGCGGGGTTTCGGCGTATACGCCGATGCCGCCGAAGGCGGTGAAGGGGTGCTTTATCGACCTCAATCCACGTGTAAACGCACCGCCGCTGCTGCTGCAACCGGAGCAAAAGCCAAGGCTGCCAGAACCAAAGCGCATAAAAACAAAAACGGCTGGCTGAAGAAATCTCCGCCTGCGGCTAGGGCTGCAGCCGCACTGGCACCAAAGATCACGCTGGGCGCATAGAGTGGCAGGACAACAAGGGCGACCAAGAGGCCACCGCGCCGCACGCTGGCCCCCAAAGCGGCGCCAATGGCACCGATGAGGAACAGGCCCAGACTGCCTACCGCCAATTGGCCGCAAAGCGGCAAGATCACCGCCGGCTCCACCCGCACCAACAATGCGGCAATCGGGCTGGTGGCGAGCAAGGGCGCAGCAGTAGCTAGCCATTGGCCGATGATTTTACTTAAAACCTGCAAGCTATGCGGCACGGGGCTGAGCAACATTTGATCCAGTGTGCCGTCTTCCAGATCTGCTTGAAACAGTCGCTCTAGGCTAACCAGGCTGGCCAAAGTCAAGGCCAGCCACAAATAGCCAGGACCAATCTTGCCCAAGGTGTCGGGCGCAGGACCCAAAGCGAATGGGGCCACCATGACAGAGCCCGCGAAGAAGCTGGCCGACAACAGCGCACCGCCCCCAGCGCCCCAACCAAGCCGGACTTCGCGCTTTAGGATTGCCAGACAGGCACGGAGCAGGCTCATGCGGCCACCTCGCTCTCGCGCGTGCCGAGATTGAGGACACGGGCGACGACGCCGGGCAGGGGGTCGTGCACAGCGGCCAAAATAATGCCACCGCGCCGCGCGTGCTGGTCAAGTAGTGTTCCAAGCAAGGCACGGCCTTCTTGGTCCAGAGGCGAGGCTGGCTCGTCCAACAACCAAATGGCGCGATCTTCCAGAAGGAGGCGGGCGAGGGCGGCGCGCTTGCGCTGGCCTGCCGAAAGGACACCACCTTGCAAGTCTGCTTGTTTGGTAAGGCCAACGCGCGCCAAAATCTCGGTCACACGGTCTCGGCTGGCCCCGCATAAATCGGCCCAAAAGCGCAATTGATCGATCAGCTTTTCGCCCGCCTTGATCGGGTCTTGATGACCCAAAAAGGACAAGACCTCGCCTTGCTCTTCAATCTCGTCGCCCTGCGCCCGCGACAGCGTGATGCGGCCTGAAGCAGGGGTGTGAAAGCCAGCTAGGGCGCGCAAAAGCGTTGTTTTGCCACTGCCGTTTGGGCCTTGCAGGGCGATGATGTCGCCCGGCGCGCAGGTCAAATCAAAGTCTGTCACCAAACGACGAAAGCCGCGCTGCAGGGCAACGCCTGCGATCTGCAGGCGCACATCGTGCTGTTGGTGGCGCTCGGCCGTCACCGCGTGGGCATCCCGGCGCGCTTTAGAACAAATACCGCTTCTTCAGAAAACCAATTCAACACGTTCGACGTGGCGCGAGATGGCGCGCTGGCCTTTCCGGCAGCAATCCGCGTGACCGATTCCAGATCAAAGCCCGATTGCTTGGCAAGATCGTCAAAATCCAACAAGGTGCACAGATGCAGGTTTTCCGTCTCGTGCCAGGAATCGGGCAGGCCCTGCGTCACCGGCATCCGGCCGTTGAGGAGCAGCGACAGCCTGACTTGCCAGAAGCCAAAATTGGGCAGTGACACGACCGCTTTAGCCCCAATGCGGTGCATCTGCTTCAAGACCATTTCTGGCTTGCGCGTTGCCTGAATGGTGCGCGACAGCACGACAATGTCAAAGGAATCATCGGGATAAAGCGCAAGGTCTAGGTCGGCATCGCCTTGCACAACCGAAAGCCCTTTGGCCACACAGGCATTCACGCCTGCTTGGCTTAACTCCATGCCGCGCACGATGGCATTGCGTTCTTGCTTGAGGCGCTTGAGCAACACGCCATCGCCACAGCCAACATCCAACACGCGTGCACCTTGGGGCACCGCATTGATGATGATTTCGTGATCTGCGCGGGTGGAGGCGGCGTTAGACATCACAAACCCTGATCTGCAGCGCTGGCGGCCAAAAAGCCTGCCATTGCCTCGTGAAATTGGGGCTCGTCCAGCAAGAAGGCATCATGGCCCTTGTCGGTTTCGACTTCAAAGGCCGAAACCTCAACACCTGCACCAATCATTGCGCGGGTAATGTGGCGGCTATCGGCTGGGGGATAGTGCCAGTCGGATGAGAAAGACACCACGCAGGCCCGGCCTTTAAAGGCGGTGAAAGCGTCGCTCAACCGGCCATTAAAGCCCGCTGCCAGATCGAAATAATCCATCGCGCGGGTGATATAGAGATAAGAATTGGCGTCAAAGCGGTCGACAAAGCGGCTGCCTTGATAGCGCAAATAGCTCTCAATCTGGAAATCGGCGTCAAAGCCAAAGGCGACTTCATTGCGGTCCTGCAGCCTGCGACCAAATTTGCGGTGCAAAGCGGCGTCCGATAAATAGGTGATGTGGGCGGCCATGCGCGCCACGGATAGGCCTTTGACGGGCTTGGTGCCTTTGATCTGATAGGCTCCGCCTTGCCAGTCGGGGTCTGCCATCACGGCTTGGCGACCGACTTCGTGGAACGCGATGTTTTGGGCAGAGTGACGCGCCGCAGAAGCAATCGGCATGGCCGCGCCAACCCGGTCGGGACGGCTTGCGATCCATTCCAGCACCTGCATGCCGCCCATTGAGCCGCCAATCACCGCAAACAGGCGCTCAATCCCCAAATGGTCGATGAGGGCGGCTTGCGCCCGCACCATGTCGGCAATGGTGATCACCGGGAAGGACAGGCCATAAGGTTGGCCGTCTGGCCCAAGGGAAGCAGGACCCGATGTACCCATACAGCCACCCAGAACGTTAGAGCAGATGACAAAATAGCGGTTGGTATCGATGATCTGGCCCGGTCCTACCAAATTCGCCCACCAAGCCGGTTGGCCTGTTACAGGATTTGGCCCTGCTACAAATTGGTCGCCTGTTAACGCGTGGCAAATCAAGACGGCATTGGACTTAGCCGCGTTCAATTCGCCCCACGTCTCATAGCCAATTTCCAGCGGCGAAAAGATCGCGCCACTGTCTAAAGGCAGGCCGATGTCCAAACGAAGAATTTGCAAAGCGGAAGTCATGATGACAAGCCGATAGACGGACTTTAAGAAATGGTCGAGGGGCCTCGCACTTTTGATCCAGTCGGTGCAAGGTAGGCGAACAAGAATTTTAGGGAGATACGGCCATGAGCGTCAATCAATTCGTGCTGGAAATGGGGCGTTCGTCGTTCCGCGATATGCAGCTAACGGCGCAAGGCCAAGATGATTTGGCCGACGGCGAGGCGCTGTTGGCGATTTCACGCTTTTCGCTAACCGCCAACAATGTGACTTATGCGATGTTTGGCGACGGCATGAAATACTGGAACTTCTTCCCAGCCAGCAGCGCAAGTCTGGGCCGCGTGCCCGTCTGGGGCTTTGCCGAAGTGGTTGCCTCCAAGGCCGAAGGGGTCGCGGTCGGCACGCGCGTCTATGGCTATCTCCCGATGGCGAACACGCTGAAAGTTGAGCCGGTTAAGGCCAATGCAGCAGGCTTTCGCGATGGGGCCGCGCATCGCCAGGAAATGGCTGCCGCCTACAATCATTACAGCGTCGTTCAACCCCACGACGGCGAAACAGAAGGCCGCGTGGCGCTATTAAAGCCCTTGTTTATGACAGGCTTTTTGCTGGATGACTGGATCGCGGATGAGCGTCATTGGGACAGCGCCTATGTAATCTCGTCAAGCGCTTCGAGTAAGACAGCCTTGTCGATGAATGCCTGTTTGAAGCGCCGTGGTGGCGTGAAACTCATCGGCCTTACCTCTGCCCGATCTAAGGCGTTTGTCGAAGCCACGGGCTATTACGACCTTGTCGTGACCTATGACCAATTGGCTGATTTGCCGCTCGAAGCATCGGTCTACGTCGACTTTGCAGGCGATCCGGCCGTGACGGCGGGCGTGCACAATCGTCTGGCTGACCTTCTGAAGCAGTCCATCATTGTTGGTGGGGCGCATTGGGATGCAGAGCGAACCGCAGCACCAGCTGCACTGCCCGGTCCTAAGCCACAATTCTTCTTTGCGCCTTCCCATATGGCGCGCTTAAGTGCGGCCTGGGGTAGGGCGGAGTTTAACCGGGCCGTCGATGCGGCGTTTGACCGATTTGCCCATGAATCACGGGCTTGGCTGGACGTGGTTGAGGCAGAAGGCTTTGGCGCTGCACAATCGGCGTGGAAACGGCTGTTGGATAATGATGTTTCGGCCAAAGAAGGCCTTGTCATTCGCCTCTAGTCACCTCAACCTGCGTTTCGAATTTGGCCCTTCAAGGAAGCCCGTATGATCAAAGATTTCCCGCTCGACTTTGCACGTCTCAAGAAAATCTCGAGACCCAATCAATGCTTGGCTTTGCCGGGCGGTTTTCAGGCATCTGAAGCGCCCGACCTGCTTTCCGGTGTGTTTAAGGCCAGCGTCGCGGAAGTGCGCGAGGCTTGGTTAGAGATCGCCCGCAGCCAATCGCGTGTGTCCGACATTCGTGAAGAAGAAGGCCAGATTGAAGCGGTCCAGCGCACGGCCCTTGTCGGCTTTCCCGATTGGATCACGGCCAAGCCAGTTGATTTAGGCGAAGGTACAGCCTCCATTTGCGTATTTTCGCGTTCGAAATACGGCATTCGCGACATGGGCGTGAATGAAAAGCGCGTCCGCCTCTGGCTGTCGCTCTTGGCCCATAAACTGCCAGCGGCGGGTTAAATCGCCTGTGAAAAAATTACTTTTGACAGGTTTGCGTTGGATTGGGCTCGTCGTGCTGGCGAGCATTTTGGCGTGGACGGGAACGGGGTTAGCCATGGCAGCAGGGGGCTGGAAAAACCCACCGCGCGGGGTGTTCATTGAAGTCGATGGCCGCCAGCAACGTCTGGTCTGCGAGGGCGAAGCCCGTCCCGGTGAGCCGACAATCATCTTTGAATCAGGGGCTTATTCGGCCTCTGCGGACTGGGGCTATCTTCAGCCCGAAGTGGCCAAGACGGGGCGGACTTGTTCCTATGACCGCGCGGGCATGGGTTGGTCGGAAGCTTCCAAAGCCCCGCGTGACCCCGGTACCATGGCTGGTGAACTCAAAGCCTTGCTGACTGCAGCAGGCGAGAAGGGCCCCTATATTCTGGTCGGCCATTCGATGGCAGGGCTGTTGACGCGCGCCTATATCAGCCAAAATCCGCAAGATGTGGTGGGGCTCGTCTTGATTGATGCCGCTGATCCCAGTGCGATTTCCATTCCAGAGGCGCAGATCTGGATCAAACGCTATCAGAGGCTTGCCCGCGTCGGGGCGGGTTTTGCCCAGTTTGGCCTTGTGAAGCCCTTAGCACCGTTTTATGCCAATCGCATTGGTCTTAGCGGGGTCCCGTTGAAGGAGAAGCGGCGCATGTTTGGTGCGCCCTCGCACATGCGGGCCTCAGCGGCGGAAATTTCTGCTACCATTGATGGTGCCCAAGCTGCCATTGCGGCAGATCCCTATTTGGAAGCTATTCCAGTTGCTACCATCTCGGCGGGGCCTGTCTCGCCCGGTCGCGACGCGTGGAAGGAAGCCCAAGCCCGCGCGGCACGACTGTCAAGGCGGGGAACCTCGGTCAATATTGATGCGGCCAACCACACAACCATCCTAGGCCCAATCTATGGTCAGGCGGTGTTGGATGCGATTGCGCGGGTGAAGCGTGATGCGGTTGCGGACATGACCAAATCAGCAGATCGACCCTAGGTGTGTTTCTCACAGTAACTTATGGGAAACTTTCCGTTACTGGTAAGGCGATCTTAACTCCAAGCGAGCTAGTTTGGTGATGAATTTGGGGAATTTCACGCGTGCCTGTCAAACAGAGGACACCACAACGGCTAGATTCGTCTTTGTTGTCGATCCTTGTGGTCGACGATCAGCCGTTCTTTCGCGTGTTATTGACTGAGATTTTGCGCAATCTAGGCGTGCGCAGCGTCTCGGTTGCCGTTGACGGAGAAGATGGGCTCGACGCCTTTGACTCAGTCCGCCCAGACATTGTCATTACCGACTGGATGATGCCCAATATTGACGGCATCGAATTGACCCGGCGCATTCGCGCGTCTGAGGACAATGTTCTGAAGGTAACGCCCATCATCTTGGTCACCGCGAATAACCGCAAAAGCCAGATCGAATTTGCCCGCAATTCCGGGGTCGATGAGTTTATCCTGAAGCCTGTATCGGTGAAGTCAGTTTGTGATCGGCTGCGGGAAGTGATCGAGCGGCCACGTAACTTCATTGATGATCCAGGCTATTCTGGCCCATGCCGTCGTCGCCCTGCAGAGCCGAGCTTCAAGGGGCCTTATCGCCGGTTTGACGATCCTTTGGAGATTGAATCCGAAGAGGACATAATAGAGTCGATGCGCTCTGTCATGAACCTTGCAGTTGCCAGAATTGGCTTGTTGCTCAATGCGTTGCGTGATGGCCGAACCGACGTTATGGCGCAATTGATGCGGGCGGTTAGCGAGGTTCATTCGATTGCGGACGAAATTCAAGACTTCCACGTTTCCCGCGTTGCGCAATTGCTGCGGACGTATCTGACCCGGGCGAGCGGGCCTGAAACCGTCCGCCCAGATGTGATCCAAACGCATTTGAACGCGATTGACGTCCTGTTTAAGACGCCCAATTTGCAATCCCGGATGCGCGATCAAGTGGTCAGCGGGCTTGAAGAAGTGATTGCCAAAGTCGGCGTCGCTTAAGGGCGCAGGTAATAGTCGGGCACAATCACCGCTTTGCCAACAAGCTGTCGCGAGAGCATTAGATCAAAAGCTGCCCGCACGTCTTCCAAGGCAAAAACGGCTCCGACATGGGGCTTGACGCTACCACTGGCGACCAGATCATAGACTGCCTTGGCGTTCTCGCGCCCACGCTCTGGGAATTGACGGCCATATTCGCCCGCCCGCACCCCCATGACCGAGAAACCCTTGATCAAAGGCATATTGACCGAAACAGTCGGGATCCGGCCACTGGTGAAGCCAATAACCAACAGGCGGCCATCAAAGGCCATGCAGCGGACACTCTCGTCAAAGACATCCCCGCCTACGGGGTCAAACACCACATCAGCCCCGCGCCCATCTGAAAGGGCCTTTACGGCTTCCCGGAGGCCATCTTGGACCAAGAGCGTGTGCTCAACACCCAGATCGCGCAATGCTTGCAATTTGTCCGGTGAGGCCGACGTCGCAATGACGCGCGCACCCAGATGCAGGCCCAATTGAACCGCCGCTAGCCCAACGCCACCTGCGGCACCATGCACCAGCAAAGTCTCACCCGCCTGCAGATTGGCGCGGCGAACCAAGGCGACATAGGCAGTGAGATAGGCCGCTTGATAGGCTGCCGCTTCTTCCCAACTCAAATTGGGCGGCTTTTTCTGGATGGCAGCGGCAGACAGCACTACAAATTCAGCAAAGCCACCCATTCGGGCTCCACCGACAACTTCGTCGCCAATTGCCCAATCCGTGACCCCATCCCCCAGCGCGACAATTTCGCCCGCACAGTCGAGGCCGGGCACAAAGGGTGGGTCAGGTTTGAACTGATATTTGCCTTGGCACATCAAGATGTCGGGGAAATTGACGCTGGTAGCCCTGATCGCGATCAGAACTTCACCTGACTTCGGCTCTTGTACAGCAATGTCTGCCAAGCCAGTTCCCGAAAGATCATCGCTAAGGGCGTGGCAGACAAAGGCGCGCATCAGCCACCCATGGCGCGATAGGCGCGGGCCGCAACGGCTGCGATTTCACGGCACGCACGATCAGCGGCAGGCACACCGCCCGTATAGGCCGTAAAGCCGTGGGCGAGGCTGTCATAGCATTGGTAATGCACTTTGACGTCAGCGGCTTCGAGCGCCTCAGCATAGGCTTTGCCTTGGTCGCGCAAGGGGTCGTGGCCTGCGGTAATGACAATGGCCGGGGCCAGGCCCGCAAGGCTTGGGGCCAAAGCGGGGGAGACGCGAAGATCCTCGCCTAAATTTGGGCCCAAAGTTGCATTGGGCAGATAATTAGCCATGAACCACGCCATAATGTCTGCCGTCAGCGGATAGGCATCGGCGCAGGTTTGCATCGAGCCTTCGGTCTCAAGGATGGTCGTGGCAGGATAGATCAGAAGCTGCAGGAAGGGCTGCGGCAACTCGCGTCTTTGCATTTCTTGCGCAATGATCGCGCTGAAATTGCCACCCATGGAATCACCGCCAACGGCTGCAACACCCGCTGGTGCACCAAATTCTTGGGCATGGTCACGTGCCCAAAGATAAGAATCGATGGCATCATTTAGGCCTGCTGGCCAAGGATGTTCTGGCGCGAGGCGATAATCGACCGACAGGACCGGACAGCCGATCGTCTTGGCAAGGATAGAGCACAGCGCATGGCACGTCTCAAGGCTGCCAACCACACCGCCACCAAAGTGATAAAACACCAAAAGCGGCGCGAGCGGATTCTGGTTAGACGGGCGATAGCTGCGGGCAGGGATGCTGCGGCCTTCAAGTTCGAGCGTGCGGTCCTGACAGCTGACGCCAGATTCCAAGGGGCCACCGAACAGCATGGTCAAAATCTCTGTCCCTTGACGGGCAAATTCCTTGGTCAGTTCGGGCGGGGGGCCGCGTTTTGTCACGCTATGGGCAATGAATTGAAAGCGTGCATCCAAAGTCCGGCCATCGCGCACCACTGGCTTCCCGCCTGCCATGGATACAAGGATGGGGTCTGGCAGTTTCAACAGCAAATTGATGATAGTCTTCTGAAGGCTCATGCTTGCATCTCGCTTTGTACGCGCTGAGACCCGCCCAGCACAAAATAGGCGGCAAATCGCGCTGCAGCCTGAATATCCTTGATCCTGCCGCGCAACAGGCGGTCGCCAATTTCTTGCGCGATCCCGACGCAAGAAGCGGTCAGAAGTTCAGGGTCGACATGGTCTAGCTTAAACTCGGTAGCAAAGGCGACGATGTCGCCCTTTAATTCGTCAAACAGGGCCAAGCTCTCAGGCGTGTCGAAGCGGACGCGGGTCCATTCTGGCATGGCCGCCATCTCGCGGTCGATGGTCTGATCGTTCAGCAGAAACTGGAAATAGGCCCCAAAAGCCGTGATCATAAAGGCTTGGAAATCCTGACCCGCATTTTCACGTGCAGCCCGCAAAAGCGGCTTGAACCGTGCCACGCCATCATCATGCAGGGCGTGGAAGACTTCTTCCTTGGATTTGAAATAATTATAAAAAGTGCCAGAGGCGAGTTCGGTGCGGCGAATGATGTCGCGCACCGTGGTGCCCTCATAGCCTAATTCCGCAAAAATCTGCCGTCCAGCTTCAAGAATGGCCGCCCGATTGGCAAGCTTGGTCTGTTCGCGCTTGCCGGACTGGTTGCTTTCGGGGCTCTCCGCCCTATCCTTCTCATTGGAAACGGAAGTGGATTTCATGGCTCTCAGCACCTGCACCGGGATCGACCTCTGTTATTGGGGGTACCAAATTCACCTAGTTGCAATAGCTTGGCGAAAAGCTGACAGCGCGTCAACATCGTATCCGGGCTGCGACTGTTATCTGTCGCAGGCAACGCAGCCATGAGCCAAATGGGCCTCGAAAGCAAAGGAAAGCCCCGCGTAACGGTGTGGTTTGACGGCGATTGCCCGCTCTGTCGGGCCGAAATTGCACTTTATCAAAAGCTTGATCAGAAAGCAGGAAGGGTGGCCTTTGTGGACCTGACCGGCGACGGCACTTGCCCGATCAACCGGGCTGACATGCTGGCCCGCTTTCATGCGCAAGAGGCGGGCGGGCCTTTGATTTCCGGTGCAAAAGCTTTTGCGGCCATGTGGAAGCACGTCACGCCGTTTCAGCCTTTGGGCTATGTGGCGCAATTGCCCTTGATCCTGCCGTTTCTGGACTGGCTTTATGGTCAGTTCTTGAAAGTTCGGCCACGCCTACAAAGCCTGATGGTGGCCCGTGAAAAACGCCAAGGGTAAAGTCGTCACCAAAGCCAATCTGCCCGATAAGCCGTGCAAAGCTTGCGGCAGACCTTTCTCGTGGCGCAAGAAATGGGCGCGCGATTGGGATCAGGTGCTCTATTGTAGCGATAAGTGTCGCGCGACCAACGCTAAGGCTTAACGCGCGCCTTGGCGCTGCACCAACCAAACGCCAAACAGCAAGATCGCTAGGGCGGCAAAGGTTGTCGCGGGCAGGGCCTCACCAAAAGCCAAAGCGCCGACAAGGATCGACCAGAAGGGCGCAAGATTACCGACATTGGACATGAAGACAGGCCCAACCCGCCGGATCGTCAGCACATAGACGAGGTTAGCAACCCCCGTCGATAAAACGCCGAGGCCCAGAATGGCAAAGAAGTGGCGGGCCTCTAAATGAACGCCACCTTCTGGCCAAGCTTGAATGGCCAGCGGCAGGGATAAAAGAGCCGCTACCAGCACAAAGCCACAGCTCATCGCTACCGGATGTAGGTTCGGATTGACCATGCGCACCATCACACTGGTGGAGCCATACAATATTGCCGCAGCAAGCAGCAGCAATTGCGATACAACCGGCGTCGCCCCAATGCCATGATCGGATAGGGCCGGGGCAAACAACAGGCACACGCCCAAAAAGCCAACGCCCACACCTACTGCGCGCTTCAAATTCAACCGCTCACTCGGCACCAAAAGATGGCAGAGAATAGCCACGGTCAAAGGCGCTGCGGCAATATAAATGGCGGCCAAGGCCGATGGCACCGTCTTTTGCGCAATCGAGATCAAGAGGAAGGGCAAAAGGGTTCCGGTCGCGCCAATCAGGGTCAGCACGCCCCACGTCTTATAGTCGGTCAAACGCGGCAAGCGCGCCCGCATGGCAAGGCAGCCCAAGCCCAGCACAAACGCCCCGATGCACAGACGACAGGCCACCAGAACCGCTGGCGGCAACACCTCTACGCCAATATGGGTGCCCGCATAGGCAGAGCCCCACAAGATGACCAAAGTGGCCAAAAGGCTCCAATCAAGGACGCCGGGACGGGGTGGGCTGGTAGGTGACGACACAGGCACGGGCGTGCCACGCCCTGCGCAGGTGCGCAAGGCCTGTCCTCACCCCTGTCCGATTTGAGATCGGTTGTCCTAAGCTGGGTTGGCCTTGTCCCAAGCCATGACGGCGTGCGCATCACGGGGGGTGATGTCAGGGAAGCCGGGGAGTGCAGTCGCTGGGTCAAAGAACTTCCAACTGCGCGCACATTTGATGCCGGGGGCGCGTTCAAACACGACCGACACGCCTGTGACTTCTTCCAAGCGGAAGGCCTCTGCCGGTCCTTCACCATTGCGAAGCTCTAAGCCAGAAGTGATGCACAACTCGGCCAAATCTTCCTGTCCAATGGCCCCACGAATGGCGTCATTGGTGACATAAACGACGGGTGCGGCTTCCAGCGAAGAACCAATCGTCTTTTCCCGGCGCTGGACTTCCAAAGCACCCGTCACGACCCGACGCAGATCGCGCAACTGACCCATGCGGGACGCCAAAGCGGCATCCTGCCACTCGGCTGGATCCTCTTGGAGGGCACGCAAATGGATGGAGTCCGCCTCAGGGAAGCGCGTCCCCCAAGCCTCTTCGGTGGTGAAGGGCAGGATGGGGGCCAGCCACAACAGCATGCGCTCAAACAACAAATCCAAAACCGTCTGGCTGGCGCGGCGGCGCGGGCTGTCCAATTCGTCGCAATAAAGCGCATCCTTGCGGACATCGACATAGAGCGCCGAGACATCAAGATTGGCGAAGTCTGACACGGCCGACAAGGCCCGCTTGAAGTCATAATCAAGCCAAGCCGCGCGCACTTCTTGACCCACTTCTGAGGCCCGGCCCAATAGCCATTTTTCCAGCAAAGGCATGTCGGCATAGGCGACGGCCTTGTCGGGGCTAAAGTCCTTCAAGCTTGCCAGCATATAGCGCAGGGTGTTGCGCAGCTTGCGATAGGTTTCACTCGCCTGATCCAGAATGGTTTTGCCCAAGGCCAGCTCATTGGTGTAGTCGGCAGCAGCAAACAACAGGCGCAGGATTTCCATGCCGTTTTGGCGCAGCACGTCTTCCAGCTCGATCCCATTGCCCAAGCTCTTGGACATTTTGCGGCCCTGCTCGTCCACAATCATGCCGTGGGTGCGGACAGCTTTGTAAGGCGCTTTGCCGCGGGTGGCGCAGCTTTCGAGCAAGGAGGATTGGAACCAGCCGCGATGCTGATCAGAGCCTTCGAGATAAAGGTCAGCTTGGGTGTCTTCGCCATAGCGCTTGCGCGTCACAAAGGCGTGGGTACAGCCGGAATCAAACCAAACGTCGAGGATGTCTTCCACCTTCTCATACTCGGCAGGATCATAGGCATCGCCTAAGAAGAATGTGGCGTCATTGGTGAACCAAGCATCTGCCCCGCCGGTGCGCATGGCCGCCAAGATCCGTTCATTGACCGCTTCGTCTTGCAGGATGGTGGCGGTTTCCTTGTGGACGAACATGACCAAAGGCACGCCCCAGGCGCGCTGGCGGCTGATCAACCAGTCTGGCCGCTCACTCACCATGGCAGTGATGCGGTTAGAGCCGGCCTCATTGCCCCAATCGGTCGCGGCAATTTCAGCCATCGCCACGTCGCGCAAGGTCTTGCCACCCAGATGGGCGACAGGCTTGTCCATCGCGATGAACCATTGCGGGGTGTTGCGATAGATCAAAGGCGCTTTGGAACGCCAGGAGTGGGGATATTGGTGGGTGAGGCGACCACGCGCCAACAGCCCGCCCGCCTCGATCAAGGCCGCGATGACCGCGCCATTGGCAGGGCCTTCTTTTCCAGCCTTTTTGCCTTCCAGCTCCAGAACCGCCAAGCCCTCAAAGCCCGGCGCTTCCTTAGTATAGCGGCCATCGGCATCAACGGTGAACGGAATATCGGCTTGGGGGAGGCCAGACTTCATCCAGACCAAATAATCGTCCGTCCCGTGGCTGGGGGCGGTATGGACAAAGCCAGTGCCTGCCTCATCGGTGACATGGTCGCCAGAAAGCAACGGCACATCAAAGTCATAGCCTTGGCCACGCAAGGGGTGCGCGCACAGTGCCGTGGAGGGGTCAAAGTCTGCCACGCGTTTAGCGGACGCAATCTTTGCCGCGCCAAAAACATCATCCTTCAGCTTGTCAGCGACAACCAGGCGGTCACCGGGGGCTGCCCAAGGCGCAAAGGCGAGGTCGGCTTCCATGGCTTCAACTTCATAGACACCATAGGCAATGTCGGGCGAATAGCTGACGGCGCGGTTGCCCGGGATGGTCCAAGGGGTGGTGGTCCAGATGATCAGGCTCGCGCCTGTTGCAGGGCCGCTTAGGATCGGAAACTTCACCCAAATCGTCGGGCTGACCTTTTCTTGATATTCAACTTCGGCTTCGGCCAGCGAGGTACGCTCAACCGGGCTCCACATCACGGGCTTGGAGCCACGGAACACAAGGCCGGTTCTCACGACTTTGAGGAATTCCTCGGCGATGGTGGCTTCGGCCTCATAATCCATCGTCCGGTACGGATTGGCGAAATTGGCCATCAGGCCCATGCGCTGGCGCTCACCGCTTTGGATATCGACCCATTTTTGCGCATAGACGCGGCAGGCGGCGCGGAATTCGGCGGCTGGCACTTCGTCCTTTTTGCGGCCCTTGGCGCGAAACTCTTCTTCGACCTTCCACTCAATGGGCAGACCGTGGCAGTCCCAGCCAGGTACAAAGTCCGCGTCAAAGCCCAAGACTTGGCGGGAACGGCAGACAAAGTCCTTCAAGCTATTGTTCAGCGAGTGCCCGATGTGGGAGTTGCCGTTCGCATAGGGTGGGCCATCATGATAGACAAAGCGCGTGCGCCCGGCGCTGGCCTTACGCTGGCGGCCATAGAGGTCTTCTGCCTGCCATTTCGCGACAAATTGCGGTTCCTTCTGCGGCAAGCCTGCGCGCATCGGGAAAGGGGTGTCGGGCAAGAAGATGGTGGGGCGATAGTCGCGTGGTTCTGAGGTCATCGGTTCGGTCTTTATCTAAGCGCGCTGCGTGGTTTTACGCCACGCGTGTCATGACTTGATTTTATGGCGATGTCTTCCCGGCACGCGGAATCGAAGTCAGCGGCGTGCCGGGCTGATAATTCGAAACAGGGCAAAAAGGGCGTGTGCAGTGCTCATGGCGGGCCTCATAGCCCAGTTAGCCGTCCGTGTTAAGGCAAGCAGGTCATACCACTGGCAGTTGCGTGCTATTGGCCAGAATGACCGTGACTTTCGAGCGGCCCTTAAACTTCGCGTCCTTCAAGAAGCGCGCCCAAGGCCCGGTGTGGCCTTCTTGCGGCGTATAGCGCCCGGCCACCACCATGCAGCCTTCCGACGAGAAACGGTCATAGGGCTCCAGCAAGGGTGTCTCAGCGCAATGAATGTTATCGTCCGTGGTCGTGGAAACGCTGGCACCCTGCATCCCCATCGGAGTTGTGGCGCGCAAGACTTTCAGCGCGCCTGCACCGCCGCCCGCCCCATTCTGGCGCAAAGCTCCTATGATCGAGAAGGGGAAGCCGTATTTCTTATAATTGGAGTGCGAGCCCGGCACATAATCAAACACGCCCGGCAACAACATATTGGCCGCCTGCACCCCTAAAGCGGAGGAGACAATCGCGGTGCGGTTCGGCACGGTTGAGGCTGCATAAGTCGATAATTGCTTGGTTTCTGGGTCCCACACGCCGATGGTGCAGCAGAAATTCAAATGATCGGGCGGCACAATGCTCAAGCGATGGCCGGAGGCAAACGGATTGCTCGGCCGATCTGAAACCGCACCGCGAATAGCAAACACTACAGGCCCAGGGGCCAATTCCTTGTCCCCCACCAGTTCGCGAAGGACGGCATCGGTAATGTCGACGCCAGCACCCGCGCGCGCGGCAAAGCCCGGCTCACTCAAGGGGCGCACGGCCAACCATTTGTCAGGCGTCACCACTTCCGCCAATTGCGGCTTGCGCCAAGCAAGCCCAGTCCCTCGCGCAATGGCCGCTTCGGGGCTTTCGCGCACGGTCGGGTCTTTGATCAAGCCTTCACGGATGGAAGATTTGGCAGGGCCCGTCTTGGCCACCTCTGACTTGGGAAGAGCTTTTGCCGGTTCAGGTGTCGGCTGGGCGGGTGTAGGTTCGGGCGTTGGCAGCTTGCCGTCGTTAGTCTTGCTGCGTGAAAACCAAGTCCAAATGCCCAAGCCAGCCGCGAGGCTCAGCCCTGTGCCACCCAAAATCATCCAGCGCCGGTTCATCGTGACATTCCCCTCGGGGTCATTCCAAGCCTCTTGCGTCCCGCGATCTTCTTACGTGTTTTGCCAGTCAAATCCATCTGAATTCAATGCCAAGTTTGGACAATAATCAACGAATAGACAGCTCTAACCTCTGCTCTAGGCCTATTTGTGGCATGGGTCGAGCCGCATCTCACACCCTTGCATTTCGCGACCACTCCGGCACTATGTAGGAAAACAACAAGCAATTGGGTGGCGTGCTACATGGTAAAAAATCGCTGGAAAACGATCTTGCGCACCTGTGCCTGTGCGGCGAGCGCTTTGCTTGTTAGCACCTTGGCCTTTGCCCAAACACCGCGCCCCGTGCAACACAAGGAACGCCCGAAAGTGTCTGAACCCATCTCGTTCGCTAATCCCCATGATTTGGCGCTCGCGCCCAAGCTCGCCGCACGTGAAGCCGATTGGCGCATTGGCCCGGTGGTGTATCAGGTGATGGTAGATCGGTTCGCGCCCTCGCGCGACCTAGAAGCCAAGCGCGCACTCTATGCCGCCCCGCGCACCTTGCACCCATGGTCCAGCACGCCCAAGCGTGGGAAGCTCCTACCAGAGCAGGGCCTTTGGACGCATGAGCTCGACTTCTGGGGTGGCGATCTCGACAGTCTGGCCAGCAAACTCGACTATATTAAAGCGCTCGATGTCGATGTCCTCTATTTGGGTCCGATCCATGACGCCTTCACCAACCACAAATATGACGCCAATGATTATTTCAAAGTCTCGCCCGAATATGGCACGCGCGACGACGTCAAGAAGCTGGCAGCTGGCCTGCATGACAAGGGCATGCGCCTCGTCCTCGATGGCGTTTTGAACCATATGGGGCGCAACTCGCCGCAGTTTCAGGATGCGCTGAAAAACCCCAATAGCCCCTATCGCGACTGGTATTTTATCGGCCCAGAGTATAAAATGGGCTATCGCGGCTGGTGGGATATTGCCAATCTGCCAGACGTGAAATGGGAAACCCCCGCTGTTCAGGCTCGTCTGTATGGTGACCCAGATTCGGTCATTCAAGGCTGGCTGCGCGATGGCGTGGATGGCTGGCGCCTCGATGTCGCCTATGACATCGGCTTTAAATTCTTAGGCGATGCCACCAAGGCCGCCCATCAGGCGAAACCCGGTTCGCTGATGCTGGGCGAGATTTATAATTATCCCGAACAATGGCTGGGGCCGATGGATGGGATGTTGAACATCACCGCCGGCGAAGTGATTTATGAATTGGTCGATGGCAAGGTCTCTGGCCGCCAAGCCGCTTCCATCCTCGAGCGAATGGTGACCGACAGCGATTATGAAGGTCTGTTGCGCTCGTGGATTGTGTTGGACAATCATGATCGGCCGCGCTTGGCCAATCGCTTGCCAGATGCAAAATCGCGGCGCATGGCTCAGATCCTGCAATTCACTTTGCCCGGTTCGCCCAATCTTTATTATGGCGTCGAAGTGGGTCTGGAAGGGGCGGATGACCCGATGAACCGGGCACCGATGGATTGGTCAAAAGCCAATGACAGCAACGCAGAATTCGTCTGGCTGCGCCAATTGACCCGGCTTCGCAAAGAGATGCGTGCCCTCCGCATTGGGGAGTTCCGCCGCCTCGATACCGAAACGCTTCTGGCCTTCACCCGCTATACTGACAAAGTGGGTGAATTGGCAGTCGTTCTGGTCAATCCAACCGATGCGCCAGTCTCGGAATTCCTATCGGTTCGCGATTCAAAGCTGATGAATAATGAGGCTTTGAAGGACGTCTTTACCGGCTATCAAACCCGTGTCCGCGCAGGTCTCATCCGCGTCGAAGTGCCCGCCAATACGGCCTTGGTGCTGCGTCCCGTACTGCAAGATCCGACTAAGGAATATACGGCCTATAAGCGGGTGCAATAGGGGGAAGGTTCTTTCATTCACCCCAAAAGATGTTATCCCCGACAACATCTGCCGAGTCCCAGACCTTGTGCTGCAAAGTCAGGGGGGGCTATATGCTTGCACTCTGGCGGGGATGTCATCGATGGAAAAGCTCGATTTGTCTAGACGCGCTTTGGTGCCCAGTCGGGTCACCCAACCGCTTTGAATATCGTGGCCGGGCAATCGAGGTTAGCCTTTGGTGCAGGCAGGGCCTGCACCAAAGCCTTCCTGATGGAAAACTACCCCTTCAGGCCGGGACAAAACAAAATCTATCCCCCTCTTTTTAAAACCCCCTATCCTGTTCTCGTTCGCAACAAAGAGGCCTTATCGTTTTAGCGGCGGTTCTGGTTGCGGAATGGATAAGCGGGAGAAAGCGAGGCAGACGTGGCT
>JAJTGP010000181.1 GCA_021299265.1 Hyphomonadaceae bacterium | reverse complement strand
GATCGAGCTGATACCCGCAATGTGAAGCGACAAAATCAACAAGTCCATCGATGGACCGTTATGGCCCGAAGTCGACAGTGGTGGATACAGAACCCAACCGCCGCCAAAACCAGGGTCTGCACCTTGACCGGGGACGACCATGGAGAGTGCGCCCAGTGCAAAGGAGAATGGCAACAACCAGAAGGAGATGTTGTTCATGCGTGGGAAGGCCATGTCTGGCGCGCCAATTTGCAGAGGCACGAACCAGTTACCAAAGCCACCAATCATCGCAGGCATAACCATGAAGAAGATCATGATCAGCCCGTGCATGGTAACAACCACGTTGTAATTATGCGCATTGCCCCAAGGGCCTTGCGCGGTTGGGTCGCCGGCCACGCCAAAATATTGCAGGCCGGGTTCCATCAATTCCATCCGGATCATGCCGGACAGCGCGCCACCAAAAATCCCTGCGAAGATCGCAAAGACCAAATACATGGTGCCAATGTCTTTGTGGTTGGTCGACAACAGCCAACGCATGGGATTGAAGACCGAGGGGCGGTCGCTCAAATCCGCCATCGCGGGGGCTTCAAGATGAGCAGCAGTGCTTGCCATGTTCAGTATGTCCCTGAGATTTAATTGGCTTGGGCCGAAGCGGCCGTGGTAGTTGAGGTCGCAGCTAACTGAGCCGCTGCAGGATTGGTCGAGCCAGCATCGGCCGACTTTTGCGACGCAATCCAAGCGTCAAACTCGGCTTGAGGTACGGCTTTGATTTCGACTGGCATGTAAGCATGCTTCACGCCGCAGATTTCCGAGCACTGGCCATAATAGACGCCAGGCTTGTCCACGCGGAACCAAGCTTCGTTCAAACGTCCTGGAACGGCATCCATTTTCACGCCAAACGATGGCATCGCCCACGAGTGGATCACGTCGGAAGCGGTGACTTGCACGCGAACAACTTTGCCAACAGGGACGACAACTGCATTGTCTGTGCCCAAGAGATATGGCTTGCCTGCGGCTTTCGCCTCGTCCTGCGGCAACATGTTGGCGTCAAAGCCGACACCTTCCGCATCGGTATACTCATAGCTCCAATACCATTGGTGCCCGGTGACCTTTAGGGTCATGTCGTATTTGGCAGGTGTTTGGTCTTCTTTATACAACAAGGGGAACGAGAAGGCCGAGATACCAACCAAGATCAACACAGGGATCAAGGTCCAGACGATTTCGATCGTGGTGTTGTGCGTGAACTTTGCCGGCACAGGATTGGCCTGCTTGTTAAAGCGGATGACGCAATAAGCCAAAAGTCCCGCGACAAACAGCGAGATCAAGACGATGATCGGCAACAGGATCGCATCATGAAAGAAAGTGATGTCCCGCGCGACTTCCGTCACTGGAGCCTGAAGTGCATAGCCCTTATCTACGGGCTGATCTGCCCAAGCAAACCCAGCGGCCGATGCCGCAGTGATCAATCCAGCTAATCCTGCCGATTGCCAACGACGCATATGATGCTCCCCTTAACCACGTCAAACCACATGACGCGGCCTCATCGAACCGAAATAGCTCTCTGAGACCATTTGTCACGCGCGTCGATGTGTACAAATTGTCGCAGGGCAACAAAGAGTCGCCCTAATCATACAAGGCCATAACACGCCTAGGCGGCGGGGGGAAAGTGGGGCGACACATTGGAAACACCATGCTTTTCAGTAAGCCCCACCCTCAAGCAGAGGGATGCCCATAGGGCAGGTTCGTCACAATCACCCTGCTTAGAGGGTTTAAACTGGCAAAATGCGTCATTGCGACAAGATTTGGCGCAAAGATGCGCATCTGCTAGGCTAATCGGCTGGCTGTATCCCTCGTTTGCATTGCCGCCAACACTGCTTAAGTCTTAAATGGTGTTGGAAGGATCCCCCATGACTGAGCAGACGATTGAGCAAACCCTAGCCCCTCTATCCGAATTGGCCTTGGCGGCTGGCTCTGAAGCGGTTCTCAAAGAGGCTCTGCACCATGCCGATGATGGGGAGTTATTCCTCGAGCGCGCCCGTGGCGAAAGCTTTTTATGGGATGATGGTCGTTTAAAATCAGCATCTTATGATTCAGATGAGGGTTTTGGTCTGCGGGTGGTCGCCGGTGAAGCAGCCGGCTATGCCCATGCAAACGAATTATCCAACGCCTCGCTGAAGCGCGCTGCGGCCGCCGCTAGCATTGCCAAACGGGGCCATTCAGGCACGCTGGCAGAAGCGCCTGCCCGCACCAATGCCAAACTCTATAGCGACAGCGATCCGCTTTCCGCGCCCAGCTTTGAAGCCAAAATCGCGACCTTGGGCGAGATTGACGCCTATGTGCGGGCCAAGGACTCACGGGTTGTTCAAGTTTCTGTGTCGCTGGCCGCTTCCCGCAAAGAAATCGCCATTGTGCGCCTCGATGGCGATGTACGCACCGACACCCGGCCTTTGGTACGTGTTAATGTCTCCGTCACCGCTGAAAAGGATGGTCGACGGGAGAGCGGTTCTGCTGGCGCAGGCGGGCGCGCCGATTATGCGCAATGGATCGAAGAGGGACATCTCAAAGCTCTCGCCGATGAAGCGCTACGCGTCGCCTTGGTCAATCTGGATGCCATCCCCGCCCCTGCGGGCGAAATGGATGTGGTGTT
>JAJTGP010000272.1 GCA_021299265.1 Hyphomonadaceae bacterium | reverse complement strand
TTTTCCATCGCCATGCCGGTTCCCGCTGTCAAACTCATGACCAGAAGAAGGGCGATCACCATCAGACCACCCGGGGGTGAGTGGCCGATGTGGCGGGTGCCTTTTCCTGTCACCAAGTCAGCCACATACTTAAAGGCGGCAAAAGGCGAGGCGAGGAAGTTTTCAAACCGCGCATGCTCTGGCCCGGCAATTCCCCAGAAGAGGCGGAACACCACATAGCCCGCAGCGAAATAGCCCGCTGCTTGATGCAGGGTTTCGGGCTCGCCGCGTGTGATCAAGGCCGTGGCAATAGCGATCAGCAACAGCCAGTGCGCGATGCGGACCAGTGGGTCCCAAACCCTCACCCAATTGGTTTCGGGCTTGGGCTCAGACGCGGCGCTGGGTGAGGGGGCTGCGGCCTCAGTCATGATCGCGCCCGCCATGGTCATCGTCACTTTCATGCGACTCATCCTCGTCACGTTCATGGTGAGAGCGGTTTTCCGTGCGGCGCACATCCTCGGTCAGGACTTGGCCCGTCTTAGCGTCGATCACGCGGGTCTCCGTACGGCTCTCCTGACGGTCGTCTCGGTCGTCCTGATCCCTGTCGGTGATTTGGTTGGTGAGTGTATTGGTGTTTGTCGTGGTCTTGGCTGGCGACAATTGGCCTGAAGCGACAGCAAATCCTGCGACTGCCAGTGCGGCGACACCAATGCCAAGAGCGATGCGGATAGGGGTTGAAAGGGCCATGTGAAGTCTCCGGTTTGGGTTGTTGATGATCCGACCTTACCCAGCCCTTCCTGACGCCCTGCCGTTCCCAATCGTCAGCAAAGCGTCAGCTTGATGTCAGCGCCAATTCGTTACAGAGGGGAGGTATGAAGCGGATTGGCCCTTTTCTTGTCGTGATCCTTGCCGTGCTGGCAGGCTGTGGGCAGCCGCCGCAAGCGCCTGCGCCTGCGCAACACGAAGGTCCGGTTCAACCGGCAAGCAACAATCTGCCCTTCCTCAAAGTCCAAGCCATCGCCCTTGCCGCCGTGCCGGGTGAAGTTGTGAAAGTGGATTTGGAGAATGAGCATGGCCAAGACGTCTATGAGTTTAAAATCCTCGCGCCATCGGGCCGCGTGATTGAGTTGGAGATTGCCGCCGCGACGGGCCAAATCCTGAAGCGGGAGGCCGATTGATGCGCGTATTGTTGGTCGAAGATGATCCGATGATCAGCGCTGCTCTCAAGGTAAGTCTCGAGGCAGCGGGCTTTTTGGTTGAAGCCTGTGGCGATGGAGAGCGGGCTTGGGCGCTGGGTAGTGACGAAGACTTCGATGCTGTCGTTCTGGATTTGGGCTTACCGCGATTGGACGGATTGTCTGTCTTGAAGCGTTGGCGGCAGGAAGGCCGCGCAATGCCGGTCATTATCTTGTCCGCACGCGGGTCTTGGGCAGAAAAGGTTGAGGGGATAGAGGCGGGGGCCGATGATTATCTCGCCAAGCCGTTTGAGCCGCCCGAACTGATCGCTCGCTTACGGGGATTGATCCGCCGGGCCGCCGGGCGAACGGGCAATGTGATTACTGCGGGCCGCCTTAGCCTCGATCTGTTTCGCGCCACTGCCACCTATGACGGGGCACAAGTGCGCCTCTCGCCATTAGAGTTTCGTCTTTTAGACCTACTCGCCAATGCTGGCGGGCGACCCTTATCGGCTGGTGAATTGGGCGAGCATCTGCACGGAACCGACATGCTAGATGCCAATGCGGTCGAAGCCTTGGTGGCGCGCCTTCGCCGCAAGATCGGGTCTGAGACCATCGAGACGCGGCGCGGCTTTGGCTATGTGTTGCGGGACTTAGCCCCATGAGCAAAAGGTCCAACAGCCTCAAGGTCCGGCTGTTTGCTTTGGCCGCGCTGTGGAATGGCTTAGCCTTGGGCTTTTCCTGGGTTGCGCTATCCTTGCTGTTTGAGCGCCATACAGAGCGGCAAGTGACGGCGGAGTTGATCCGTCAGGGCGAAGCCTTGGTTGCTGGCATGTCCATGGATGCGGCCGGGAAGCCCGTGCTCAGCCAGGCCCTGTATGACCCGCGATTTACCCGCCCCGCCAGCGGCCTTTACTGGTATGTCTCCAGCGAGAAAGGCAATTTAGGTTCGCGCTCGCTTTGGGATGGCGCTTGGCCTTCGCTCACGCAGGCCCCGTCTCAAACCTGGGAAAGCTTGACGACCAAGGGTCCGTTTGAGCCCGCCATGTTGCGGGTGGCCCGTACCATCCGCCCAGACGCAAAAGGGCCAGAACTATTGGTTGAAGTCGGGCAGGACCATGCTGTTATCACGCAGGCAAGGCAGGATTTTGCCCAAGAACTCGCGCTTTTCCTCTTGCTGCTCTGGTCCGTTTTGACCTTGGCCTCAGTGGTGCAGGTGACCCAAGGCCTACAACCACTGGCGGCGCTGCGGGCGCGGCTGACGGGTCTGAAAGCCGATTCCAAGGCCCGGCTGGTGTCAGGGGAGCATCCGCAAGAAGTTGGGCCGCTGATCCAAGCGATAAATGCGCTGGCCGATGCGCGGAGTGACGATATGGCCAGAGCGCGGGACCGGGCACGCGACCTGGCCCATGCGCTGAAGACCCCGCTCACTGCGCTTAAAATGCAAGTGGGCGACTTGGGCGATGCCAAGTCGCAAACGGCCCTGCAGGAAAGCCTGTCGGTCCTCAATATTGCAGTTCAGGCAGAATTGGCGCGTGCCCAATGGGCCCCCGATGCGCGCGGCACGTGTTTGCTCAGGCCGGTGATAGAGCGTTTGGTTCGCGTCGTCGGGCGTACGCCTGCCGGTTCCAGCAAGCGGTTTGAGATAGAGGTGGGAGAGGATTGTCTGGTGCCCCTGACCGAGGACAGTGCCTTTGAAGTGCTGGGCGCGCTTCTGGATAATGCTACCCGCCATGCCAGCCACCTCATCAAGGTTCGAGCTCGTGTCGAAGGTGGTGGCCTGAAGGTCTCGGTCGAGGACGATGGGCCGGGCTTGTCGCAGGATCAAAGCCGTCTGGCGCTCGAGCGTGGCGTTCGCCTTGACGAAGCAATTGGCACCCAAGGCCTCGGCCTTGCCATCACGCGCGACCTCATCGCGGCCAGCGGTGGCACTTTGATCTTGGAAACCTCAGAGCTCGGTGGTCTGGCGGTGCGCTTGGGGTGGACGCGAGTCCCTGCCTAGACAGCAAGTTGGTCCCACGTGATGCCGAAGCGCCCGAGGTACTTACGCAGTCGATCGGCGTCATTCACGCTCGCCCGCTTGGTTCGGGAGGCAGCAAACAGCTTGCGCCCAGCCTCGGACAGTGACGGGCTGGTCCGGCAGGTGGCGACAACATAGGCCAATTGAACGCGATCAAAGGGGTCTAGGCCATCCAGCTCTTCGGCAGACAAAATGTCGGCCAAATCATCGGTCGGGGTCGTACTGCCTGTCCACACGCGTTGCAGTCGGGTGATCTCAGTGGCGACGACGTCACTATCAATCCGGCCCTTGGGCGAGAAGGTCGCCATCCGCGTGACACTGGCGGCCAAGTCCCGGAAGTTCCCAGACCATGTTGCATCGTGCGACATGGCAAAGGCCAAATAGCGCTCTCGTGCTTCTTTGTTGAAGGTCACCCTTGTGCCTTCACGCGCGGCATAATGATCCAGCTCATAATCGAGATTGGGCGCAATATCCTCGCGTCGCGCGGCGAGGCCCGGTAGCGAAAATGTCCAGAGATTGAGGCGCGCATAGAGGTCGTCGCGGAACCGGCCCTGCGCGACGCTCTGGGCGAGGTCTCGATTGGTCCCCGCGATAAGTTGGAAGTCGCTGTGCACTTCCCGGTCGGCCCCAACCGGCAAAAAGCGCTTATCCTCTATGGCGCGCAGGATCATGGCTTGCTCGTCCAAGCCCAGTTCGCCAATTTCATCGAGGAACAACAGCCCGCCATCTGCGGCCCGTAACAGCCCCGGACGATCGGCTGATGCGCCCGTGAACGAGCCTCGCTTATGCCCAAACAAGGCCGACATCGCACTATCGCCGCGCAACGTCGCGCAATTGACCTCCACCAAGGGGCCATTGACTTGGTGCTTGAGTTTTTTGAGTTCAAAGATGCGCCGTGCCAATTGGCTTTTGCCTGCCCCGGTCGGCCCCATCAATAGGATAGGGGCTCGGGTGCGACTGGCTACCTGTTCAATCTCGTCGATCAGGGTGTTGAAGGCGCGGCTGCGCGTTTCAATGCCCGATTTCAAAAACGACGTGCTTTCAGCACTTTCTTTCGCGAAACGGGTGGCGATGGAATCGTAGCGCGACAAGTCGAGGTCAATCACACTCCAATCGCCTGCAGCATCGGGGATGCCGCGCTTGGGCTGGGTCTGGAGCAAGCGGCCCGGCAGATAGCGCGCTTCTGTCAGCAGATAGAGGCAGATTTGCGCGACGTGCGTCCCGGTCGTGATGTGGATTAGATAATCTTCCGCCTCGGGGTCGAGTTTTTGCGCGCGCGCAAAGTCCAGAAGCTTTCCATAAACCTCTTCAAAGTCCCAAGGATTTTTAAAATTGATGGCATGGCGCTCCACGGTGGTTTCGGGCGAGACCGAGGCGATGTCGGCGCTGACAAATTCGGCAAGGCGCCGATGGGCGGTGTCGTGGATCATCAGGAAGCGGTCGACCCGCAACTCCTCATGCATGCAGATTCCCACCGACGGCCGCCATTTCTGCCAGCGCGCTGGGCCATAGGGGGAGGCGTCGAGGGTCGAGCCAAGAATACTGATAAGTGTGATCGGTCTCATGCGCCAAAATTATATATTATTATATGAAATTATACAAATTGCTTATGGTGAAATTGGCGGTTTTTGCTCGCAATGATCAAAATTAAGAAAAAACAGTATATAAAATCAGTTGGATAAAAACTTTCCTGTGCGACCTGGCACAAGTTGGCACAGGCGTTGCTGTTGTATAGGCGCTGGGTCAGTCAAACAGCTCAGCCCGCAGGAATGGATGGGGCAGCCGGAATAGGCCGGCTGCCCCGGAAGTTCCAAAAAACAGTTTTGCACGAGAGGTCTTTTGCCGCACATTGCGGCCAGACCTCTCTAGAGAAGAGAGAAGGAGAGCTTCGATGAGCGAGGCAGCATTTGAATTTACCGCCGTTGAAGGTGGGGTGCCGATCAAAATGTGGACGCGCGGCGTTCCCGTTGACGATAAGGCACGCGAACAGCTGGCGAGTGCGGCGAAGATGCCCTTCATCTTCAAGCATGTTGCCGCCATGCCCGACGTTCATGTGGGGATTGGGGCCACTGTTGGATCGGTTATTCCGACCAAGGGGGCTGTGATTCCTGCCGCTGTCGGCGTCGACATTGGTTGCGGCATGATGGCGGCGCGAACCTCGCTAATGGCGCATGACTTGCCAGATAATCTGGAGGGCATTCGCCGGGCGATTGAGGTGGCGGTGCCACATGGTCGGACGGTCGGGCGTGGCGCACGCGATAAGGGCTCGTGGAGCAATCCACCGCCTGCCATCGTTGCGGCTTGGGCCAATCTGGTTGAGCGGTTTGACCTGATCTGTGCCAAATACCCCCGGTTCAAGAACACCAATCATCTGATGCATCTGGGAACCTTGGGGACCGGCAATCACTTCATTGAATTATGTCTCGATGAAGCGGCGCGGGTGTGGGTGATGTTACACTCTGGCTCCCGCGGGGTCGGTAACGCCATTGGCACCTATTTCATCGAATTGGCTAAGCAAGATATGCGCAAGTGGCATATCAACTTGCCCGATGAGGACTTGGCCTATTTCCCGGAGGGGACCGATCATTTCAATGACTATGTTGAAGCGGTTGGTTGGGCGCAAGACTTTGCAGCTTTGAACCGTCGCATGATGATGACCAATGTCATTGCCGCGCTGCGGCGCGAGATCACCAAACCGTTTGAAGCAGAATTGGAGGCCGTTAACTGTCACCACAATTATGTGACGCGGGAAAATCACTTTGGTGAGAATGTTCTGGTGACCCGTAAGGGTGCTGTTCGGGCCGCTAAAGATGTCTTGGGCATCATTCCGGGATCGATGGGGGCCAAAAGCTTCATCGTTCGCGGCCTTGGTAATCCCGAGAGCTTCCATAGCTGCAGCCATGGTGCAGGTCGCGTGATGTCTCGTAACGAGGCCAAGCGGCGTGTCAGCTTGGACGAGCACATTCGTGACACCGAAGGGGTTGAGTGCCGCAAGGATGCTGGCGTGATCGATGAGACGCCGAAGGCCTACAAACCAATCGAAGCCGTGATGGCCGCTCAGGCCGATCTGGTGGAGATTGTCCACACACTGAAGCAAGTGGTCTGTGTGAAGGGGTAATGCCCTTCACACGGGTTTCAGAGATTTTGGAGGCTCAAATGCAGGCTTGGAAATCGCCCCCTGTGTTTACGGGGAAGCTGTGGATTTGGCAGTATCGCCAGCCAAAACAGGGCTGGCGTGGCTGGCATGTGTCAGCTGACGGGCAAGGCGCGCAAGCTTTCATTGCCTTGATTGATTTTCTTCGTAACGATCATGCTTCCTACCGAACCCTGCCTTTGGAGCCGGTTTCTGAAGCGCTGTTGCACGGAATTGGCTACAATCAAGTCTGTGATCGGCACGTGGCCAAGCTTCGCGTCGCTTATTCGTCGGAGCTAACTGGTCTAGAACTTGTCGAAGAAGGCAACCATTTGCTGTTGACGATCGGGGCGGCAGGCTGTGTCGACCTGATAGCTTGCCTTCACCGGCTTGCGTGCGGCGAAGGCGATTTCGTGCTTCATACGGATACAAAAAAGGGGCGCATCTGTTGGCACTTTTGGTGGCCATACGCGCACAAAACAATGAGATTAAGTGAGTTAAGATGATTAGTATTGATGGATCAGAAGGGGAAGGCGGCGGGCAAATGGTGCGCAATGCGTGCGCCTTGTCGCTCATCACGGGTGAGCCCTTTCACATGACCAATATTCGCGCCAAGCGCTCAAAGCCCGGCCTCATGCGTCAGCACGCAACGGCGGTGGAAGCCGCGCGACAAATCTCGGGCTCTGTTTGCGACGGCATCCATGTCGGCACCACTGAATTGACCTTTCGCCCGGGCAAGATATCGCCAGGCGAATATCATTTTTCAATTGGTAATGCGGGATCCACCGGCCTCGTGTTGCAAACGATCCTCATGCCTCTCATCTTTGCCGATAACCCCTCGAAATTGGTTCTCGAAGGCGGGACCCATGCCATGGGCGCACCGCCCTTTGAGTTCTTAGAGCGTTGCTATCTGCCCCTGATTAATCAAATGGGGCCGAAGGTCTCCGCGCGTCTCATCCGGCACGGGTTTTACCCGCGCGGGGGTGGTCGGATTGAAGTGGAAATTGAGCCTGCACCTTTGCGCCCCATCGCGTGTCTGGATCGCGGTGCCCTCGTGGATGTCGCTTGCGAGGCGCATTTCTCGGCCCTTTCATTTGATGTGGCCCGGCGTCTGCGCGGCCGTGTGCAGGCGGCTTTGCCTGCTTGGCCTGAAAGTGCCTTTTCGGTCCGAGAACTGCCGCCCGATCAAGGCCCTGGTGTGATTTTGATGCTGACGGCGCGCTATGCCCATGTCACCGAACTGGTCAGCGGCTTTGGACAATTGGGCGTCCCGGCTGAGCAATTGGGGAAAGTGGCTGCTGCACGTATGCAAGGCTATCAGGACGCCATCGCCTTTGCTGGGCCACATCTGGCGGATCAATTGATTTTGCCCTTCGTCCTTGCTGGGCGTGGGCAATTCACCACCGTCAAGCCAAGCCAACATTTGTTGACGGCGATGGACCTTGCAGCCCGCTTTACGGGCCGTCGGTTCTCTCTGACCGACCATGAGGGTGGCGCACATCTGGTGAGTGTTGGTCCTTGATTGGATGGCATTCCGCCATCCAGTGTGGGCCGGCGTCAGGCATGGACCTGAGTGCATTGTCGCGGCGCGACCATACTCGTTGAGCCAAACTTGTTTTATGCTGCGCAACCTGTCTATGTGATCGGGCATGTGACCCAAGGAACCCGCCATGACCACTAGCGACGATGACTATGTCTATGATGAAGCGAGCGGGGAGTGGATGCCGGAATCGGAATTGGCCGCGCGGACGCAGGCGGAAAGCGCTGTCGTGGTGCGCGATGCGGTTGGCAATGTCTTGCAAGATGGCGACGCCGTGGTTCTGGTAAAGGACCTCGACGTGAAGGGGGCGGGGCAGACGTTGCGGCGCGGCACCGTCATCCGCTCGATCCGTCTGACGGGGGATGCGCAAGAAATTGACTGCAAGCACGACACCATTCGCGGCCTCGTGCTGCGCGCGGAATTCGTCCGCAAGCACTAAAGTCTATCGCTGAATTAGCGGGCAAACTTGGCCAATCCGATCGGCCAAGCGACTTTCAAGCGGCTCCGACGTGCCCTCTTTTGGTCGTTGGTTCAGAAAAAGCGGCGCGAAAAAGGGTGACTCGCAGCGGCACCCAATTTTTTTAAAACCTGCCGACCTGCCTCGATATGGGCTTCATAGGTCGTACATGGCTTGAAAAATAAACCATAAATATTCAAAAAATGTCATAGCATTCTGTTGATTGGTTCGTTTGTTGATTTCAGTTGAAAACATCCATCAACCATTTCCATTACCCAACAATACTGCACTTTCTCTACTAGTAGGATTTTATTTACCACGTTTCTCAACTCCGGATTCAGAACTCACTTTTAGGCTAGAGGGGTATTCAAAACGAATACACCTCGCTCGTAGCGAGGGACAACCAAGTATGGATGAGGGCTAGAAATGCTCAGCGTAAACACGAATCAAGGCGCCATGGTCGCGCTTCAAACTTTGAATCAGACCAATTCCGACCTCGCCAAAACCCAGAACGCCATTTCGACGGGTTTGAAGGTCGCCTCTGCAAAAGACAATGGTGCGATCTGGGCGATCGCCAATAAGATGCGCTCCGACGTTGGTGCCTATGACCGCGTTCGTGAATCGACTGACCGCGCCGCCTCCATCCTCGACACCGGTATTGCGGCTGGCGAGAGCATCATGGAACTTCTGAACGAAATGAAGGGCAAGGCTTTGGCTGGCACCCAAGCTGGTAACTCGGCTTCGGCACAAGCCGCGCTTGCCGCCGACTTTGCCCAACTCCGTGACCAGATCACCAGTGTCATTGCAAACGCTTCGTTTGATGGCGCGAACATGATTCAAGGTACGCCGAGCAATGCTGTGTCCTTGGGCGACGCAGCTGGTGGTAACACGATCACGGTCAACGGTGTCAGCTTGGCATTAGGCGGCGGCGTTGTGACCGTCGCGGCTGGTAGCGTTCTGACTGACAACACCACGTCGGGCACCGCATTGGGTCTTGTGAACGCATCCATCACCAACTTGGGTACCCAATTGGCAACTTGGGGTGCTGGCGCAAAGCGTTTGGAGGTGCACCGCACGTTCATCGGTAAGCTGCAAGACGCGTTGAACAACGGGATCGGGGCTATCGCAGACGCCGACCTCGCCAAGGAAAGCGCCAAACTGCAGGCCCTGCAAACCAAGTCTCAGTTGGGTATTCAGGCTCTGTCGATCGCCAACAGCTCGTCGCAGTCGGCTCTGTCGCTGTTCCGCTAAGGCGACGCGGTTTAAAATATTCACGTATCACAGAGGGGCTCAAGCCAAATCGGCTTGGGCCCTTTTACTTTTGTCATAAAATTGAAAAGTTTGTCATTTTGATCTAATCTACAGTACCAATAATTATATCTATTAAATGAAATAAATTGTAGTAAAATTATATATAATTTATCTATAAAACGAAGATATAGAGCGGTTCCTGTTTAATAAGCATCATAGCCACAGCTAGCGAAGTAGTTTTGGCACTCTTCTGGTTTGAACATGGTGACGAGGGAGCCGAT
>JAJTGP010000123.1 GCA_021299265.1 Hyphomonadaceae bacterium | reverse complement strand
GACGCCATCCAGCCTTCTGCCGCTGCAAACATCACCGCAATCGCGGCACCAGCTAGCAAACGGCTAAACGACCATGCCCAAGCGGAATCACTGGCATAGAGCAAAAGGGTCGTCACACAGGCGATGGATGCCGCCGCTGCGTAACTCCGAATGGCCCCGATCGCCCGCAACATGTTGGGCGCAAACCAAGCCCCCGCCAAAAAGCCCAGACCATAAGCGGAGGCAACCAAGCCAATTTGGCTGCCTGTGAACTGGAGCGCTTGCATCTGAAGTGGCAACCAGACGCTTAACAAGCCACCAGCGATCTGCAGCAATGTCTGCCCCCCGATCAGCGAGGCGACATCACGCATCGGATTGCCCCTTGGGGTTCCTGAAGGCAGGGAGACCAGATCGCTCATCAGGTCACGATAGGCCGTGATGGAGCTCAGGGCCAGAATAAATCCACACCAAGACAGGGCTTTGTTCACATCCTGGCAAGGTAGGATCTGGCAGAATGGGTTCTGGAGTTACCTGATGCGATTGTCTCTACCAATGCCCTTTCCTGCCCGCCTGCGCGCCTCAATCTTGACCGCCCTGCTGGTAGCTGCGTTGTTCGGCATGCCGGTAGAGGCGAAGCCTAAAAAGCCTGCGGGTCTTCGGGGTGGAACTTCCTCGGTTGCAACCCCCGCCAATCCTGCACAGGCTTGGTTGGGCCAATCAGTTTGGCGCACGACGTCGTGTGACATGAAAGAGAACTTCCAGACCTTTAGCTTCAACCCTGGACCACAAGTCGAAGTCGGCTCTGGTAAAAAAGGTGATGGTGAGAAGCTGGAATTGCTCCGGGTTGGTACGAGCACCGACGGCCTAATCGAAATTGAGACCCGCGTTTGCGCGCCCGTAGGCTGTAACCAGACCGTTGAGCGCTATAAGAAGACTGGGCCGAACCAAATGCAGGAATGGCACTTTGAAGGCCGCCTGCCCGAGCATCAGCCCTATGTATTGGTGCGCGATGGGCAGGCCGTTGATGGCTCTGGCCCCGGTCGCCTGTTCAATCGCTGCCCAAGCTAAAGCGCAACTTTTCCGTTAGGCCAAGTTTTGACTACGGCCGGGTCTGGCCAGAGCCACGCACGACATATTTGTAGGTTGTAAGACCCTCGGCCCCTACGGGGCCGCGCGCGTGAAGGCGACCTGTGCCAATGCCGATCTCGCCACCAAAGCCAAATTCGCCACCATCGGCATATTGGGTGGACGCATTGACCAGAACGATGGCGCTATCGACTTCATGCAAGAAGCGCTCTGCTGCTGCTTCATCGTCGGTCACAATACAATCTGTGTGGCCAGAACCGTAGCACGCAATATGCGCGATGGCCGCTTCGATGCCTGGGACTACGGCCACGGACAGAATGGGGGCCAGATATTCAGTGCGCCAATCTTCTTCCGTAGCTGGTGTCATGGGCACAATTGCTAGGGCAGCCGCATCGCCGCGTAACTCGCAACCCTTCGCCTTCAAGGCCTCTGCGATTTGAGGCAAAAGCGTGTGCGCGACGGCCTGATCAATCAAAAGCGTCTCCGTTGATCCACAGACACCCGTGCGGCGCAATTTCGCATTCACGATCAATGCGATGGCTTTCTCAGGGTCCGCACCAGCTTGGACGTAGGTATGGCAAATGCCTTCCAAATGGCTCAACACCGGCACGCGGGCTTCGGTTTGCACCCGGGCGACAAGGCTTTTGCCACCTCGGGGAATAATCATGTCGATAGAGCCATTGAGGCCGGTCAACATGGCCCCGACCGCTGCCCGATCGGTGGTGCCCACCAATTGGATCGCATCTTCAGGCAAGCCCGCCTCCGCCAATCCTGCGCGCAGGGCTTTAGTGATTTCAGTTGAACTGCCAATCGCGTCAGAACCGCCCCGGAGGATAACGCAATTGCCAGAGCGCAGACATAAGGCGCCCGCATCGGCTGTGACGTTAGGACGGCTCTCGTAAATGATGCCAATCACGCCAATCGGAATGCGCACACGCTGCATATGCAGGCCGTTTGGCCGCGTCCAATCCTTCATCACCTCGCCCAATTGATCGGGCTGGCCTGCGACATCCTCAACCGCCGCTGCCATGGCTTCCAAACGGGCAGGATCCAGCTTGAGCCGGTCTAGCATGGAAGGTGACAGGCCTTCTGCCGCGCTGCGGACCATATCCACCTCATTGGCGGCTAAAATGGCCGGTGCAGCAGCACGAATGTGGCGCGCCATCGCAAGAAGAGCCGCTGAACGGGTGTTAGCGCCTGCTTCACGCACGGCTTTGGCTGCCGCGCGCGCGCGGCCACCCATGGCCAGCATCAGGGCTTCAGGTGTCTCTGGGGTGGGGACATGCATATTCATGCCGCCAAAATGCCTGCAACCAAGGGCAAAGACAAGGAGGCGGAGAGCGCTTTGTCCGCGATACCGTCTACGAGCACCCCTAGGCTTAGCATTGATAACTAGTTAGAGCAGGGAAGGAAGGAACAAGCCATGGCGTCTGATACTCTTAGCGATATCGTCTTCATCGAAGCCAATGGCCAGCGCCTTGAAACCCTGATCGCAGGCAAGGGCGGAAGTAAGCTTGCGGTGCTGCTGCATGGTTTTCCAGAGTCCCATCATTCTTGGCGCTTCCAAATCCCACTTCTAGTGAAATTGGGCTATGAAGTTTGGGCCCCGAATCTGCGGGGCTATGGCCAGAGTTCCAAGCCACCCCACATGCGCGACTATGCCATCGAGCAACTGATGGAGGACGTCGCACAGCTCATGGATCAAGCAAGCAACGGGCGACCTGTGACGCTGATCGCCCATGATTGGGGGGCTATCATTGCCTGGGCATTCGCGGCCTCAAACCTGCGGCCGCTAGCGCGCTTGGTGATCCTCAATGTGCCCCATCCGGCCCGATTGGCCGAAGGCCTGCGAACTTGGCGGCAATTGAAGAAGAGCTGGTATGTCTTCTTCTTCCAGCTTCCTTGGCTACCTGAAAAGCTGCTCGCCGCCGGTGGGGCGCGGGCAATTGGCCGAGCCTTTAGCGCACTCGCCCTAGACCAAACGAATTTGGGCCCAGAGGTCCTTCAAGTCTATCGTGACAATGCTCTGATCCCGGGCGCACTTAGCTCTATGATCAACTATTATCGGGCAGCAGCCCAAACGGCTGGGATGGCGAATTTCACGCGTGACCATGTTGCCCCTATCACCGTGCCCACTTTGATGATCTGGGGCGACGAAGACCTCGCTCTAGGCGTGGAATTGACCGATGGCTATGACGGTTTGGTGCAGGATTTCACGCTACGGCGCCTCAAGGGCGTCGGGCATTGGGTGCAGCAAGAGGCTCCAGAGGCGGTCAATGCGCACCTTGAAGCTTGGCTGGCAGCTTAAGTGCGACTGCAACAGTCACACATGCATGATTTCATTCTGGTGCAATTTCGGCTAATGCCGCCCATCATTGGCCCATAGGGAGTTCCGGCGCGGTCGCTGGCCTTATGGCTCAGGTTAAAAGAGTGCCCAAACTATGGCTGATTCCATCAACGTAAATCGTAAAGCTGAACTTCTCTCCAATGTCGTCGAGCATGTGGATATCGCGTCTTATGATGCGCGCCCCATTATCGACAGCATGAAGAAAATGTCCTTCACCAGCCGTGACACCGGTCGTGCGGCTGAGATTTTCAACACCATGATCGCCGACAAGGAAGCGTCTGTCTGGTTGACCTTGGCTGGCTCGACCAGCGCAGGCGGTTGCATGCATGTCTACCGCGACATGGTGAAGTACGGCATGGTTGACGCCATCGTCGCCACCGGCGCTTCCATCATCGACATGGACTTCTTTGAAGCGCTCGGCTTCAAGCACTACCAAGCCCTAGAAGTGCCAGACGATGAAACCCTGCGCAGCCTCTATATCGATCGCATCTATGACACCTATATCGATGAAGAAGAGCTGCAGGCCTGCGACCACACCATTTTGGAAATCGCAGACAGCCTTGAGCCTAAGGCCTATTCCTCGCGCGCGTTCATTGCCGCCATGGGTAAATGGTTGAGCGAAGGCAATGCCAAAAAGGAAGGCAGCTTGATCCAAACTGCGTATGAGTGCGGCGTGCCCATCTTCTGCCCCGCCTTTGTCGACAGCTCGGCTGGCTTTGGCTTGGTGAAGCACCAAGTTCAACACATGAAAGACAAGAAGCCATACTTGGTGATTGATGCGATCGCAGACTTCCGCGAACTCACCGACATCAAGATCGCAGCGGGTCGCACCGGCTTGTTCATGGTTGGCGGCGGCGTGCCGAAGAACTTTGCCCAAGACACCGTTGTGTGCGCAGAAATTCTGGGCGTCGAAGCTGAGATGCATGCCTATGCGGTGCAGATTACCGTGGCCGACGTGCGCGACGGTGCTTGCTCCTCTTCGACCCTCAAAGAAGCCTGCTCATGGGGCAAGGTTTCGGTGGCACTCGAGCAAATGGTGTTTGCGGAAGCCTCCACCGTGGTGCCACTGATCGCCTCAGACGCTTACCATCGCGGTCATTGGAAAGATCGGGTCAAGCCACGCTGGGCAAAACTGTTCGAATAAGCCATCGGCTTCAAGCCCTGTGTGCGAAAAGGGGTGGCCTCGGCCGCCCCTTTTTTGTGCCCAACCCTCGGCCTCCGCAAACAAAAAGGACCGCTGTACAGAGTACAGCAGCCCCTAATTTTAGCCGAAGCTCTTGCGATTACTCGCCCAAAACGAACTTGACTTCGAGTGGGTAATCATCAGCCACGTTCTCGCAGTTCCGACGAGCTGGCTCGAAGCGCATACGACGTGCTTCCCGCTCAACGGCCGATTCGAACACGCCTGGTGGGTTAGCCGAGGTGATGATGACCCCAACAACCGAACCGGTCGCGTCAATCTGCAAAGTTGCCCGAACACTACCTTCAGTCCCACGGTCCACAGCACGCTGTGGATAAGCCCGCTCCACGTTGAAATCACGCAGTTTGCGGGGGTTCTTCGGTGCCTCTGTGCACGATGGCGGCGGAGGCGGTGGCGGTGGAGCCGGTGGTGGTGGTGGCGGTGCTGGCGGCTGATAGTCCGTCAACGCAGGTGCCGGAGGTGGAGGGGCGCGCACCACAGTCTCGCGGATTTCTTCCACCGGAGGCGGCGGAATATCCACGATTATCTTGGTCTGACGCTCCACCAATGGCGGTGGCGGTGGCAGCTTTTCAGGCGGCGGCGGAGGTGGAGGCGGTGGAGGAAGTTTCTTTTCCTTCTCCGCCTTCACGACGTTTAGATTGTCCAAGAAGTCCGTCACGATGTGCGGGCGTACTTTGGAGACGCCGTACAAGATACCCGACCAAATAATGATCGAGATCAAGAGGAACAACATACGATATTTAGCCATATCTCATTGCCCTCCTATCGCAACTGATCTGGGCTGATTGCATCTTCAGCAACCAACGAGACTTTTTGGAAGTTGGCTTCCTGTAGGATCGCCATGGTCCCCATCACCGACGCATATGGCAAGGTTTGATCCGCACGCACCCGAACTGTTTCCAGGAGGCGGTTTGGAGAATCTGGCACATGGAAGGTGATCCGTTCAAGAACCTTGGCAGCCAAGGCATCAGAATCGGTCAACTGGGCATCCACAAAGATTTGCGGCGTACCCGTTCCGTCGTCACGAATGTCGACAACAGTCGGGGTTTTTGGCTTCTCTTGCGGCTTATCGGGCGGCGGAGATGGCGGTGGAAGGTCCACTTTCACGTCCGTCGTCGGAATTGGAGCTGCCACCATGAAGATGATCAGCAACACCAAGAGAATGTCGATGAACGGAACGATATTGGGTTCCGAGCTCGGCTGCAAGCCTTTGCCTCTGCCCCCTCCGGAGAGTTTAGCGCCCATGGTGCATTGCTCCCTTCAGGTTCAAAATCTCGCAGAAACAGACCTGGGCGGCATAAAAATTCAACATGATTGTACCTCCCTAACCTAGCGGCGTTTGTCTGCGCCAACGAGCGCAACTTTATAGAAGCCTTCATCTTGAAGGCGGTTCATAGCGAAAACCACGTTACGGTATGGCGTATCGCCATCGGCGCGGATGTAAATCCGTTGGTCGATGATTTTAGCCAAGTCACCGCCGAAGGTTGGGTTGTCTTTGACAACGCCTTCGAAGGCCTTTTTCCCGAGGACCGTGGTGTCCACGACTTCGTCATTGCCCACGAAGAAGCCAACGACGCCACCCTTGTCTTGAATCGTGACATAGGTAGGCTTTGGTGGCCGCTTTGACGGCAATACCTTGGAGTCTGGCAGCGTGACATTAATGTCCACTGAAGCAACAGGCGAAGCCACCATGAAGATGATCAACAGCACCAACATGACGTCCACGAATGGCACGATGTTTGGTTCTGCGTTGACATCCAGCTGGCCTCTTTTGCCGCCGCCGCCTCCGGCTAGTTTTGCACCCATGATCGGTCTCCTTTTCTAGAGCCCCGATCAGCCCTGCTTGTCCATGTCGCGGGTAACCAGCGAGATGAAGTCGGCTTCAAAATCTTCCAAATAGCCACCGATCGTGCCGGTTTGCTTTGCGGAGAAGTTGTAAATCAACACGGCTGGGATAGCAGCCACGAGGCCTGCAGCGGTTGCGAACAGAGCTTCAGCGATACCTGGTGCCACAACGGCCAGCGAGGTGGTCTGGGTGTTTGCGATAGCGATGAACGAGTTCATGATGCCCCAAACGGTACCGAACAGACCGATAAATGGCGCGTTCGAACCGATCGAAGCCAAGAAGGTCATGTTGGAACCAAGCTCTTCAAGACCCTTGTTCTGCTCAGCAGTCATTGCCGAACGGATGCGCTCAAGCAAGTCACCGCGAGCGTCGCGGTTGTTGTAGAGGCCGGCATCCTTCGCCTTTTGCAGCTCGCCATAGCCAGCAGCAAACATTTTCTTTGCGAAGCCATCTGGTTGCTTTGCCAGCAATTGAGCCGCTTCTTCTGGGGACTTTGCCTTCTTGTAAGCAGCAACGAATTCAACGGTGCGCTTCTTGTTGCCGCGCATGACGATGATTTTTTCGAACATCAAGGCGATGGCGTATACGGCGCAAAGCAACAAAATGACCAAAACAACCTTCGACACGAATGGCGAAGCAGCGATCATGTCCATCAGCGTGATGTTTTGTTGACCAGCGTTCTTGGCAGCTTCTGCAGCAGCAGCAGCGGCTTCAGCGGCACTTGGTGCAGCAGGTGCAGCAGCAGCTGCGACAGCATTCACTGACTCAACAACAGCGTTCGTGGTTTCAGCAGCAGCAGCAACAGTTGCGTCAGCGGCGGGGGTGGCAGCGGTGTCAGCAGCACCGGCGGCTTGCAGAAGAGCAAACATGGTTTTCTGTATCCTCCAAAATCAGTCCCGCCGTTAACCTTTTTGTAACGATCGGGCTCCACCGGAGTCCTAGCCGCCCTTTCGCGTTTGTGGAAGGGGGCTATGCGCTAAATTGCCGCTGTGAGGCAGGAAATGTCTGTAGAAGATGCTGTTGTTAATAATTGAGTCTGGTTTTGTTACGGTTTTATAACCGTGAAAGGCAAATTTGACTCAGTTTTGTGCATAGAGATCTGGTCGCCGATCCCTGAAAAACCCCCACGCAGCGCGGTGCCGATCCAAAAATGTCAGGTCGACGGTGCCAGTCGCAATTCCTTCGTCGGTACGGGATAGGTCTGAGATCAAATCTCCGCGATGATCGGCAATGAAGGACGAACCATAGAAGTACTGATCATCGCCCAACCCCTTTTCGACACCAATTCGATTGGCGGCGACCACAGGAATCACGTTGCTGACCGCGTGTCCCTGCATCGCACGACGCCAAGGATCGCGTGTATCCAGCGTACCGTCATGCGGCTCTGACCCGATCGCCGTTGGGTAGAAAAGGACCTCAGCACCCAACAAGGCCATGGCGCGCGCCGCTTCAGGATACCATTGATCCCAACAGATACCGACGCCTATCTTGGCAAAGCGCGTGTTCCAGACTTTGAACCCTGCATCACCCGGGCGGAAATAATATTTCTCCTGATAGCCAGGACCATCCGGGATATGGCTTTTCCGATATGTGCCGAGTGCTGTCCCGTCGGCATCAAGGATCACCACACTATTGTAATAGCGCGGCCCTTCACGCTCAAAAATAGACACAGGGATCACAACGCCCAACTCTGCCGCGACAGGCTGCAACTGCGTCACACAGGGATGCTCTAAGGCCGGATAGGCGGTGGCGAACCAGCGCTCGTCCTGTGTGGTGCAGAAATACGGCCCTTGGAACAATTCTGACGGCAGAATGATCTGAGCACCGCCAGCGGCAGCCTGGCGGATTAGGGCAATGGTGCGATCAATATTATCTTGAAGACCAGAGCCATAATGGGTCTGCAGAGCAGCAAGGTTCACTAGGCGCGACATATTAGGCTGGCTCCTGCTGGGTGATACAATGGAAACTACCGCCACCGGTTAGAATGGCCGTGCTTTGAATGCCGACAATTCGGTGATTTGGAAAGGCAGCAGCTAAACCGCGCAGGGCTGCATCGGCTGACGGCGTGCCATAATGCGGCATGACCACGCTGGCGTTGCCAATGATGAAGTTCATATGCGAGGCAGGAATCGCCGCGCCGTCTTCATCTTCCACCAAGCCCGGGGATGGGATTTGGACGACGTCCAGCACCCGCCCCGCAGCATCGGTCATGGCGCGCAAATCTGCGGTAATCTGATCGAGGACATCCCGGTTGGGGTCATTCTCGCCATAGGGGGCCATGCACATCACGCGGCCAGGGCCGATAAAGCGCGCAATATTGTCCACATGCCCATCGGTGTGATCATTGGCCAAACCATCACCCAGCCACAGCACCTTCTTTGCCCCCAAGGCTGATTGCAAGTAAGATTCAGCGACCGCCTCTGTCCAGCCGGCATTCCGGTTTGGATTAAGCAAGCACTGTCTTGTGGTCAGGATTGTGCCTTCGCCGTCATGGTCAACAGCACCACCTTCAAGAATGAACTCAGCCCGTTGCACGGGGGCACCTGCAGCTTCCGCAACCTTGTCACCGACACTGTCATCAAACGGCAAGTCATATTTGCCGCCCCAGCCATTAAAGCCAAACCGCAAGGCCACGGCCTTGCCGTCGCGCTTGGCAAAGATGGGGCCGGTATCGCGCAACCAGATATCACCAAACCCGCAAGCATGAACGTGCACTTGGGACGGCAGGCTTAGGCGGGCGCTTTCCACGGCTTCGTCGCCATAGGCTAGCACATGCACAAGGTCGCCAACCTTGCCGGCAGGCGTTGGCGCGACGAGGGCGCGGATCATGGCGGCCACTTCGGCACGCGCGGGGGCCAAGTCTTCCTGCCATAAGTCCGCTGCCGACGGCCAGCACGTCCAAATCGCCTTGTGAGCGGCCCATTCGGCAGGGATGTTCAGATGCGTCAAAATAGCGCTCCTCGAGGCGACATAATCCGGGGCTCGTCACATGGCCCTCTCCGGAGCGGGCCGCAAGATGGGTGTCTGCGGAACCTATGCTTCGTTGAGTGCCGGTTTACCGCGCTCGACCACATAGCGCTTCAGGGGCTTAAAGGCCTGATCCCGCCGCCACGTCGTCGGCGTACTCATCAAGCGTACGTCCATCGTCTGTGGGGTTACGTCCACGAGGCCATAGCCGCGCACGCGGTCATCTTGCCACTTCAAATGCGGATTGTCGGGGAATATGCGATTCCAACGGTCGTAATTGAACGAGATGGAGGTAATCGAACTGCTGACGAACTCCACCGCGACTGTGTCGCTCTCAGGCTTGGCATAATCTTGCTTTACATCATTGGCCCAAAAGCCGTGCATATCGCCGCCGATGACGACCGAGGACACATCGCGACGCCGCCGCGCCATTAGGTCGATGATCTTTTGACGCGCGGGCTCAAACCCACTCCAGCCATCTGTAAAGGCGGTAGGATCGCCTTGGCTGTTCTTCTGAAACAGGGTTGAGAAGATTGTTGGCTGAACCAAGACCGACCATTTAAACGGCGCACGCATGAAATTCTCGGACACAAAGCGCTCTTGTCGGGCACCCAAAATGGTGCGCGACGGGTCCTGCAGTTCAGCGCAGGTTGCGCGACTCACGCTCTCTGCCTCTTGCCGCCCCGGCGACAAGCAAGCCCCCTTGGAGCGATATTGGCGCGTGTCGAGCAAGGTGAAGTCCAAAAGATCACCCCAGCCGCTTTGGCCATAAATCCGCATGCGGTTCGCGGCATCAAATCGAGAACGCGCCCGCAAGGGCTGGCTCTCAAAGAAGGCCTTATATGCATTGTATTTGCGGATTGGAAAGTCTTTAGCCGGATCTTGGCCGGGCAGGACTTTTCCAAAGTCAGCCTGATAGTCATTGGCGACTTCATGATCATCCCAGATATAGAGCCATGGGGCAGCAGCATGGGCAGCTTGAAGGTCTGGGTCCATTTTGTGGACAGCATGAATGAGACGATAGTCGCTCAAGCTAAAGGCATCTTCAACCGGCATGCGGCGGACCGCGGCACCATAGGACACCTCATAGATGTAGTCGCCGAGCGATAGGATGACGTCTGGATTCTGCTTGGCGAGATCGCCATAAGCGGTGAACAAGCCCTGTTCGTAATGCGCACATGAATGCCAAGCAAAGCGCATCTTGGCCAGTGGTGCCCCAAATTCCGGGGTCGTGCGGGTGCGGCCGACCGGCGATACAGCTAACCCAACGCGGAACCGGTAGAAGTACGGCCGGTTAGGCTTCAGACCGCCTACCTCGACATGCACGCAATGTGCATTATCGGGCCGGGCGACGGCAAATTCGCGTCGCACGACTTTGGTAAAGGCCTCATCCTCAGCGATTTCGCACTGGACATCCACCAAGCCGTCAATTGAATATTCTGGGTCAAGCGGTTCTGGCGCTAAGCGCGTCCAAAGCACAAAACCGTCCTGCGTTGGATCACCAGACGCCACACCCATGGTGAAGGGGTCAGAGATGAATTTCGGTGTCTG
>JAJTGP010000112.1 GCA_021299265.1 Hyphomonadaceae bacterium | reverse complement strand
GGCTGTTCCATCGCGGTTGTGTCGCAGCGCCCTGGCGAACTGGACCCGACGATTTTGTCGCAATGTTCCACCGTTTTTGCCATGCGTCTGGCAAATGACCGCGATCAGGAAATCATCCGCTCAGCCATCGCCGATTCGAGTGGCTCAACGATTTCCTTCTTGTCGGCTTTGGACAATGCCGAAGCCATTGTGTTTGGCGAAGCTGTGGCAACCACGATGCGCTTTAAGTTCACCTATCAAGAACCGGCAAAACTGCCACGGGCTGCCGGTACTGATATTACGGACCCACAAGCCAATGCACGCAAAACAGGCGAGGCCGATCCACGCCTGATTGCGACCCGTTTGCGCGGAATGCGCGACCTTGAGAAGCCGCTTCAGCCAACTATGCTGGCCGAGGCGTCGTCACAGCAAAAACTGGCAGCAGCTGCCGGCATTTCTGCAGGGCTGCGTCAGCCGACATCGACCGCTGGCACGCCGCTGCCACGCCCGACGAACGGCTTCCGCACCTAATGAGGCTGCAGACACTGCGCACAAATGCGCGATCTTCCCTAAGGTGACGGCTTTCCGTTCACGTAAACTTGCTTATGTTGCTCTCAAACAAACAAACAGACGGTTACGGGTAAGCCGTTGCCGCGACCTTGGGAGGCACACGTCACATGAATTTCGATTTTTCTGACGACCAAAAATATCTCAAAGAACAAGCGCGCAAGTTCTTGTCCGAACAGTCCAGTATGGCGGTGGTTCGGGCCGTGTTGAACGATGAACAAAAGTCCCATGACGCTGGTTTGTGGAAAGCCATTGCAGAGATGGGTTGGCTGGGTGCAGCGATTCCTGAGGAATTTGGTGGTTTAGGCTTGGGCGAGCTTGAACTCTGCGTTTTGGCAGAGGAAATGGGCCGGTCGTTGGCACCCGTGCCTTGGGCCTCCACGGTTTATTTCTTTGCCGAAGCCATCAAGATCGCAGGCACGGACGCGCAGAAATCTGCTATTCTGCCGAAGCTGGCCGAAGGTGGTGTGATCGGCTGTGTTGCTGCGTCTGAAGGCCCCGGCGAGCCGCGTGCCGCCAACCTAAAGACCATCTTCGACGGCACCAGTGTGACGGGTATGAAAGTGCCGGTGACCGACGGCGACTGCGCCACCCATGCTTTGGTCCTTGCCAAGCATCAAGACGGCACGTCCTTGGTGATCGTAGACCTGACCGGGGCAGGAGTGGAATCTAAAGCGATCAAGACGTTTGATCCAACCCGCTCGCACGCCACCCTCACCTTTACCAAAGCCCCAGCGCAGCTTCTGGGTGAAGCAGGTGACGGTGAGGCCCTGCTACAGCGCATTTATGATCGTGCAGCGGTGTTGTTGTCGTTTGAGCAAATCGGTGGCAGCCAAGCCTGTTTGGATATGGCGACCGATTACGCCAAGGGTCGATATGCCTTCTCGCGCCAGATCGGCAGCTTCCAAGCGATCAAGCACAAATTGGCCGACATGTATGTCGCGCTCGAAATTGCCCGCTCCAACGCCTTTTATGGCGCTTGGGCTTTGAGCAGCGACGCCCCGGAATTGCCACTGGCGGCTGCGGCGGCCCGCATTGCAGCCTGCGACGCTTATTATTTGGCGTCGAAGGAGAATATCCAAACCCATGGCGGCATGGGCTTTACGTGGGAAGTGGATTGTCACCTGTATTATCGTCGCTCCAAGCTCTTGGCTGTGCAAGCGGGTGCGCCATCTCTTTGGAAAGAAAAACTCGTCCGCCGCTTGGAAATGCGCAACGCGGCCTAACACTTGGATGGATGGAGAGACTTATGGACTTCAATGATACCCCAGAAGAAGCAGCCTTCCGTCAACGGGCACAAACCTTCTTAGCAGCCCATGTGCAGCCCAGAGCCGGCCAGACGGAAAGCTTGCAAAAGCGCTTGTCTGACAAGGAATATATGTTGGCGGCCAAAGCCTATCAAAAGGCTAAAGCTGAAAATGGATTTGCCGGCATCACATGGCCAAAAGAACAGGGCGGGCAGGGCCTCGCGCCCATTTTCTCGGTGATCTTTGGCCAAGAAGAGGGCAAGTTTGACGCCCCTGCAGGGCCGTTCACCATTGGCCTTGGCATGTGTGTGCCCACCGTGATTGCCTTTGCAACCGATGCCCAGAAAGAACGCCATGTCGGCCCCGCGCTGCGCGGCGAAGAAATCTGGTGCCAGTTGTTCTCTGAACCCTCTGCCGGGTCCGACGTGGCTGGCCTCAAAACCAAAGCAGTCCGCGATGGTGATGATTGGGTGATCAATGGCCAGAAGGTGTGGACCTCGGGTGCGCATTATTCGGATTGGGGCATCGTGCTTGTCCGCACCAATGCCGACAAGGCCAAGCATAAGGGCTTGTCGATGTTCTTCATTGATATGAAGAGCCCTGGCATTGAAGTGCGCCCCATCCACCAAATGTCGGGCGGATCTAACTTCAATGAAGTCTATTTCACCGATGTGCGCGTCTCCAACAGCCAAATGCTGGGAGGGGAAGGCAATGGCTGGTCGGTGGCTTTGGTTACCTTGATGAACGAGCGCTTGGCCGTCGGCGGTAGCCCCGGCCCGGACTATAAAGAGATTTTTGAATGGGCTAAAACCATGCCCGGTCAGGATGGTGGCACCTTGGCCGAAGATCAAACCTTCCGCCAAAAAGTGGCTGATTGGTTTGTGCGAGCAGAAGGCTATAAGCTCGCCAAGTTCCGTACCATGACGGCTCTGTCCAAAGGGCAGACACCGGGACCTGAAAGCTCGATTGGCAAAATCATCACCGCTAACCAGCTCCAAGACATTACCCACAATGCCATGGAAGCGATGGACCACTTCGGCATCATCACCGATACCGCTTATGCCCCGTCTGAAGGCGTATTCCAGCAGAGCCACATGTGGGCAGCTGGTTTGCGGATTGCTGGTGGGACTGACGAAATCCTGAAAAACATCATCGCAGAGCGCATCTTGGGTCTTCCCGGCGATGTCCGCGTCGATAAGGATGTCGCGTTCAAGGATTTGCCAAGCGGTCGCTAAAACGGTCCGCTAGAAGCAACGAACGGAAAGCCCGCTTCCCGTGGGGTGGCGGGCTTTTTCAATTGTGAACCTACAGCAACAGCGTTGACAGATCGGCCAACCATACTCTATCAGCCGCCATGTCCAATCCTATCGCTAACCCCCCCCGTGTCGCCCCGCCGATTAGAGATGCCGTAACGTTTGACGACGTGCTGCTGGAGCCGGGTGCCTCCGAAGTGATGCCGGGTCAGGTGGATGTTCGGACGCAATTGACGCGGGAAATCGCGCTAAATATCCCACTCATTTCCTCTGCCATGGATACCGTCACTGAAGCGCGCCTTGCCATTGCGATGGCTCAAGCCGGCGGCCTCGGCATTATCCACCGCAATTTGTCGAACGAAGAGCAGGCCGAGCAAGTTCGTCAGGTAAAGCGCTTTGAAAGCGGGATGGTGATCAACCCCATCACCGTCTATCCCGATATCTCGGTGGGCGAAGTAAAGGCCATTAAGGCCGCCCGTGGCGTTTCTGGTTTTCCGGTGGTTGAGCGTGGGCCTGAAGGCAAGCCCGGTCGCCTCGTCGGCATCGTCACCAATCGCGACGTTCGCTTCGCCGATGACAGCGACAAAGTCTATGAAGTCATGACGCGCGAGAACTTGCACACGGTTCGCGAAGGCACTGACAAAGACACCGCTCGCCAGCTTTTGCACAAGCATCGGGTAGAGCGCTTGATCGTTGTCGATGATGACGGCCGTTGCGTCGGCCTCGTTACGGTCAAGGATATGGAAAAAGCCCAAGCCTTTCCCAGCGCCTGCAAGGATGACCAAGGTCGTCTGCGCGTCGGTGCCGCTACCACTGTTGGTGATGCTGGCTATGAGCGCTCTGAATTCCTGTTGGATGCAGGCTGTGATGTCATCGTGGTCGATACTGCCCACGGACACTCGCGGTCCGTGCTCGACGCCGTAGAGCGCATCAAGCGTCTATCCAACCGCGTGCAAGTCATCGCTGGTAATGTCGCCACGCGCGAAGCGACCATGGCGCTGATCGACGCGGGTGCGGATGCGATCAAAGTGGGTATTGGCCCCGGCTCCATTTGTACCACACGGATCGTCGCAGGCGTCGGTGTGCCGCAATTGACCGCGATTATGGATTGCGTTGATGCGGCCTACGCTACGGGCACGCCCGTGATCGCCGATGGGGGTATTAAGTTCTCGGGCGACTTGGCTAAAGCGATTGCAGCTGGTGCCAATGTCGCAATGTTGGGTGGCCTGTTTGCGGGTACAGATGAAGCCCCCGGTGAGGTGTTCCTCTATCAAGGCCGGTCTTACAAATCCTATCGCGGCATGGGCTCCTTGGGGGCCATGGCCCGCGGCTCTGCTGACCGCTATTTCCAAAAAGACGTCAGCGATGCATTGAAGCTGGTGCCGGAAGGCATTGAGGGCCAAGTGCCTTATAAAGGTTCGGTCGCCCCAATCCTGCATCAATTGGTCGGCGGTTTGCGGGCAGCCATGGGCTATACCGGGGCAGCAACCATCGCAGACTTCCAGTCCAAGGCGCGATTTGTCAAGTTGACGAGCGCAGGCTTACGCGAAAGCCATGTTCATGACGTATCCATCACGCGCGAAGCCCCCAACTATCCAGTCGGGGGTTAAGCCTCGTGACCATTCGGCTCTTGTCACGCGAGGATTTTGCGTGGGTCATTGCCCTTGGCAATGCCAATCAGGTCGAAACTGGGCCGTTAGATGACGATCGCTTAACGCGCTTGGTTGGGGCCTCATACCTTAGCCAAGTCGCAGAGCCCGATTTGGGTTTTCTGATCACCTTCATCAAAGGTTCGACCTACGACAGCCCGAACTTTGTTTGGTTTGTCGAGCGGATGGACAATTTCATCTATGTCGACCGCATTGTCGTGGCAGCCCATGCCCGTGGGCAGGGCATTGCGCGGCGCCTTTATGAAGGCCTGTTTGCAACTGCACAGGCTGAAGGCTATGAACACGTGGTCTGCGAGGTCAATTCTGATCCGCCTAACCCTATTTCCGATCAATTCCACGCCGCTCTTGGCTTTACTCCTGTCGGGCAAGCAAGTTTGTCCAACGGCAAAAGCGTGACCTATCTGTCGCGCGCCCTGAAAGATTGAATTTATGCGTCCCGGTGCCCGCGCCCAAGCCGCCATTGAAGTTTTGACTGATGTCGAAGCTCGTAAACGCCCCCCGGCCGATGTGCTGAAGGAATGGGGCTTGAGCCATCGATTTGCAGGCTCGGGCGACCGGGCGCAAATTGGCGATATTGTCTTCGGTGCCCTGCGCTGGAAGGCGTCGAGTGCCTTTCGCATGGGTGTCGATGATCCCCGTGCGTGGGTCTTGGGCGCATTGCGTTGGGGCTTTGGGCGCGAGGCTGAAAGCCTTGAGAAGGATGCTTACGAAGAAACCCATGCCTATAGCCCGCTGACGGAGGCCGAGCGCAAAGCCCTGGCCGAGGCGACATTGGAAGGCGCACCAGACCATGTGCGCGGCGATTATCCTGAGTGGCTGGACGCAAGCTTTGCGCGGGTCTTGGGGGATGAGCGGGCGGCGGAAGGGGCGGCCCTAGCAGCGCCTGCACCGCTGGATCTGCGCGTCAATCGTCTGAAGGCGAAACCAGAGGCCGTGCTGGAGGACCTCTTGTCGTCCACCCAGCTCAAAGTCCGCGAGGATGGCAACCCATCCGCCTTCAAGACACCTTGGTCGCCTGATGGCATCCGTATCCCTTGGCAACAAGGCCGCACCTTTCCTTGGGCGAAGGAAGAGCCCTTTGTGAAAGGTGGCTTTGAAGTTCAAGATGAAGGCAGCCAGCTTGCCGCTCGGCTGTCTGGCGCAAAGCCCGGCATGCAGATTGCCGATGTGTGCGCGGGGGGTGGTGGCAAAACACTGGCGCTTGCAGCTTTGATGGAGAATAAAGGTCAGCTCTACGCCTATGATGTCGATAGCCGACGCCTCGCCAATTGCCACGAACGCATCGAGCGGGCAGGGGTGCGCAATTGCCAAGTTCGTACGCCTAAGCGCGATCAGGACGTCCTAGGTGACCTGCATGGCTTGATGGACACTGTGTTCATCGATGCACCGTGTACCGGATCTGGGACTTGGCGACGCGCCCCTGATTCCAAATGGCGTTTGCGACCCGGTGCTTTGGAAAAGCGTCAGCAGGAACAAGCGCTCGCCCTGGCTTTGGCTGCGCCTCTGGTAAAGCCGGGTGGTCGGCTTTTGTATGTCACCTGCTCGATCCTACCGGAAGAAAACGAGGATAGTATCACGCGCTTCTTGGCCGCCAATTCGGCCTTCGCACCGGTTAATCCAACGTCATTGGTCACAGACGCCGAATTGTCGGGCCTTCTAGCGCATTGCCATAAGGCAGGACCGGGTTTGCAGATGACGCCCTTGGCGACGGGTACGGATGGTTTCTTTATCTGTGCGATGACGAAGGTAGCTTGATCTGATCCTTTGACTTGACGTGAGCCAGATTCTCGGGCGCAGCGCTGGTCAAAAGGCCCGTTTTCACGCCGCCAAAAGTCTTGGCCATCTCGGTCCGAAAGTAAGGGATGGAGGCGAGGGGCTGAAACAGCGCGTCGCGTAAGGCTGCCAGAAAATTCACGTCGGATTGAAAGAAGGGCGTTAGAAGCCAGCTTGCCGCCTGATAAAAGCGGATTGGGCCACGCCTCGCATTGGCATATTGGGGTCCGACATCCTCTGGTCCAGTTAAGGTAAGACTGTCGGCAAGGATGGCGGCATCCAGCAAAGCAGAATTCGCCCCTTGCCCCAATTGCGGGCTCGTCTGATGCGCCGCATCGCCAATATGGACGACGCCCGGTGCGAAGGGCCGCTTTAAGGTTCGCTGGCCATAGCGCGCAAGGGTGAGATCGCTGGGTTTCGAAAATTGCGCCACGATGGCTTCGGTCTGTGGCCACAGCGCGACGACCCGTTGTTTCCAACCTTCAAATTCATCGACCCAAATAGGATAGGCTTCTGGCTTCAAGCTCCAGAAAAAGGCGATACGCGGGTGTGGATCGCTTGGCATCGTTCCAATCGGCAGCAGGCCAATCATGGTGTGAGCGCTGACATAGCGCTGAGTTAGAGTGTCGGAAATCCCGCTTGCATTGATGGGGCTGGCCCAAACTGCCCCATATTGAAAGGGTTTTGGCGTTGGTGCACCAAGATTGAGCGCCAAATCCGAATGACTACCGCTGGCGTCTACCACCAAATCAAATGGGCCAAATTGGGTGCCTGCCTCTGTCATAAGCAAGCTCTTGCCGCCCTCCCAGACGCGCGACACCACATGGGTGTTGACCTTTACCTCAATGCCTAATTCGCCTGTCTTTTGCCAAAGCGCATGAAACAGGCTCGCGCGATGGACGCCAATCCCAAAGCGATCTGGTCCCAATTGATCATAGCCAAGATCAAAGATGGTGGCACCATTAGTGACTTCACTGCCATAGAGCCGGTCAATTCGGGCACCATGAGATTTGACAACATCCAAAAGACCAAGGCGGGCTAGAACTGCTTGCCCCGTTGGTTGTAACAAAAGGCCCGAGCCAAGCGGGCTCGGTTTTTCAAAGCGCTCAAACAAGCAAATCTCATGGCCTTGTTGATGGAGAAAGATTGCGGCTGCAAGCCCGCCAATGCCGCACCCTGCAATTGCAATCTTGGCCACCCAAAGTCCCCTTGGTTGCGCGCCATCTAATAGTTGAATCAGCCTAACTTAAGCTGCTCGCTTGACCAATAGCGGGGATGTGCGACAAAGGAAGCAGGTTTCAGAAAGACCGCGTATGGGCGTTCGTCAGGCGCAGGGCCAAGCTAAAACAAGCGCTGCGATACAAATCAGGCAGATTTCGCCACACCCTAGTTTGCGCAGCCTTGTCGCATCCTTTGGGGAACGACGGGCTGACTTTAAGTCCATCAACGTCATTCGCGCTTTAAATGCCCGACCCGACCAATTCATCGAATTCTACTTTCGCGAACCCTATCTCGTGCGCGAGAAAGGCACAGGATTTAGCGCCACGCCTACAAGTGTTTTGGTGGGGGTAACCAGCGCACCGGGCAAAGATCTGGGTTTCGTTGGCCAGATTGAGACCTTTACGATCCGCTTCCAGCCAACAGGACTCGCCCGTCTGTTCGGCGTGCGCATGACTGAAACCGTCGATCAGGGATTAGCGCTCGCAGACGTCCTGAAAAGGCAAACTCCAGCCCTTGAATCAGCCTTGGCCAAAAGTGTGACGTTTGAGGAAAGGGTCGCCATCGCGCAGGCTTGGATCGCAAGCTGGCTGGAGCAGTCCCGGCCGTTTGACGAGATTGACCACATTGCCCGCCTGCTTGTCAAAACAGGTGGGAAAGTCAGCATCGGCCGCTTGGCGGATCGGGCGGGCATAAGCGCGCGCCAGCTGCAGCGGCGGTTCTTGCGCGATGTTGGCGTGACTCCAAAATTTTTCGGTCGCCTGACCCGCTTTGAAGCGGCTCTTGCGGCCCAAAGTAGGCAGCCAGATCAGACTTGGGCGCATATTGCGGCAGAGGCCGGTTATGCCGACGAAGCCCATCTATCGCGCGAGGCCCGTGCGCTGTGCGGCATGACGCCCCAAACTTTTGCCGCAAGGATGGAAGCCATTTCAACCCTTGCTGTTGTTGGTCCTGAAATGTCCGATTTGTTCAAGTGCGCCATCTAGCCGGCGTTTAAACAGGTGCCACATCTTGGACGCACATCATGCTTAGACGACATCTTTTGGCACTTATCGGCGCAGTTGGAGGAATGGCGATGACACAAACAGCACAGGCGGCATCTCAGACTTTAGCTGTCGGCGATGAAGCGGCGATCCGCGCTGCAATCTCAGACTATGAGCATCTTTGGAATATCAGCGATCTCGATAGCATGGGCAGGCTCTATGCCCCCAATGTGCATTGGGTGAATATAAAGGCGATGCACTGGCAGGGCTTTGAGGAAGTCGACCGCGCCCACCGCATCTATTTCGACCTCATGTTCAACGGTGTTCAACAAAAACTGCTGGCCGTGGAATCGTTGACCCAAATTGCGCCAACGGTCGTGGTCGCTGTGGTGCACTGGCATATGGACGCCTTTAAGACCCCCAGCGGAGATATGGCGCCACCGCATGAAAGCCGCATGACCTTAGTCTATGTGAAACTGGCAGAGGGCTGGAAGATCGCCCATGGGGCCAATATCGATGTGGATGCAGGGGCGGCCCGCTTTGATCCGATCCGCGGTGCGGCCATGCAAGGTCGCAAGCCCTAAACACTGTTGGCACACGGCGTGGGGGTCTTTCCCCTGCGCCCGCATCCCGCTAAACCGCAGCGATGACGCAAGCGACCCACGAACACATCCTCATCATCGATTTCGGCTCTCAAGTGACACAACTGATCGCACGGCGTGTGCGAGAGGCGGGCGTTTATTGCGAGGTCCATCCCTATAATCGCGCCCAAGCGGTCTTGGATGCAGGCTTTGACCCCAAAGCGATTATCCTTTCTGGCGGTCCGGCTAGCGTGGGTGATGCAGGCTCGCCGCGTGCCCCGCAAAGTGTGTTTGAACTGGGTATTCCCATTCTCGCAATTTGCTATGGCCAACAAACCTTGGCGACCCAATTGGGCGGAGTTGTTGAAAGCGGTCATGCGGCTGAATTTGGTCGCGCCGATGTCGAGATTTTGGCCCGAAGCGCTTTGTTTGATGGCGTCTGGGAGCTGGATGGCCGTTATCCTGTTTGGATGAGCCATGGCGACCGCGTGACGCAATTGCCCGAAGGCTTTAGCGTAAAGGCCACAAGCGAGAATGCGCCCTTTGCGGTCGCCACCGATGAGGCGCGCCGCTTCTACACCGTAATGTTCCACCCAGAAGTGGTTCACACGCCAGACGGCTCTAAACTGATCCACAATTTCGTGCGCAAGATCGCAGGCCTGCGCGGCGATTGGACCATGGCGGCTTTCCGCGAGGAGGCAGTTGAGCGCATCCGCGCACAAGTCGGCACGGCAAAAGTCATTTGCGGTCTCTCCGGTGGGGTCGATAGTTCGGTTGCAGCTGTTTTAATCCATGAGGCGATTGGCGACCAATTGACGTGCGTCTATGTCGATCACGGCTTGATGCGGGCAGGGGAAAGCGACCAAGTCGTCTCCCTGTTCCGCGATCATTACAATATCCCGCTCATCCATGCCGACGAGAGTTCGCGCTTCTTGGGTGCTTTGGCAGGGGTGAGCGATCCTGAAACCAAGCGCAAAACCATCGGCAAGCTCTTCATCGACGTGTTTGAAGAAAAAGCGCGCATGGTTGGGGGCGCAGGCTTCTTGGCTCAAGGTACACTCTATCCCGATGTGATCGAAAGCGTCTCGTTTGACGGCGGCCCTTCGGTCACGATCAAGAGCCACCACAATGTGGGCGGGCTGCCAGAACGGATGAATTTGAAGCTGGTGGAGCCCTTGCGCGAATTGTTCAAAGACGAGGTGCGCGCTTTGGGTCGCGAACTTGGGCTGAATGAAGCCTTTGTTGGTCGCCATCCTTTTCCCGGCCCCGGCCTTGCCATTCGTATCCCCGGCGAGATCACCCAAGAGAAGGCAGACATCTTGCGCAAGGCCGATGCGATTTATCTAGAAGAATTACGCAATAATGGCCTCTATGACACCATCTGGCAGGCCTTTGCTGTGCTCCTGCCGGTCAAAACCGTTGGCGTCATGGGCGACCAACGGACCTATGACCACGTGTGCGCGCTGCGCGCCGTCACCTCTACAGACGGCATGACAGCCGACTTCTTCCCATTTGACATGGCGTTTCTAGGCCGGGTCGCGACCCGCATCGTCAATGAAGTCAAAGGCATCAACCGCGTGGTCTATGACGTGACGTCTAAGCCACCCGGTACGATTGAGTGGGAGTAGAGGCGGACGGCGCTAAGCCTTTGCCCCTCAATCCGCAATAATCTGACAGCTACCACCGCGTCCGGAGACGATCCGGCAGGCTTCGCGAGCGACGCTGGCACCAAGGCCGGAGAAGCGCGCGCGATACCAGACCCCGTCCGAGCGCTTCACGCTGCTGACTTCACGGCTCGCAAAGGAAGGGAAGTGGCGCGAGAATTGGGCCAAAGCCGCGTTCGCATCGCGTTGGCTGCGAAACGCCCCGACTTGGACAATCGCATCGCCCCGGGCGCGCCCTGCGATCAATTGACGGTCGCTTTCCTTTTTCGCCGCTAACGCACGGGCGGCCTGCTGGCGTGTAAGCTCATCGCGCTCTGCCGTGGCCTTTGAGCGGGCCTCTGCTGCCGCACGCTCGGCCGCGCGACGCTCATTGGCTTGGCGGACCACTTGCGCGCGGGCTTCTTCTAAGCGGATTTGTTCTTCCGCGACGGCGGCGACTTCAACCGTCTTCGCATCTTGGATTGCAGCCTCAGATGTTGCCATGGTCGATGCAGGGAAATCCATCACGGGGCGTAGGGCAGGGGTCTGCAACGCGGAGGTTGCGACATAGTGGGATGTGGCGCGCGGGAGACGCGGCGCTTTAGAAGGTGACACGGCCTGCGTGCTCACGGCCTCAGCCTGATCCTCGTCATCATTGGACTGGTCAAGTGACGCAGTTTGCACGCCAGCGCTGGTCAAACGAGCCGATTGGTTCAATTGCGCGGTGGCGTTGGCCATTAGGACGGAAGGTTGACCTTGGTCGAAGCCACGTGTGCGCTGGGTTCGCACAAAGGCCAGATTGGTTGCACCTGTCGGCTGCAAAGCCTTGCCAGCAATGGACATCACCAGCGCTTCGGCATCGGCACCATCGCGCGGGTCTTGGAACGTGTATTGATAGGGGGTGGCTTGGTCCGCCATCAGATTTGCCCCGGTGCCCAATTCCTTAAAGGCGGACTCCGTCAGCAATTCGACAAAATCATCGCGGGAAAAGCGGGTACGTCCACCTAGAACGACAGTCACGATACGTCGTCCATTGCGCTCGGTCGTGGCGGCTAAGTTGAAACCAGAGCTGCGGGTAAACCCAGTCTTGAGACCATCCATGCCCTCCATACGGGCCATCAGATGGTTGTGGTTCTTGGTCACTCTCCCATTGTAAACCATTTGCCGCAATGAGAACCAATGATACTGGTCTGGAAAGTCGCGGCGAATGGCGATCGCTAAGCGCGCAAGATCCTCGGCCGTTGTCACTTGCCGATCACTCGGCAGGCCAGAGGCATTGGCGAAAGTGGTGTTGACCATGCCAAGGTCGCGCGCTTTGGCGGTCATCATCATCGCGAAATTGGCTTCACTTCCGCCCAGTCGCTCTGCTACAGCAGCGGCCACGTCGTTGGCCGAGCGAACCACCAAAGCTTCAACAGCCGTCTGAACAGAGATCGAATTGCCTGGCGCAATGCCTAACTTCGTTGGCGCTTGATTGCTGGCGAAACGGGAGAAGGTAATCTGATCGTTCCATGAAATCGCGCCGGTTTGCAGCGCATCAAACAACAGATACAGCGTCATGACTTTTGTGATTGAGGCCGGACGGCGCAGCGCTTGCGCGTTCTCCTCATAAATCACTTCATTCGTATCCGCATCGACCACGATTTGCGCAAACCTTGGATTCGCTTGGGCCACTGCCGACGTAGATGCCAAAGACACCATTGCCACCATAGTCGAGGCTGTGATCAGCCTGAGCGAAAACTTGCGACTTGTCATGTTTGTCTCCGAGCACATGAGGCTAGCCTAGGAACCTTATGGTTTACTTAGGCTTAACGCGGCAGACCAGCGCAAGGCTGGACTACGTTTTGAGGCGGGCACATTGAAAGCCGCCACTTTTTTGAGCACTCTTTTGATCTCTGTCAATTGAACTCTCCCGCACGAACCTGTCATCTTTGTGACTTTTTGGCAGGTTCAGCCCCATGAGTAACTAAGTTTATAGCGGCTGGAGGAGCAAGTGGCGAGGGCGGGTTCCCG